>CAZPND010000001.1:0-48396 GCA_964587975.1 uncultured Candidatus Bathyarchaeia archaeon
CTCCTGCAAGCACGCCATCAACTGTTCCTTCAAATGCTCTCTGGCAGACTCCAATCAAGAACTTTGCAACTGCCTTAACGGTTGACGATGGAAAAGTGTTTACAACTGATGAGACAGGCGATGTATACTGTTTTGATAGCCAAAATGGCAAGTCTATTTGGAATAGCACGCCTGGACATTACCCTTCTGGCGGGGTATTAGCCTCGGAAGGTCGAGTTTATGTTGGTCTTGGAGAAGGCAAAGTTGGTTGCTTAGATGAGAACAATGGGTTGCCACAATGGACTTTGGAACGAAGATATTTCCAATATCCTGACGCTTCACCTCAAATCCGATTAAAAGACGGTCGGGTATATGCAATAGCCGACGGAATTGGTGCTTACGATGCAGTTACTGGGGCGCTTCTATGGCAGGAAGCCTCAGGAAAAATAGCGAGTTCGGATGAAACTTGGTCGGTGAGTGGGAGTACCTTGAACGGTGACCCGGTTGACGCCAACTACGTTTACGCATTAACAGGAAATTTTTCAAGCATGCCTTATTTCAAACTAAATACGGATGACGGAAGTATCCTTTGGCTTAGCGATGTTGTCTGGAACGGTACGGTACTCACTTGGGGAGTGGACTATGGAGTTTGGGCACCACATGTTTTAGCAATTAGGCCGGGGCAGGTCATCGTAAAAACAGTTTTTAACGGTACGTCAGCATCATACATGCTTTTTGCTTTAGATTCTAATACAGGCAAAGAACTCTGGAGCATTGACCTCGGAGCAGATATTTACGATCCGATTGCTTACAGTAATTTATTACTTTTTTCAAAAGCTGACGGCTACGTCTATGCCTTAAATTTAGCAGACGGCGTCATAGCATGGAAAACCAAAGTGGACACCCAGAAACTATTCTCTATTCCAAACAATTATGCGTCTCCAATTCTCCAAGTTGATGCCCAAAATCAGCGTCTATTCTGGAGTTTTGGAGCGAAACAAGCCGAATCAGGCAAATACACTGGAACGCTATGCAGCCTTGACTTAGCTAATGGCAACGTGATTTGGACAAAGCAAATAGAGACATCGGGCAACGGCTTAGTTGTTAGCAATGACAAAATCATCTTAACTGGGACTGACGGTCTTTGGATTTTCAATGCATCGACAATTGATTTAATTCAACATCAAGAGTTTGACCATTACATTTTGCCGCCAATCACTATGGACAACAAAACGTTTGTGGCTGCAGAGCTCTGGCTTTTCGCCTACGCATAGTCAAGGACAGCACTGGTTTTATTCGGTCTTATATCTGCCTTTCTTCGCAAACTGTTTCTCAAAGATTTCTCTGACTCTTTCGATGGTGTCTGCGTCTTCTGGGCTTTTGTCGTCTCTTATGCGGGTTATGCGGGCGAACCGCAACGCCATCCTGCTTTTGTATTTGGGGCTTCGTTGAATCTCGTTGTATGCGACTTCAACCACTATTTTTGGAAGAACACCCACGCGGTTGCGCTCCTGCCGCACGGTTAGCTTCTTAAGCCTTCTGGTCATCTCGATGATTTCCGCGTCCGTCAACCCCTTAAACGTCTTCCCTATGTTCAGAAACTCGCCCGTTGCAGCGTCCCGCGCAGCCAGATAATAGTCTGAAAGCCAGCCGTGCCTCCGCCCGTACCCGTACTCTGCCGCCGTGATAACCAGGTCCAACGGGTCCAGAACAGGTTTTATCTTGAACCAGCGCTTCCCCCGAGTGCCAGGCGTGTACGGGCTGTCCAGCTTCTTCGCCATCAACCCTTCATGCCCTGCGTCCATGGCTTTGTTCAGGAACGTTTCCGCAAACGCCTCTTTGTCAGTGACTGTCTGCGTGGTCAAAGAGATTTCCCCCGAGTTTTCAGCCAAAACCTTCCTGCGCTGCACGTACGGAAGCGCGATTAGGCTTTCGCCGTCGAGAAAGAGAACATCAAACAGGTAGAGCCTCACGGGGATTTTTTCAGCCATGTCCTGCACTTCGTGGACGCGCTTGAATCGGCGCATCAGATGCTGGAAGGGAATCGGGTGTCCATTGTCGTCCACGGCTATGACTTCGCCCTCCACAATCGCCTCGTCCGCTCTGACGTTT
The DNA here is from genome assembly GCA_964587975.1 of uncultured Candidatus Bathyarchaeia archaeon. Classification (GTDB taxonomy): domain Archaea; phylum Thermoproteota; class Bathyarchaeia; order Bathyarchaeales; family Bathycorpusculaceae; genus SG8-32-3. The sequence goes on from CAZPND010000001.1 coordinate 2,092, forward strand.
GCTTTCACGGCTTCAACAACTTCGGGCAGGCTCCGCGTCACGTCCGTGAGCCTTCGGCTGAAAACCCGCACCTCACCGCCCCGCTTGTGGATTTGAACCCTAGCGCCGTCGTACTTGTACTCGAAGGCGGTTTTGCCGCCGTGCTCCGCCAACGCCTCACCCACACCGCTCGCCACCTTAGCCAACATCAACTTCACGGGTCTAAACACTTGGAAACCGACCTGTGACAAACGCGCCGTGCCTTCGGTCTTGGCTAACGCAGCGACTTCGCCTATGTCACCCAACGCCATGCTTGCCTTCTGCACGGTCGCCAACGGAACATCAAAAGCCTTCGCCACCGCCTGCTCCATCAACCCCTCATACAAGCCCGTGCGCATCTCACCCACAAAAATCTTCACCACGTACTTCGCTTCCACAGGCGCCGCCTGACTCAAAAGCGCCGCTATCAAACGTTCCTTCTTTTCTCTTGAGCCTGAACCCACAGCGCCCGCTAACGCCTCCAGCAAACGCCTCACTTCCGTTATCGTCAACGGTTTCTCCATCAGCAACGCTTGCTTTTTCACCTTGGTTTTCTCAAAAACCGCCTTGGCAGCCGCACCTATATCGCCCGTGCTTGCGAAGGCTTCACGGAAAACGTCCCAGTCAACCCCAGCTGTTCGTTGCAGAATGCCGCTGAGAGTCGCCCAGCTCACGTCCAAGGTTTTCGGGCTCCACTTCGGGAAAGCTCGCCCCAGAATCATGGACACGGCAGGCTCCACTTCCTCCGCGTCTAAGCGCCTCAAAAAGTCGGCGGTCATGCCGATTATGTCCAGTCGTTTTTTGGTGGCTTCTACTTTTTCGAGGAGGTCCGCCAGAGACTTGAAGAGCGTGGGCATGGCTTTAACCCTTAAAACTCTGCTGCTAGAAAGGGTGCTTCAGCTTCTTATTTATTGATTCTTGCAAAAAAGAACGTAAAAGTGGTTGTTCCGAAAGGAAACGGAAGATTAGAAGGCGCTTTCGAGTTTTTCTTTGACTTCCTTGATTTTCTTCGTCAGCTCTTCGACTTCTTTGGTGTTTCCTAAGGCTTTTTGGCAGTCTCTCGCGTAGTCCAGGGCGCTGACGCCGAAGCGGTCGAATCCTTTGTCAAAGGAAAGTTCTGCGGACTGCATGAACTGTTCAACGGCTTTCTCGTACTCTTTCAAGGCGAAGCTGCATTCGCCCGCCTTGTAAAGCATGGTTGTGGAGTCAAAGTAATTCTGTTTTTTCTTGTAAAGCTCGGCGGTTCTCAGGAAAAGCTCCCTTGCCTCCTCGAGTTTGCCGGCTTCCATAAGGGCGTTTGCGTCTTTATGCATTTTAATCGGGTCTTCTCTTTCAGTCATAACTGTGTCACTCTCAACTGGCTATATTCAAGCGGGGCACTCCCATTTAGATTTTCCCCTTCCAAAGCAGCTGGTCTTCTAAAAGAGAGACCCCTCCCTTTTATAAAGGGTAAAAATGGATAAGAATGATGCTTTTATATTGGACAGGCAAATTAACTACGCGGAGTCAATGAAGCAAGAATACGGTAAGCTCGGAGTCACAGTTAAGTTAGCTCTGGCAGCAGTGTTCGCTGCGCTTGTGTTCATAGTCACTTCACAGATTCCACCCATTCCCATACCTGCCACATCCGGCTACTTCAACGTTGGAGAAACAACCATTTACGTTGCAGCATTACTTTTTGGACCCTCAGTTGGCGCCCTTTCAGGAGGAATAGGCGCAATGCTTGGTGATATTTACTTAGGCTTCGGTGTGTTCGCGCCAGGAACACTAGTTATCAAAGGTGCAGAAGGCGCAATCGTCGGTTTCCTAAACCTGAAACTGAAAAAACACATCCGAAACGTCACCATACGCGCTGTTATCTCAGTCATAGTTGGAGGTTTAGAAATGGTAGCAGGCTATTTCCTCTATGAACAATTCGCGCTTGGCCTATCCTTCAACGTTGCTCTGGCAGAAGTCCCCATCAACACAATTCAGATGCTCGTCGGCCTAATAATCGCCGTGCCAATCATGCATGCCGTGATGCGTGTTTTCCCACAACTTAAAAGCCAGAGTTAACAGAAGATATAGTCATGAAACTGCCGCCTGGAAAAATCCCCGTTGACATCCTGAAAGAAGTTGTTTTCAAAAACTTAGGCGCCGAACGCAAAGAAGTCATTGTAGGCCCGTCAGCGGGAATCGACGGCGCAGTTTTAGACTTAGGCGACAAATCAATAGTCGTTTCCATGGATCCCATAACAGGCGCAGTGGAGCGGATTGGCTGGCTCGCCGTCAACGTTAACGCGAATGACGTTGCCACCTTCGGCGTTGAACCCGCCTTCCTGTTCTCATGCATGCTGCTTCCTGAAAACGCTGAGCGCACGCTCGTGGAAGCTATAAGCACTCAGATGAACGCGGCAGCAAAGGCGCTGGGCGTAGCCATCGTGGGCGGACACTGCGAATCCACGCTTGGCTTAGCTAACCCCATCGTCGTGTGCTGCATCATGGGCATGACAGAAAAAAACCGTTACGTTACGGCTGGCGGCGCAAAACCCGGCGACAAACTCATCCTCACCAAGAGCGCAGGCATCGAAGGCACCGCAATCTTGGCAACTGACCGAGAGAAAGAACTCCGGCAAACCCTGAGCGCCGCGGTGTTGGAAAAAGCCAAGGGCTTCTGGAGCCAGATAAGCGTTGTGAAAGAAGCGTTAACCGCTTACCGAACAGGCGGCGTCCACGCTATGCACGACCCTACCGAAGGCGGCGTGGCTGGGGGGATTCACGAGATGGCGGACGCGTCAAACGTGGGCGTAAAAGTGTTTGAAGAAGCGATTCCTGTCCAGCGTGAAACCGCTGAAATCTGCAGGCACTTCCAAGTAGACCCGTTACAACTGATTGGGTCAGGCGCGCTGCTTGTTTCGGCGGAAGCAAAAAGCGCAAACAAGATTGTACGCGCGTTGAAGCTTGAGGGGATTCAGGCTTCGGTTATCGGCGAGTTCACGGAAAATAAGGCGCAGCGTGTTCTAACGCAAAAAGACGGCGGGGAAAAGGCGTTGCCGCGTCCACTATCTGATCATCTTTGGGCCGCGCTGAAGCGATGAAAAGCCTTTGACGCCTTGAACGGCGAGCTGGATGAACCAGTGAAACATGAAAACTGGGTAGAAGAACATGTACTCGAACATATGAGAGTAAACGAGCCCGCACCTGAATTCTACAATGGCTTGGGAAACGCCGTTCTGCAAACTCCAGTTTTCTGGTGCTTTAAAGTGTAAGCAGTAAACGTCGTCGCCGACAACTGTTCGGTAGCCTTTCTTTTTGATCCAGTTGATTATGTATGCATCTTCGTAAGCGTGCAGCTGTTCTGGAATTTTGATGTCTTCCACGGCTTCGCGTCGGATAAGCGTGTCGTGCATTCCGCCTCTGAGGCTGAAGCATTGTCTTGCGATAAGATTTTGCAGTTTGATAATGCGTTTGTCTTTCATGTTTGGGATGACATCGATGTTTACGCCCCAAACGGCTCCGACATCGTTTTTCACGTTTTTTTGGGCTTTTCTAAGCCAGTCGCGGCTGAGTATAACGTCGCTGTCTACGAACATGAACCAGTCTGTGGTCACTTGCTCCATGCCTTTCTGCCGTGCTCGGGCTCTTGAACCGTCCACGTTCAGCACCGTGACGTTTCCGTGGGCTTCACGGGTTTTGTTTATGATTTTCAGGGTGCGGTCGGTTGAAAAACCGTCAACAATAATCAAGTTTTTAACGGGCACGTTTTCATAGACTGAGGTTAAGCACTTGTCAAGTAAGTGTTCGCTGTTTTTTGTAAGCACCACGACATCTATTGGCTGCATTACCGCGCCCCTTTCAGTCTTGACAAAGCCATGCGCCTTGATAAAGGTTAATGTATGGAACATACTGGAAATAAGAATTTATCCAATCCCAAAAGAGCCAGTGGATTTCTTCTGGGTAATCAACGGCGTTAAAACTGAGAAGCCTTGCCTTGTAAGTTGTTGGCGAAGAATTGATAACACGAGTACGCCGTGTAAAAACCATAGGCAAAAGTTAATTTAGCAAACAGAATAAATCTGCCCGCTCTAATTGCGTCGGCGATTATGTTTAAGCTGCCTTGGATAGTCCAGACGCTTGCGGGTCTATAATGAATGCAATACGGGTCGTAGCAGGCAACCAGCTTGTATCCTTTCTCAGTTATCCAGTCTTTGATGTAAGCATCCTCAAAAACATGCAGAATCTTGGGGATTTTTATGTCCTTAACCAAGTCTGTGCGGATAAGCGTGTCATGAGTTCCGCCTCGAAGATAAAATATTTTCCGCGTTACCGTCAAGAACAGTTTAAGAATCGTCGGATTTTGGATTGTAGACCAAACTTCGATTCCCCAAACCGCGCCCACGTTGGGACCTAAGTGTTTCTCGGCTTTCTTGAACCAGTCATTACAAAGAACAGCGTCACTATCAACGAACAGGAACCATTCGGTTTTCACGTTGTCAATGCCCTTTTGCCTCGCCGTGGCGCGAGTCCCCTTATCCTGCAGCAACAAAACGTTTCCATGTTTCTCCTGAAAATCACCCACTATCTGCAATGTCTTATCGGTCGAATAACCGTCTACAACTATCAGGCGGTTGACCGGGACGTTGGCATAAACAGATTTGAGACATTCACTAAGCATGCGTTCACTGTTTCGAGTAATTATGACAACGTCTACGTCCATATTCAATATTCAAATGCTATCGCTTAATTAATATTCTCAATCAACCGCCGAAGCTATTCCACAGAAGCAAAACATCAGTCTATATATTCTACGATTCGGCTCGTTTTGCCTTATTACTTATATACGTGTGGAGTAGGTCTATAGAACAGCAAAATCGGCTTACGCGGTGCTTAACATTTGACCATAAATCTACGAAAAGCCTCCAGAATAGCCATTAACGCGTTAACCCCTAACAGGCCTCATCATGCTCAGTGGCTTATCACGAGAAAATGCAATTACCGCTGCAGAGGCTGTAACGTCTGGAAAGAACAAGACAAGAGAGAACTATCCACCGAAGAGGTAAAAAAAGGACTAGACATACTCAAAGACTTAGGCATCGTAGAAATCGTGTTATCCGGAGGAGACCCGCTTTTAAGAGAGGATGCGGCCGAAATAATTGAACACGCTTCAAAACTTTTCATAACCACAGTTTACGACAACGGCAGCATGGCCGCCAAAAAAATTGATGCGCTGCGAAACGTGGATTTTGTGGCTATTTCAATAGACAGCTTGGACGAAGCCAAAAACGACTACATTAAAGCTGTTCCAGGTGCATGGAAAAAAGCCATGAAAGCCGTGGAGACGCTGCATAACGAAGGAATAAACGTGAGCGTAACACCCACCATCTCGCAGCAAAACCTTTACGAAATCGTGGACATCACAAACTACTTCACGAAAAAAGGAATCCCAGTTTGGTACTGCTTGTATTCCTACGATCAAACCTGTGACGTAAACCAACTTTTTAGAATCGGCAAAGCTAATGACGAGTTCATCATAAGAGACAAGCAAGCTATGGTTAAGCTTTGCGATACTCTAATCGAAATGAAAAAGAAGAACGGCAAAATCCTCATGACAAACAAACTCTTGAAAGTTCTTAGAACACTGTTTTCAGAGGGTAAAAGAACCTGGAAGTGCCAGGCGCTTCAGAACTTTTTAGTCATAGACCATCTGGGCAGAATCGCCGGGTGCCACAGCCATAATTTTGCGGGTTCCGTGTTTGATTTACCCAAATTATGGAAGAGCGAAAAATTCGATTCGCTGCGTCAAGCCTACAATGAATGTGATCAATGCGCTTATTTGTGTTACATTTTTTATTCGCTTTACGGCAGCCCCTCTGGAAACCTCGCGTTAGCCAAGGAGCAATGGAAAAACGCCAAGCTTTTCTTGGATAAAAAGCATTAAATCTCCAAGCTCGGCAAAAACGAAATAACCTTCGCCATTGTTTGCACCAGCGAACTGTCAAATTTCTGTTCTTCTTCCATGTTCACAATGGGAAGATCATGCCCTACCTCTGAAATTCCAACTGTTATTCTCCGAGGACCTCCATCTTTGGGTTTTTTTAGCTCAATCAAGGCAGGTAAAAATGTGATGAGTATAAGCGTGGGTGCTGCGATGATTATTATGATAATCGCAATCAGATTCGAAATCATTTACAATCTTTTGAGCATTATCATTTAATTCTCAATATAACAGTTTCCATCGCCCACATGGTGAGTCTTCGCCCAATCGCTCTGGCTTCTTCTAAGAATTTTCGCGACGCAAAGGTCCAAAAACGCTTTTGTGCATATGAGGACGTTATACAAGTACGCGAAAAGCAAAAGAGGGATTAACCATTGAATTCTGGTTCTGCCGTCTAAGTAGGCGCCGATTCCAATCTCAAAAAACGGGGCAAAGTTGCCTATTATACTGTAGAAAGAAAGGGGCATAAAAAGCCAAAGCACGTTGATAAGCTGTGAGGAATGGGCAATGATTAGGGCAACGCCCGCAACAGACGCGACAAGAGTTAGAACGGGCATGAAATACACGTGTAGAAGCAGCAAGCCGTCAATTTTCTCTTTTGCATTAAGTTTTTTGCTTCTCAACACTCGGGGCGTGTGCTTGAAACACACTTGCATGTGTCCGCGTGCCCATCTGTGCCTCTGCCGCCAGTACGCTTTCCAATTATCCACGGCTTCTTCGTAGCATTCAGCGTCGCCTACGTAGCGAACTTTGAAGCCTGCGAGGTAAATTTGAAACGTCAAATCGGTGTCTTCGGTTAGCATGGACTCGTCAAAACCGCCCAGATCTTCCAAAATGCTTCGCCTAAAGCCCCCGGTCGTGCCTCCAAATTGCGGTATGAGCCCCAGATTATCTCGGGCTTCTTGGTCAACTCTGTAGCCGCCTACTCGTTCCAGCCTCACCAAGCGTGTCACCGCGTTTTGTGCTTCATTCCACACGCCGGGTCGTCCCTGCACTGCGCCAACCGAGGGGTCAACGAATTCCCTTACAAGTTTCTCCACGATGTCTCGTTGCGGGTAGTAGTCCGCGTCGAAACACAGCACAATTTCGCCCGTTGCAAGCTTTAAGCCAGCGTTCATGGCTGCGGCTTTGCCTTTGCCGCCGGTTTTTTCGTCCTAGTGCAGCACTTCAATGAACGAGTGTCGTTTTGGAAACTCATCGGCGATGTTTCTTGTTGTGTCGGAGGAGGCATCGTCAATGGCTATAACCTGCAGTTTGTAGTGTGGATAGGTCAGCTCGGTCATGCGCTGTAACAATCGTTCAATCACTTTTTCTTCATCCCGGGCGGGTAACAGGATGGAGACGGTTGGCTCATAATTCGCATCTGCGGCAACAGGATTTCTGTCTCTTTTATTTCTTCTTAGAACGGCTAATGTGAAAATGTAGTGTCTGATGAGATACGCTATCATCAGCGCGGTTGCAAACAGGAATACGGCTTCTAGCGTGGCGATAATCACGGTTTCACCTCTGTTTGCGCGCCTTTGGGCTTAGGAAGAAACGCGAGGCTCAGGGACCAGAAGGACACAATCCACATGAAATTTAAGAAAGGATACGCTATGGCGTAGAAAATGCTGAACGGCTCTCCGAAGAAGATGTTGCAGGCGATGGCGAATTGGTTTAGGACAAAGCTCCAGAAGAGACCGATGATGTTGCCTAGGGTTAGGATGCCTATTTTTTGTTGCGTGTCCCGTTTAAGTGGATGGTAAGGGAGAGGAAAAGCAGGTTGAAGACCAAGAGCGTAATGGTGGCTTCTATGGTGATGAAACGGAAGGCTATGATCACGCACAGCGCGATTGCTTCAAGGAACAGCCTAGAACTAGGCGGCTGCTTTCCAATTTCATTTGCTCGCTTCCCTTCCTCGTCCAGAGCGCGGCTCTGCGGAGAATACCATATAAAGTTAAATTTCAGTTTTAAAACTTACGGTATCCAGTTATTGCATTTTCAAGGAAATTAAAAGAGTTCGCTAGCAACCCTCACTTTTAAGGACAACATTGTCCATTACCATGCAGAGAACTTGAAAAACATCTCCAGCGTTCAAGTTATCAGTATCCAAAACAAGATTGAACGGCTCGAAGTTTTCGCCTAACGTAAAACCGTAAAGCTTCTTGTAAATGGTCTTTGTTCCCGCTTCTTTTTCTTTCAAAACCCGGAAGGCTTCCTTCACGGGAATTCTGTCTCGCCTGGCAATTCGCTCTGCACGTTTCTCTATCGAAGCAACCAACCATATCTTGAAGCCTGTTTTAAGCAGCCAAGGCATAGTCCAACTGTCTAAAAGAACACGCCCTTCCTCCGCGTATTCAAGGAGTTTGTCGTCAACCTTCTTGTCAAAGTTAAGCTGTTTTTCTCTTTTCTTTAGAAAACGGAGTCCTTCTGGGCTTTCCCACCATCCGCGGCTGGATGAATCGTAGCCTTCTTCGGCTGCCAGAGCCTTGAGCGCGTCTCCGCCTGAATAATACCTCAGCCGGTATTTTTTGGCGAGTTTCTTGGCTAATGTGCTTTTTCCGGTTCCAGCCATTCCAGATATGCAGACTACAATTTTTTTCTTCGGAGCGCTTTTCACCTTTTCGTTTTTGGTCATAGCGCTCAACCAGCGTTTTTACGCTATAGGTGTTACACCTATTATGCGTGAGGCGAGGGTTCCAAAGAAGAATGAGCAGAGCATGTACCAATATATCACAGGTAAACCATTTGCGATGGCAGTCAAGTTAAGCGCGAGCCCAGGGACAATCGCTACGGCGTCTCCTCCGAAGGTTGGGATTAGGAAGAACCACCAGATCACTATGTAGCTCATGGAGATCGGGAACAGTATCATCTGGGGCTTCATCATCTTGTTTTGCATGTTTCTCATCTGTGATTCTTTCCTTTTCAGTTTCTCGACGCGTTTTGTGTCGTTGGCGCGCATGGCTTTCATCAGCTGAGACTGGTATTCAGACGTTTCCTTTCGCATCACTTTGTATTCTTCCCATCCGCACATGCGAGTGATCAAAAGGCGGTTTATTCCCATGTTTAGAAATGAAACAGCAACCGCGACAGACATTATAACTAATGTCGCTAATGGAATGTCTGTGATGAGCATTATTTTTGTTTCTCCTTGCACTGCCTATTTGTTTTCTTGTTAATAACCATTTTCGCTATTTTAGCGAATGTTAAGTCATTAAGGAGATCCGTTTCAACTTATTTAAGTTGGAAGGTTGGGAGTTAATCTTCTAAATTTGACAAAACTTCGATGATTTTAGCCAGCTGTTCCACTAAGGCAGCATCAAATTTTTGGTCATTTTCTAGGTTTGCAAGCGGAGGATTTCCCATACTGAATTCAATATCTTATTACGGTTATAGCCGTTCTTGTTGTTCACTCTTCGAACTTCGAAGTGGCAGGGTGGGGCGTCCCGAACAATTTAGCATTTCCGTTTAATTTTTCGGCTGTTTCTGGATTGGAATTGCCGTTTTTGATGCATTATCCAATAAAATTTCCTTTCAGAGCCGTATAAACTCGCGTAAGCAAGTGGTCAAGGCGACTCGGCTGTTAGCAAAACATTTTTACTCAGAGTAACATTTCTGTTTATTGTGTTTCATAAATGAGCCCAGTTTTAAATTTGAAAGAGATAATTGTCGAAGCGTTAACTGCTTTAGGCGGCTCTGGCTCCGTTTCTGAGGTAAAGCATTATCTTAAGTTGAAGTATGGAAGGGAATGGAAGCACATTGAAACCGTCATGGCGGATCTCTCTGTAGAAAGCCAGTCATCTTTTTTCCTTCCAGAAGACAGAGTGCTGAGGAGAATTGGACAGGGCAAGTACGCCTTGAAAACCCAAGGAGTTTCTGAGCCGCAAGAGGCAAAAGCGGACAGTTCAAGCACGGTGGCTTCAGACCTTGTTGGAGAAAGGAAGGTTTTCAGTTTTAAAGATGCGGAAGCGATACTGCAGAGGAAGGGGCAGCTTTCAACTATTCTAGAGGCTGCTTCCTTGACAGACTTGTCGTCAAAGGAAGATCATAAGCGGGTGCAGCATTTTCTGCATAAGAATCGGTGGGACATTGAAGTGTCGTTGTTTCCAGTGATAACCTACAAGCTTGACGCTTTCAAGGAGAAAACAGGGATCGAAATTGAACGGTCGTTAATTGATGCGGTTCACAGGTCGCTGTTCAGGTGCCTTTGGGCTCACGCTAAAAACCAGTTGGATGTGCTTGTTTTTATCGTTCCCACTTACAAGGAACCGAAGTTTGAGCAGGTGAAGCGGGACATACAGAAATTCGGGGAGATCATACCATACCCTGTTTACATTGTAGGCGCGACTCAGGCTCAGCCGTAATCAAGTTCATATGTGGAGCGTTCGTAGGAAGTAGAGTGAGCGCTTTGAGTGAATCGTGTTTTTTGAAAGAAAAGAGGAGAGGGAAAGAGTGTACTTTGAAATTTGATGTGTATACTGGACATAACGTGTTGATAGCAAGGCACTCATTGCTATTTGCGTGAATTTGAACCCGTGTCGCTTAGCTTCGTTTTTAAGTAATTCCGTGTTGTTGAAGCTTTGCCATTGTTCGGGATAGATTTGACTCTTTCCCTCATCTAGTAATAGGATGCGAAAATATTTAAGAATTATGCAGTCTGGGTACAGGCGTTTCGTTTTTTCGTGCGGTGCTGACTGTGCTGGGGAAGGTCTTCACGGATGTTTGAAGTGAAAGATACTGCATGAGGTAGGGAATTATTACTAACATCGCATGTGCCGTAGAGAGAAAAATGAAAAATAGCAGTAGTGACATAGTTACTGTTTTGGGAGGATAAGATTGTGGTGGAGTATGTTAAGGGACCAGCACCTGACAGATGGCATTGGTGCAAGAACTGCACGCAGTATCCACTGAAAGTCTACGAGAGACGTTCGGGTAGACCGAGTCATGACCTTTGTGACCAGTGCAAAGCAAAAGAAGCCAGAAAAGAGTGCACGATTTAAAGGCGCCGAAGCCCAGGCCTGTTATTTAGCGGCTGGAAGCCTTTGAGCCACTGTTGCAGGGGCGCCACAAGAAGGAATTTATAGGGTGTTCCTTCTTTGCCGGAGTATTCTTAACGGTGTAGGTAGCCTTGATTTTAAAAGTTCGGCGATGCCCGCGGAAATCAACGCTATCACAAGCCAGAGTATTATGGTTTGGGCGTCGCCTTGTTCGAAGATTGCGTTGTAAATCGTTATGACTATTACGATGTCGGAAAAGTAGTGTATGATTGCAGCGGATTCTCTTATGAACCCAGCCAGTTCGCGCATTGCATCTGAGGCGGACGTTGCCATCTAAATCAAATCTCTATTTCTATTTGGTAGGATTTAAATAAGCAATTTTCCTGCAAAAAAGGTTTGGTTAAGGGTGCCCGCGAATCTTTTTTACGGTTCAGGGTTTTTTCGCTTACTCTCCACTAATCCGGAGCTGTCTTGGTATCGGCCGTTGTAGGGGTTGCTGGAAGGTTCCCCTGTCCTGTGGAAGACCACTTGGATTACGGGTTCGTTTTTGCCTATGCGCACGGTTGATTCGCCTGTGTTGAACAGGGACAGGGTTAGTTTTCCTCTGAATCCCGGGTCAATGACTGCGAAGCCGCCGATTAATGCTTCTCGGCACAGGGAGGATTTAAGATAGATTGTTCCCAAAACGTCCGCGGGTACCTCAAGATGTTCGGCTGTGACTATCAACGTTTGCTGCTTAGGAGGTAAATCGCATGCGGCTCCAGCTGAGAAATCGTATCCTGCGGGGGTTAGCCTGTCTTTTGAGAATGGGTCTATAACCATTTGTTTATTGCTGATTAGGAAAAGAAGCTCGATGTCAGATAGTATGGTCATTCAAATTCACCATTTACGCTAAATCCCATGTGCAAACTTGCTTTTGTTCTCTTTTTACTCTTGGGGTGCCAAAGGCTAATTACTTTTTCCGTAGCATCACCTTTTACGTTTCCTAAAGTAGACTATGAAACCCACGCTCACAACAGCCACCAACGCTATAGGCGCAACAACCCAAGTCGCAGGGAAAGGAACTTCCACGGTGAAGCTGACTGTTTCTGAGGCGCCCTCGTTGCCAAACATGTCTTTCGCGTAGACTGTGACGTTGTGCACGCCGTTAGCTAACCCGCCTATGGTGGTGTTGCCCGCCACGGTCACGGTTTCCCCTCCGTCAAGGCTGTAGCCCGTCCAGTTAACCGGCTTATCCACAGCATAACTTAAAAGAACAGTGGAGTTATTGTACGTCTCGTTTGCCAGTGACAGAACACTAATTTTTGGCGGAGTGTTCTCCAGCACATAAGCCGGGTCGGGCGTACCATACCCAACAGGCGTATACCTTTCGTTTACTGCACTAGGTCCAAAAGTACCCACAAACCAGCTAGTGGCGATGCCTCCACCAACAACGTATACTATATCATTCACCACCGCTGCACCAAAATTAATGCGGTCTGTAGGCACATTAACGCCAAACGTCCAACTATCATCTTGGGGACTATAAATTCGATTAGAGCCCTTCGGTTCATCCTGCTTAAGATTTCCCTGCTGGCCCAAAACGTAAATTCTCCTGAGAGCAAGCTCGCCAGTGGTTGCCGTTGCAGCCCCTTGACCAACCGCGTTGCCAACGCTGTTAGGCGGAGATGAAGCATAAGTCCAATTGTCGGTGGAGGGGTCGTAGATCTGATGCAGTTGCGAATCGCAACTAGGTGAGAGCCCACCTATGAAGTGGATTTTGCCGTTGACTACTGCTGAGACGTGCCCTGCTGCACTCGGCGTCGGCGCTGTCGATTTTGTGCTCCAGGAATCCGCCGCTATGTCGTACACGTAAACCTTGCCGCCCCAGTCTATCAAGTAGATTTTTCCGTTTATTGCGTTTGCCGGTATCAGCCATGTTGCCGTAGGCATTAGCGATTTGGTTTCCCACATGTCTGTTGCTAAGTCATAGACCTCATTCACTGCAGTGAGGGTTGGACCAGTGTAGATGTCATGGTTTGTAGCGCCGCCTATGCAGTATATTTTGTTTTCATAAGAGGCTATGGCAAAACCTGTCCTTGGGGTTAGCATTGGCGTTTTGAAAGTCCATGTGTTCGTTGCTGGGTCGTATTCTTCGTTGGTGCCAACTACTCCACCCGCCGTTGCTCCTGAAAACCCCATCGAGTAAGTCCAAGGTCCGCTCAGCGTGTCCCCGCCGATGGCGTATATTTTACCGTTCACCGCTGTAACACCCAAGTTTTCCCTCGCTTTATGCATCGGGGCTGCAGAAACCCATGTGTTTTCGGCCGCATCAGCTGAGGAAAACGCTGGTTCAGCCATGATTACGCATGACGCAGTCAAGAAGAAGGCAAGCAGCAACGCGAGGTTTTTTTTCATGCACATCCCTGATGTTATGCTAGGATGTTTCCGCAATTAAAGTGTTCTTGTCAAGATTTCTTGACCAACCGCCAGTTTCTTAGTCAAATTTTCTTGACCAGACCAGCATATTTGCCGCCTATTAGGATCCTAATAGCCAATCGTTGCAGAAACCTATAGAGGGGTAGGTCCTTATTGGGCGTTTTCTGCGCCAATAGCATGCGGAAAACGGCGCACGCACCTGCTTTAAATAAGGGGGGTATAGACAAAAATTTGCACGTCAGTTCAGCGTTTCGTTATTTCGTAAAGTTTCTTGCCGTCCTTGCCCTTCTTCGGAATCGTCATCATGAACCTAACACCTTCACCCTGCTTCCCGTTTTCCTGAATCGTCCACCCATACGCCGCACAAATCCTCTTAATCAAATACAACCCGTAACCAGTACCCTTCCCGAAACCCTCCCGAAACAGGTTCTCCCGCACATCATCCGCCACGCCAACCCCATCATCCTCATAAACCAGCCGCAACACATCGCCTTCCTCACGGAAAAACACGCGAATCACGCTGACTTTCTCACCGTACTTCAACGTGTTATCAACCAAATTATAAAACATCTGCCGCAACAAGGAATCCGCCATCACCGTCAAACCCCCACACTCATTAACCAACCGCGCACTCCGCAAATCCGAAAAAAGCAAAACCGCCTCACCCACACACCGCTCAACATCAACCCCCTTCAACTCCTCAGAACCCACCTGCACATACACCTTCTCAAACTCCATAATCCTCAACATCTGCCGAGAAACCAACTCAATCTCCCCCAATTGCGCCAAAGCACCCGCATCACCCGCACACCGCTTCTTAAGAAGAAAAGCCCGTCCATTCAACGCCGCCAACTTATTCCGCAAATCATGTCTAGTCAAACTCTCAACCACATGCAACTTCTCATTAAGCTTAGTCACTTTCGCAACCGCCTCATCAAAAACCCCCAACATCCACTTCTGCTCACTAATATCTGTCGAAACACCCACCGCACCAACAACCCCCACATCCTCACCAAAAATCGGCGAACCCGTCAAAATAGCCGGAAAAACCTCCCCATCAGAACGCCGAACATAAAACTCACCCGACCAAACCTCACCCGCAAAAACCCTCTCAAAAACCTCACACGCCTCAGCCCTACGAGACTCAACAACAACCAAATCAACCATGCTACGACCCAAAACCTCAGCCTCACTCCAACCATACAACCGCTCCGCGGCACGATTCCAATACATAACCTTTCCCTCACCATCCACAGCCACAACCGCCTGCCCCAACGAATCCAACAAACGCGACTGAAAACCCACCCTCTCAGAAAGCCTCACACTCTCCGAAACATCACGAGAAGAAAACACCCCACCAACAACCCCGTCATCACCACCCTTCAAAACCTTCCCAAAAACCTCACAAACCCTATAACCACCATCCGCGCACCTAACACGAACCACCATCCGCTCACCATCAGAACCACCCGCAAACGCCTTCTCAACCGCCTCAACCGCTCTCCCCACATCACCCGGATGAACAAAATCATAAACACACTTCCCCACCATCTCACCAGGCTCAAACCTTAAAATCCACCTGTGCGAATCACTCGCATAAGTACAAACCAAATCCGCATCCACCAACAAAAGCATATCCTGCATATTCTCAGTAATCAAACGAAGACGACCCTCAGCCTCACGCAAACGCCGCTCCGCCCTCCACCCCCGCACCGCCTCACAAATACTATGCCTCAACTCACCATAAGTCACCTCAGCATCACCCTCCTTCTCCACATAACGATACACCCCAGAATTCAAAGCCTCAACAACAATCTCCGCCTTCCCCTTACAAGTAAACAAAATAAACGGAACATCCTTCCCCAACCGCCGCAACTCCCTCAAAAACTCCAACCCATTCAACCCCGACATCTGATAATCAGAAACCACAACGTCATAATCCACACCCCTCAACCTCTCAAGACCCTCCTCAGCCGACAACGCCGTATCAACCCGCAACGACCCCTCAGCCTCCAAACACTCCTTCGCCACACCCAAAAAACCCGCATCATCGTCCACATGCAAAACCCTAATAGGCTTATCCAAACAAACATCAACACACACATCCACCGCCGAATCAACTCCGACTTCACTCATCCTGACCACACGCCTCCGTAACTGCACAACCACAACATGTTCACAGAAAAGATTAAATTAATTATGAATCAACCATATGAATTCCAACGCACAACAGTGCTCAAACAAACCACAAAAACCAAACACGGTGAAACCACAATGAACGAAACAAAACGCCGTATTCTCTCCTACGAGTTAGCAGGAACCATCTTCATAATCACCCTCGGCACCATCCTGCACTTCACCTTCGAATGGTCCGGCAACCAACCCATCGTCGGCATATTCTCAGCGGTCAACGAAAGCGTATGGGAACACCTCAAACTAGGATTCTGGCCAGCCACAACATTCGCACTCATAGAATACCGCTACCTTAAGTCAAACAGCAACTTCCTAACCGCAAAAACCACAGGAATCTACCTAATCCCCATCACAATCACCGCAGTATTCTATTCGTACACAGCCATCCTGCACGAAACCATACTAGCCATAGACATACTAACATTCATCATAGCCGTCATCGCCAGCCAACTAGCAAGCTACAAACTACTAACTTGGAAAACGCTGCCACCCAACCTAAACAAAATCGCGTTAACCGCTTTAATCCTGCTAGGTCTCGCATTCGTGCTTTTCACCTTCTACCCACCCCACATAGGACCATTTCAAGACCCCATAACCGACGCTTACGGAATCCCCAGCCAATAACCAGACGTATATGCGGTGTGCAGAAACCCTCTGCTGGGCGAACACGCTGAATCAATAGAAAGAAAAAGAAGCCTGCAAGAACTCGTCAACAAACGCGCAAAACGCACGCAAGAAATCAGCTTAAAAAAATAAAATGAACTAAACAGGTCTGAATGTGCTTATGATGTTAATTAAGAATGATGGCCACAGGAAAAAGATTATAACAATCACCGCCAGCACAAGCATCGCGAGCTTCATTAAGAACGGAACTTCTTTCACCTTTTCAAGCTTTCTAGAACCGAAAAAGATGTGGCCAAGGTATCTCAAGATGTATGCAAGTAACAAAACAACGGTTATAAGCATTAAAGCCGTGGGCACAAAGTAGAAGCCGTCACTTTTAATGGTTTGAAAAGCTCCTATGAATATTAAAAGTTCGCTTATGAAACATGCGAATGGTGGTATTCCTGCGATGCTTAATGCGCCTGTGGTTGAACAAACTGCTGTTATCGGCATCTGCCCTGCCAAGCCGCCTATTTTGCTTATATCTCGGGTTTTAACTTGTTTCGTGACTGCCCCCGCTGAAAAGAAGAGCAAACCTTTGCTCACGGCGTGGTTCACGAGATGAAGTACAACGCCAACTATGGCTACTGGAGAAGAGAACAGGGAAAGTCCGAACAGCACATAGCCCATGTGGGATATGCTTGAGTAGGCCAGTATTCTCTTCATATCTTTCTGATGCAGAGCAAGCAAAGAACCGAACAAGGCGGACATCACCCCGAAAACCGCCAAAGCATGCAGAAAACCAACGCCGAAATCAGTTGCCATAACAGCGGGAAACACCACTCCCAGCGACACTCTAAGCATCGCGTAAGCGCCAGCGGCGGTGATTACTCCGCTTAAAAGAGCAGACATCGGTGCGGGTGCCTCAGCGTACGCGTCAGGTAGCCACATGTGAACCGGAACCACGGCCATCTTCACCGCGAAGCCTGCCGTTAGGGACAGCAGTATCCACCGCACGATGTCAGGGCTAACTGTCAGCAACGTTGCTTGAGCTTGGAACATGTCTGTGGTGCCTGTAACCATGTAAATCGCGCCTATGCCTAACAGCACGAAAACGGCGCCTGCATGCGTGAAGATGAAGAATTTGAACGCGGCGCGATACGACTCCTTAGATCCCCATTCGCCTATTATGAAGTACGCGGGGACGAGCATTAGTTCCCAACAGAAATAAAAGAATAGTAGACTTGAAGTGATGAAAACGCCGACGAGACCTATCGAGAGGATCACTAGAAGCGTGTAATAGAGCGATAGATTCTTCTTTCCCTGCATGTAATTTACTGAAAAAAGCGCAGCCGTAAAAATAAGCACTAACGTTATCAACGCCATGGAAAAACTGACGCCGTCCACAAAAAGTGTAAGCGAAGAATGGAGAATTGGAATCCAAGAATAAGACTCAACGTACCTGTGGTCTATAGATCCAAGAATTGCGGGAATAGTTGTGGAAAGCATTGCGATTTCAGCGAGAGCCATTAGGGCAATCACAGCTGCCGCTGCTTTAGTGCTCTTTTTCCCAATTAGGTAAACGAACGGAACCGCCAGCCCAGGCAGCAATAACATCAACAAAAGCGCGTCTTGCATGATTTATCTTCACCCCAAAATTGTGGCTATAACTATTATAACGATTATCAGAAACCCTATAAGTGCCGCTGCTATGCTACGTTGCAACGTTTCGTCGTTTACTTTTCGAGCCTTTGCGGATTGTGCCATCGTCTTTTTCACCACGATATACAGCGTTTTGTCGATAAGTACGTCGAGATATTTGCGAGTGCCGTGAGCGAGTTTTGTTACGCCATTTGCTACGAAATAGGGCAAACGAGCAAACAAGGCTGACTCAACGTACGCGAGACCTCTGGTAACTTTTATGATTCCTCCTGCCACAACTTTTTCATAGAAATCGTCGAAGAAAAACCCGTGTTCAAAGATTGTGTTTAACGGAGCCAACTTTCTTGTAACCGTTTTCATCCGCTCAGGTCGATAATAAAGAAGGTAAATTGGCACGCCTCCGATGAGCAGGAAAAGCAGGAAAACCAGTGTTAATGGACTGAACACCTCGCTTATTCCGATTTCCACGTTGGCATGCAGGAACGCGGCGATCGAATTGGCAAGGAAACCCCAAACAAAGCAGAGAACGGCTAATATGCCTGCGGAATAAAGCATTGTCTTTGGCGGCTCATGTACATGGCTTTGCTTGATGAACTCTGATGGTTTGCGCAGGAAGACAAGTATTGTGAATCGTAGGGTGTAAGCAAAAGTGACAGCGAGAGCAGCATAAATCGTGAAGACAAGTAGTACGTCACCTGTTGACCATAGACTGTTTATGATAAGGCCTTTACTGAAAAAACTTGAAAATGGCGGAACACCAGTGCGAGCGAATAGCACAACAAGACTCAATGCAAAGGTGATTGGCATTAGTTTTCGCAGTCCACCCATCAATCGCATGTCACGAGTTCCAAGCGCGTGAATTATTCCACCGATGGCAAGGAATCCCAGGCCTTGGAAGAAAGCGTGGCTTATCAAGTGGAACAGGCTCGCGAACCAGCCTTGCGAGGACGCAGATGTGGCAGCGCCCAATGCCGCCACCATGAATCCTATTTGGCTGATGGTGGAGTAAGCTGGCACTCCTTTTATGTCGGGCGTGTGCAACGCGAGAGCTGCACCAATCAAAGCTGTGATTGCCCCAATCCAAGCCAAGGTAGGCAACCAGAAGGGAATCAGGGTTATCAGTGGTCCAACTAACGTGAAAAATCTTGCGATAAGGTAGACTCCCGCCTTCACCATGGTTGCGCCGTGCAGAAGAGCGCTAACCGAAGTAGGAGCCTCCATGGCCGTGTAAAGCCACGTGTGAAGAGGCAGCTGAGCCGATTTGGCGATTGCTCCAACAAGAATTAGGTAGGCAACGGCTGTTAGAGTTGAGGTTTGCAAGGAGCCTATGTGGTCGATAATGTATGAAAAGGAAAATGAGCCCAAGTTGATGTATAAAAGCACAATGGCTGCTAGAAAGCAAACGTCACCTACACGTGTCGTTAGGAAAACTTTGATGCCTGCCCGAACGGCTTCTGGACGTTTGTACCAAAAAGAAACCAGTGAATATGAGCAAAGACCTATTATTTCCCAGAAAATGAACATTTGAAGAAAGTTGTCAGCCATGACCAGTCCTATCATTGAGCCCATGAAAAGAAGCATGAAGAAATAATATCTGGTTAAGCCTTCTTCCCCAGCCATGTAACCCAGAGAATACACAATTACCACGAAGCTGAAGAAGGCAATCAGACTCGCGAAAAAAATGCTGAGCGGGTCTACGCGTACTCCTAAATTGATGCCTAGCCAAGGAATCCATGACACGCTTGACTCCGGGCTGCTTACCGTGTTAAAGTAGATGTCTGGAATCATAGACAGGGCGAGCACTGTAGTGACTAAGCTGACTGCCACTACAAAGTAATTTCTCGCCTTTCCGCCTAAGCGCTGGGTGAGTGGAACAAAGAGGCTTGAAACAATCGGGGTTATCCATACAAGCCACGGCGCGTACGGCAGCAACTAGCCGTCATCCCGATTTGTTTCGCCATTCGTTTTTTTCTTTATTTGTTGCGCTCTTCAATCACCTGTCTCTTTAGAGAGACGTCTATACCTTCACTTAAGGGCTTTCTCGCTCCTTATAACCCGCTTATCTTGTCAATAATGTCTTTTAAATTTACTGTTCACCCTGAAGAAAAAGGGATTGAGAATAACAAACATGTTGTACCGCCCACTTCAAAGAAAACCAAAAAATTCTTCGGGGGCAAATACCATCCTTCAAAAATATCTTAAATAAGACTTGAATCGTGCTGCAACAACCAGCACAAACGAAACAAACAAATTTTGCAAAAACACTTAGCAACCCCAAAACAAATCCCGCGAAGTAGAAGTGCTAAGAAAACCTCCACAACTAAACAAAAAACATCAATACCAAAAGCTGGGGATGGGAATTGAACCCTCAAAAATTGGATACTTTTTAGCTCGGGTTGAGCCTCCAATTTGTGGCGATGTATCATCGCAGAAGAGTTTCTTCGCAGCTTTTTCCCCTTTTTTTCTTTTTTCCAACCCTTTGTTTCCCAAGCGAGGCTGATTACAAAGCTTGAGCGAGAGAGTGTCTGTTCCTGTTACTCAGCCCAAAAACTTGATTTGTAATTTTCGTGCTCCTAATCTGGAGCAGTACCAGCGTTGGAAGGCTTATGTTCAATGGGCTAAAGACAACGGCATGGATGTTTGCCACTTAACGCTTAGTTTGACTGATTCGTTCATGAGGGGCATTGAAGGCGCCGCTCAAGTGCGTAATGGGAATCAAGTTGTAAATATCCAACAGAACAACATTTTCCAGTATCAAGTTTCCAAACCTCGTCGAGAACCTTACGACTTGAGTTGTGTAAGAAGAGAGTTTCAGAAAACAATTAGCAGTGGTCTTTTTGAAGCCTATGTTCTTAACAAGGCGAGAGATTTAACGCGGGAATTTAGTTATCGAGACTTTTTAGAGTTAAAACATGACGCTTTTCGCAGAATCATATTGCGTTTGAGGCGTAAGGGCAAAATTGTGGCTAATCCTCAGCGCACCGTGCCCAGATTTTACTTTTTGGCTGAACGAATCAGCGAATACGCCTGTGATGGGAGAACAACACAGTAAAACAATTGTTTACAAAATATGACGATGAAAAGGGATAAGTTGGTTCCATAAGGTTGAAAATATGCATAGATTTTTTGATTATATGAGACGGAAAATACGGTTTATGGTGGACCCCTTGTCCAAGCTTAAAGGTGCTTACTAGGCTTTTCAGTCCCGCTATTAGCGCTCGCTCGCTGGCTTACTAACTAACTTACTAACTAATTGCAAAAATTTTTATTTTTGTAGTTTGTTAGTAAATAGCGTGAAATGGACAAGCTCGACATTAGACCTTCTTAAGGTCGCGTTTGGAAAGGAGCCTTTTTCTTTGAAACAAGCAGCTGTTGCCCTAAAGAAGGAAATGGGATATTCGTATAACGCAGCGCGTCAAGTTCTTCATGAACTCGTTAAAGCGGGTTCCTTAACCAAGTTGGGTCGCGGTCTATACAGAGTAGCTGAAAAGAAAGCAGTTCAAACAGAGGCACTTACGATCTCAGATAAACTCGTTGTTACGTTAACTTCTGGTTTTCTGATTCGGGCAGAGGAGGTTTTGAAAGAGAAAGGCGTTGAATTCATGGTTACGGGACCTTCAGCGTTGTCGCAGTTCGTTCATCTTTTGCCGAGAAGGCTCATACATCTCATTTATGTTGTCGATGGGGCAGGCGAGTTTGCCACTGCAATTCTCAGAGAAGAGAACTTTCGGGTTTTCTTGAATCCTAAAGGGAACGAAGTTGAGATGGCGCTTCAAGCTTTTGAAGACAGAGACATTTTTGTTATTCGGGAGTATGCAAAATTGGAGGGCAACGTTGAGGGAAGAGCCGTTCTAGAAAGGGCTCTTGTTGATACGTATTTTGAGGCAACGCGGCGGCGGATTCCGTTTTCAGAGGTGGAGGTAGGGCGAATCATGGCGAATGTGTTTAGGACGGAGAAGATTGACATTGCGAGGTTGTTGAGTCTTGCAGGGCGTCGAGGGGTGAAGGGTGAAATGCAATCGATTGTTAAGGCATTGATTCCTGATGTTCCTTTGTCTGCTGGCGTGACAAACGAAAAGGTTGAGCAGGTTCTTAAGGGAATTAGAGCGTGAAAGAATGGCGTTTATTCATGATGAGGCTTACTTCTCGGAGCGTAGTATTCGTGAAAGGGCTAACCGATACGGTTTTTCGGACCCATTGGCAGTAGAGATGTTTCTGTGGGACTGTGAAATCGCTGCCCAATTACAGAGTGAATCTGAAAAGTTCGTTTTGAAGGGCGGAGCTGCCGTGCAGTTTCACTTGCCAGTCGAGATGCAGAGAGGAAGTGTAGACGTAGACATTATTTGCCCCTACACAAAAAAGGAGATAGCTGAAGCTTTATCTCGTATTCATAAACGGATTCCAACAGTGGAATTCGAGAAATACACGCCCAAGCGCCCGAAGAAAGAGATTAACATGGTGACATATCTTGCTAGAATGCCCGCGGTGCTTCCTTCAGAGAGCGGGAGACCCCGTGAGGTTAAAATTGATTTATTGCTTGAAGACCTCACGTTGCCCACTCAGATCGTTACGGATGCGGAAACTTTCGCTGTGAAAGTCAAGAGGCTCAGGTGTTACTCGGCTATTTCGCTTATTGGAGATAAGCTTCTGACGCTGGCTGAGAACACCATAGGTATAACGGACTCAGCGGATATTCCAAAGCAAATTTATGATGTGGCCGTTCTAAGCGAAAGGCACAACCCAACGCCTGAGCAGTTTCCAGAGATCGTCAAAATTATAGAAGCGGTGGCGCAACTTGAAATTGGATACAGAAGTTTAAAGATGACTGTGGTTGATGTACTTGCTGATGTCGAACGGACAATGGAAAAATATGGGCTTTTAGACACAGCAGGCGCGGATCCTGAGGTCAAAAGGAACATCACTAGTTTCCAGCAATTTTACGTTAGTGCATCTCAGAAGCGCCCTTTGTACGAATGGTGCGCGCGAGCGTTGAGAATTCGATTTCTTTCTGAACTACTTAGAGCTATTATTGAGGGCAAAGCCACTGCCGAAGAGGCTGGCAACGAGTATGGTTTAGCCGTTAAAATAACGCAATGGTTGAAAGTTCTTAGTGGCGAAAGAATCAAGGAGGTAAACAAGCAACTTATGGCCTCTGCGGATCAACAAATACCTCATTTTAAGAATCTTAAAGGCAAGCCTTTGCATCGCGTATTCTGGCAAGTAGTCAGTCGAAACAACTTGACCAAAATCCATGATTTGGTTAAAACTTAAGTGATCAAGCATTTCAGGGTCAGGCAGAAAGGTGTGTAGGGCTGTAGCACTCCTTAGCATGTAATGCTGAGGCAGAAAACAGATTAGAAGTAGTAGTCTAGCCAAAATCACAGCGGACTACTACTTCTCGGCATGCAGGAACACTCCAACTTTACAAATGAAAAGGTTCGAAAGACAGGAAAATTATTTTTTCTCGCATTCAACCTATCAGTTTCCGATTGGCAGTTAATGGTTGGTGTGCGATTTGTTGTTTGTTGTTTTTTTGTTTTTGGGGCAATTCCTTTAAGCTGAGATGGACTCTACATAACTACAATTTCATGGTTAGTTCCGGGTTAGGCATTTGGTTGATGGGGGTGCGGTTGGTTGATTGATGAAGATTTTGATTCGGTATTTGCTGGTGGAGATGAGGGTTCTGGTGGTTTACCTGTGTTGTCTGCGTCGGGGATTGCGGAGTATATCCGTTTTAATTGTTGTCCGCGGTTCTTTAAGTTGAAGTTTGGGGCTGTTGAGATACGGAATCGCAAGTGGATTGAGGCTTTTACGCCAATTAGCCCTCTGCTTTATGGTGCGGGGAAGGCTCTTGAGGAGAATAAAATTTCCGAGTTGAAAGAGAAAGCAGCCAGATATTTTGACCTTAGTGATAACGATCCGCGAATTGTGGGGTGGGAAACTGCTTGGAAAAGTTCTCTGAGTACCTTGCGCGAGGTGATTGAGAATAAGTTTTCTGATGAGGCGGGGGTTGGTTGTAAGCCTGTTTTGATTTATCAGGTTCCTATGAAAGGTCATATCGGTGTTTGGGATGTGAGAGGGGTTGCTGATTTGATTGGTGTTTGGCCTTCCGAGGATGGTAAGGTGAAGGTGAGGATTTTTGAGCTTAAGGCGTCTTGGAAAGAGCAAACCGCTCATCGCATACAGGTTGCGATTTATGTGTTGTTGCTTTCTCAAGAATTAGGAGATCTCTTTTCTAGGGTTGAGTTTGAGGGCGGAGTGATAAACAAGGAGACTGATTTAGAGAATCTTGATCCTGATTGTCTTCCCCAGTTCAAGCTTGGTCCTCTTGTCATGGATGTGGAACGTCTGCTATCTGCTGATGGTGAGTTGCATAGGATTCATCAGACGCCTTTGCCGAAGGTTGAGTATCAGCTTTGTTGGAGGTGCGACAATTGTGGGTTTAATGAGTGCTGTGTTGTCAGTGCTGTTGAGAGCGAGAGTGTGGCGTTGCTTAATTTGACTAGGGGTGAGCAGAACGTGCTTCGCGGTTATGGTATTGAAAAGCTTGAGGACCTGGCTAGGTTGAAAGTTTTGCCGGATGCGGACAGGTTACGTCCTTATGATTTCAAGGGGCTTGCTGCGAGGGATGTTGAAAAGGTGAGTTTGTTGTCCACAGATCCTGTTGTTGGCGCTAGGCTGGATTGGCTTGTTCAGCGTGCGCAGTTCATGTTAGGTGGGATTCGACCTGGCAGCCCTTTTGCTAGTAGGAGTAGGCGCATGCCTTGGTTGACTGGAACGGGTTACGGTAGTCTTCCTGAGGATAGCGCGTTTGCTGGGGCGGATTCGGCGCTTTTGTTTAACACTGATGGCATGATTCGGGTCTATCTCTTTGTTGAATGGGACTATATGCTAGATGTTATTTCGATGATTAGTGCTAGGGTGAGTTGCACAAGATATAGGGGGCAGTCTTTGGATGTGTCGCGAGTTATCGGGAGCCTTCCTGATGGGCGTGAGGACTGCTTGGATGAAGAAAAGAAGCTTTTGGAAAACTTTTTCCTTGAGGTTACCCAAGCGATAAGCAAGATAGCTGCTGAGGTGGGGAGTCCCGATGAGGCTCCGATTCATCTTTATTTTTTTAGTCAGCGGGAACGGGATGTGTTGATGGATGCTGTTCGTCGTCAACCTTCGTTGATGAGTGCTCGCGCTGTTCGTGACCTGCTTGGTCTAAGACAGGCTATTGATCAGCCGATGTTTTCGATTGTTCAAGATGAGGTTGTGCATAGAAAAGCTCTGAGGTTTCACAGTTCGGGTCTTTTGCCTATTCTTGATCAATCTGGTTTTTTTGACAATAAAGAATGGATGGTGAAGCGACGCGATGGTTCTTTGGTTGATTTGCGTTTTGTTTTTCGTGACGGATTTTTTAATTATGTTCTTCCTTATCGTAGGAATTCTGAGGGGGCAATTTCTTTTATTCTTGGGTTCGATAGAGTCGGTCGTAAAGAGGGATATTATCCTGCTCGTGCTCGTTTTGGGGATCAAATTCCGATTGAATATGTGTGGGCTGCGAAGGGGCGATTGGATAATCGTGAAGAGAAGGGCTTGGCTAAGATTTTTTTGGAGAAGCGAATGTGGTGTGATTATCCTCAGAAAACTAGAAGGATTACTGATGAAGAGCTTGCTCTTATGGGTTTGAAGCTTTGTTTGGCTCTTGAGCACATTGAACGGTCGTTGTCGATTCGTAACAGGAGATTAGGTAAGAAGCCTATTGCTGTTCCTAAGATTTCGGAGTTTTCGTTGGGTCCTGTTACGTTGGAGCGAAGTTGTAGAGAGTTTTTGGATTTAGAGTATTTTGCGAAGCGCCAAGAGATGTATCAGCATTATGCTATGCTTCCGTATCAGCGGGTTGATTCGGGTAGATCGTTGATTTTTGAGTGTACAGGTGTGGAGGAGACGGAGAGGGGGTTTGTGGTTCAGGGCAGGCTCGTCTATGAGGGCCTCGGTGTTCCTAAGGCTGATTGTATCGCTAATGCTTGCAGGGTTAAGGGTTCAGAAGGCTCCAGCTCGGGCGATTGGATGGTTGTGACTGAGCTAAGGCGTAACGAGGAAGGCCATTTTGAGGAGGTGCAGGGGCGTTCGCCTTCTGAGGTTGAAAGATCAGCTCGTGCTATTGTTGATAAGGTTAATTCTCGCAAGCTAGAGCTTACCCTTAAAGTGGTTAACTGGCCAAGTGGCAGAAAACGGAAGTACAGTGCCTGGCATAATCTTCCTACTATTGATCCGGAGAAGGCGAAGAGCAAGTATATGCAGCTTTTTGAAGTTGGGCGATGGTACATTTTGGATGAGTTGGCTGATGACATCATTTCTGACAGGGCTGCAAAGTGCCTAGACTACGCTAGCAGTAATGTGCTTTATTGTCTGTTGGAGACCTTCTTAGCTGGCAAATCAATGGCTTCACGTGTAGCTTTACCTCAGGCTGCTGCTACTTCCTTCTTGAAATGGGTTGAAGGCAGTAGTCTTCCTCCTAATGAGGAGCAAAAGCGCTTTGTTGATCGTGTTTTTGGGGAGGAGGCGATTGTTATGCTTCAGGGTCCTCCGGGAACTGGGAAAACTGAGACGTTGCAGTTAGCAGTCTTGGCTCATGTTGCGGCGCATAAGGCTGGTTCAAGGTGCAGGGTGTTGATGGTCGCGCCCACTCATAAGGCGATTCATGAGTTTGTGAGCAAGCTAGCTGGTTGTTGGCGGGATTACTGTGGTGGCGGCGGTAAGGATCTTGAGGATTTGAGGATTTACCGGGTTTTGAGTAGTGATGTTTCTTCGGTTAAACCGTTGGAGGGTGTTAAGTACGTTAATTATCATGAGGATTTGGAGGCGGTTGGTGAGCTTAGTGGTTGTTTGATGGGGCAGTCGACGTTGGTTTCTGTTGGTTCAGGTTTTCCTTTGGTTTTGTGTGCTACTCCTCCTGGTTTGTATGGTCTTATGAAGAAGATTGGTGGGTCTGAGCCGCCTTGGGGTGAGGGTTTTTTTGATTTGCTTGTTGTTGATGAGGCTAGTATGATGCGTTTGCCTGAGTTGATTCTTTCAGGTTCTTTTTTGTGTAAGAGTAGCCAGATTCTTGTGGCGGGGGATCATCGTCAGTTGCCTCCGATTCAGGCTCATAATTGGGAGAAGGAGGATCGGCGGACTTTGGAGGAGTTGGCTTCTTTCTTGTCGGCTATGGATTTTCTGCGTTTGCTGCGCATGGAGGATTTGGGGATTGACAGGATTAAGCGTGCTCAAGGAGCAGATATTCCTACTGAGCGTTTGTGTGAGAGTCACAGGTGTCATACTGTTGTTGCGGAGTTTTTGAAAGAGTGGGTGTATGAGAAGGATAAAATTGATTTTCGTTCTGAGAGGCGGGAGACGTTGGATGTTTCTGAGCCTAATACGGATGGGTTGCGTGTTGCTCTTGAGCCGGGCAACGTGTTTGTTTTGATTGTTCATGATGAGGCTGAGAGTTTTCAGTCGAATTTGGTTGAGGCATCGATCGTGGAGGTTTTGGTTCGTAATGTTCGGTCTAATAATGTGGGTGTGATTACGCCGCATAATGCGCAAAAGGGCTTGCTGAAAAATATGCTGTCTGAGGGGTGCGAAAACGTGAGAGTTGACACGGTTGAGAAGTATCAGGGTGGGTCGGCGGATTTCGTTATTATTTCTTCTACGGTGAGTGACCCTGACTATGTTCGGTGCGAGAGTGATTTTCTGCTTAATTTGAACAGAATAAACGTGGCTATTTCCCGTATGAAAAAGAAGCTGGTTGTTGTTGCGAGTAAGTCGATTTTTGATTTCATGCCTCAGGATGCTAAGGACTATGATAAGGCTTTGTTGTGGCGCGGGATTTCTCATGCTGTTGGATTTACAGCTAAGTCAAAGCCGCGGTGGATGGGCACTCTGTCTGAGTTTCTTGGACAACAGGCTTCACCAATTAAGATTGAAGTTTACGTCAAGAGTGAGAAAGATTAAAAACAGCTTAACATTTTCAGGTGACATTTTCCATAATGCCAAGTCTCTTTTTAAGTACATTCTTTACCATCAAAATGAGAACGTCTATCAAGCAGCGACTTTTGATTTATTTTATTATATGTCGGTAAGTTTTGTCTTTTTTAGGTTCTTAGCTATTCTTCTAATAATCCCAATTTCTTGAGTCTTGATACTATAGCGCCTATTCCTCTCTGATGCTTAAATGCTAGCTGACGAGCGCTTGCTCCACCCTTGAATCCATTCACGAGATCTTCAATCTCGGCTGATGTCCAAGGTTCATATGCTCGAGGCAAGGTTTTCCGAATTTCTTCAATGTTGTAAGGAAGATAGGGGCCACGAATTCGTTTTGTAATCGCTGTATCATCGCCGACAGGGTTGAAATTTGCTTTTCCAGTAATGAATGATACATATACTATGAACTTTTCTTCTGCCTCAAGATTCTTCAGTTTCTCCAAAGCGCTTTTACTGGTAATGAAATTTAATTCGCTTGTTTTGGCGCGTACTTCAAACGCAGCAACAATCTTTTCGTCCGACATCCAAACTACATCTACAAAACTTGACTTCTCGGGATAGTTGATTTTCGGGTTTTCATAATCGAGCACAACTTTGTAACCGTTGTCGCTGCCGAGTTTACGTAATCTCAGTTTGGCTCTTTTTGCGAGTGGGGCGGGGTTCTCAATAGTTCCGAATGATTTGGATAATTCAGTTGGGTCTAATTTCGGCGAAGGTAGAGTTGTTGCCTCTTTCTCTAATTGAAAAGCGCAATTTGGGCAAAATTTAAAGCTTTCTTGAGTATTGGTGTGACAATTGGGGCACTCCAAAAATCGCCACTCTCCGAGTTCTATTCTGATGGTTTTTCGCGGTCGGGGAGTTGGCTATAGTTGCCTTCAAGTGAGCGGTAAACCGCTAATTTTGCATCTGTTACCCAATTATCGTTGACTAGTCGGGTGATTTGCACGGAGATTACTTCTGCTAAGGGGTCGTTTCGTGTTGCAAATACTGCGAGGGAGAGGTTGCTTCCGTCGGGGAGGGGTATGCGAAAAGACTGTTTTGGTCTTCCCATTTTTTATCGTTTCGATATGTATTTTTGCTGGGCTGTTTAAGTTTTATGTATTTTAAGTATCAAAAAGAATTTAATGTCTCGGATATTGCATTTGCACTTATGATTGGTGTTTAACGAGTTTTATATACGCATGGAAATATAGACGTGGCTATGTCAATTCCCATCTCCTCGTCGCTTCATCTGTTTCCATGAAGACACAAAAAGCTGGAATGCTAAAAATGTGCTTGGAGAAACTTGGATTGAAGCGAAATTCAACTGAAAAGGGAAACCTATCCGAACTGGAGCAGGATTTACGGAAATTAGAGACATGCTACAGAAAGCTCAGAATATCAAGGATCCTCAGAATTCTGCTTATTGGTTTTCTGTGGGAGAAAGATGTTGAAAAGCGAATAAAAGAGCTGACTGAGAAGATTCAGAATCGAATTAGCGGCAATTTTTGTGAAATCAGCAAAATCGTTGGGGAAATAGAAAGAAGCGGCACCTATCTTATCTACCCTGCAAAGGCGAATTATATTTCTATGATAGAACGAGCTGAGGCTGATGTAGCTGCGTTTGAAAGAAACCAGATTTTTAAACCTGATTTCTTTGGCAACATGAAAAGAAAGCTTAACGACATCAAAATGTTTGTAATTAACTATAATGACGAGTTTGTGAATCAGAGGAAAAATGAGTATAGGCATCTATGGTCGAAAGGCTCGATTTCTCTGGACGATGAGCAACAAACGGC
The DNA here is from genome assembly GCA_964587975.1 of uncultured Candidatus Bathyarchaeia archaeon. Lineage (GTDB taxonomy): Archaea > Thermoproteota > Bathyarchaeia > Bathyarchaeales > Bathycorpusculaceae > SG8-32-3. Next base: position 31,725 of record CAZPND010000001.1, read on the forward strand.
TATTGTTACGGATGACAAGCACAATCTTGTGGTTGCAGCCGCAGGCTCGGGCAAAACTGAAGTGCTCATAACCAGAATTGCCTACTTGATAAAGCGGAAACCCGATGGTGTGGAGCCTAATCGGACTCTGGCAATAGCATATCAGAGAAAGGCAAAGGAACAAATCGAACAGCGCCTAAAGGACCGATACGGAATTGAAGACGTGTGGGTCAGAACGTTTCACAAACTTGGGAAAGACATTCTTGAACGTTCCGGCAGAATAATAGAGAGAACAGACATTGTTGATGAAAACAAAAAGTTTGGTTTTGTAAAGAGTTTTTTTGAGGAAGAGTTAGTCACTAATCGAGATTTTTATCGGTTGTTTATTCGTTACATAAAAACTGTTCGTGACGGTGATGATGAGCCGAATGATGCAGATAAGAGAGAGGTTGCTGCTCACGCCAGAGAACGTAGTTACATTTCAATTAATGGTACGAAGGTAAATAGCAAGGCTGAAAAAGAAATTATGGATTGCCTGCTGACTCATAAAATCAATGGAAAGCCCATTTTTGTTGATTACGAACCGGACATTGGCGGTTTCAGACCTGACTTTTGTCTTCCCCAATTTGACATTTTTATTGAGCATTGGGGCCTTCGCAAAGATGGTCAAGTGCCAGGATGGTTCAGTCAATCTACCGACTCATTCTGGAAAGTCAATACAAGAATCTCAGCCAACTCGTCAGAACAGCCATAACTGAACTTCTCAAAAAACACGAGGAGAACTAAAACAGTGCTTAACAAGCAAGCCGATTTTCTTGTTAAGCTCCGTGACGCGGGTCAGATGATTGCCGACGCAGCAAACGAGCTCCTCGCATCTATGGCTCCACCTGAGCACGAAGTTAGAAAAGAGCACGCTGCCGTTGGCGAGATAACATTTACGATACTGAAATGGGACGCTCAAACGTGCTCCAAACTAGGCGATTTCGAGGTAGCATACAAGTCCAGCAACATAGAAGATAAGTGGCAGCATGCATTCAACATCCTCAGAAACTCAAACGCCACCATCAAAGAACGATACTATGGAGCAGGCTACGGCTTTTCGTACTGGATTTACGCTCAAGATAAAATCTACCGACAAAAACTCAAACCAAAAGCTGACTCTGGAGGTTAACTTTCTTGAACAAATACGCAACATGGGCGAAGCTAAATCTTGAAGGAAAACGAGCTTGGGGCACCATCTTCCCAAACGGCGTGGTCCCTGTTCAAAGCATCGCAACGCAGCACGTAAAACTGGAAGACATAAAGGGCGTTGAGTCCGTGTTCACAGTAGACTGGAAAGAACTAACCCAAAAACAGCAACAAGCTATACTTGAAAACTTAAGCGAGCGAACAGGCTCCACGAAAGAAACGATATTGAAGGAAATTTTGAAAGTGGGTCTACCTCTTCGCCGAAGATACACAGGCGGTTGCGGCACAAGCCGAATGGAGCTTTTCACCTAAAGAAGGCTCAGCTCATGGATGACCTGCCAAAAGAAATCTCTGCTCCCATAAGCTTGTCTTGCCCGCGCTGCAGATCCAGAAGGCTTTGGCGGGCTGGCGTAAGACACTCAACTTTTGGCGATCAAATCCAACGCTGGTTCTGTCGAGACTGTCGATTTCGATTTTCTGACCCTGCAGATGTTGAGAAGGCTTGGAGCGCGATAGAACGGTTCGAAAGGCAGTCATTAAAAAGCGGAGACGACATAGTGTCTAACAGCCAAATATGCGTCACGGAGACGAAAAACTTGGCAGCGGAACAACAGAAAACTGAAGTTCTGCGAAGAAACGACCTATCCACAGCTAAAGGAAAAATCGTCGAATACGAATTCTGGATGATGAAACAAGGATACGCAAAAACAACAATCGAAGCACGCGGCAGAATCATGAACCGCTTGGTAAGACTCGGCGCCAACCTCTACGACCCAGAGCAAATCAAAGAAATCATCGCCAAACAACCTTGGAGTGAAGGAAGAAAAGAAGTCGTCACCGAAACCTACAGCAACTACCTCGTCATGGCAGGAGGAAAATGGAACCCGCCAAGATACCACAGAATCGAGAAAATACCCTTCATCCCCACCGAACAAGAAATCGACCAACTAATCGCCGGATGCGGAGAGAAAACCACGGCTCTGCTTCAAGCACTCAAGGAAACAGGCATGCGAGTAGGAGAAGCCTGGAAACTTAAATGGACCGACATCGACTACGTAAACGCAACAATCAGTATAACACCAGAGAAAGGCAGCCACGCCCGCATGTTCAAAGTCAGCAATAAACTGCTCGCTATGCTCAACACCCTACCCAAAAAATCAGACAAAATATTCGGCACCTACGAACTCCGCGGATACCGAAGCTCCTTCACCCGACAACGCAAAAGAACAGCAATCAAACTCCAGAACCCAAGAATTAACCAAATAACCTTCCACACCTTCCGCCACTGGAAAGCCACCATGGAATACCACCGAACCAAAGACATCCTCTACGTCATGCGCCTACTCGGCCACAAGAACATCAAAAACACCCTGATCTACACGCAACTCGTAACCTTCGAGAACGATGACTTCGTCTGCAAAGTAGCCACCAACACCAAAGAAGCCAAAGAGCTCATCGAAGCGGGATTCGACTTTGTCTGCAAAATAGAGAATGAAAGCTTGTTCAGAAAGAGGAAGTAACCTCATGAAAAGGATAGCTAAAACCGAAAAAATCCTCAGCCTGAAAAACAGAGAAAGCATCTCCCAAAAGCTGGGGGTTTATGCCAAAAAGCTGGGGATGGGAATTGAACCCATATAGAGCAGCTCTGCAGGCTACCGCCTGAACCGTTCGGCCACCCCAGCAAAGTGACTCTAGGTGGGGACTGAAATAAAAGTATTGTTGGTTAATTTTGGGTCTGTAGTGTGGTTTTTGTCTATACCCCCTTTTATATAGAGTAAGTGGTGTGTGAGAAACGTTGGCAGTTATGTTGTGATTGTTTCGTTCCAGAAGATGAGTTGGCTGTAGCCGTAGGTGTTGTTTGGTTCTAGTCCATCATCGTATATTATGTCAAGGTTATACTCGTATTTTTCGATTAGGGTGCCTAGGTTCTGGCAGAGTTGGTCGGAAAAGTTGTCGGCTTCCCAGAAACCCCAAATCTTGTCGTCTGGTCCTCGGAAGCCGTACGCGTAGTCTTTTGGAAGAACGTATGCGACCCTGTCGCTGAGTGGAACGCTGCTTCTGGGGTTGTTTTGCACGTAATGCCAGAATACTCTTAATGCTTCCAGCTGCTCTTTTCCTAAGGTTCCGTGGGTGTAATCTTCGTTTGAGTCAAAAATTATGATGTATTTTGCTCCGTTTTCGTACGCCAACATCAGGTCCTTGAAAAGTTCTAAGCGTGGTTCGATGTACGGTGGATTGGTGTACGTCCATGTAACTATGGCTCCCCAATCTTTTCCCTGCATGGTAGCTGCACCCCTGCACAGCGCAAAATTCAACTGCCTGCTGTAATTCCAACCCAACTGCGCGAAAACCGTGTCGTATCCACCTTTGTAGTCGAACCAATAAAGGGCGTAGTCAGAAGTGAACAAAGGATACCTTGTAGAGTTGGTATAAGACCACTTGTACCAATCCAAAACCCAATTCATTTCATCGACGAACTGGTTTGCAGCATCGGTGTAATTCTCGGCTTCCGAAACCACTCTATGTCCTTGAAAGTCCAGTTGCCAACCGCCCGCCTCATCATAAGCGTAGAATCCCAAAAATCGGTCTCCCCATTTTGCTTTCGCCTCTTCAAGCCACTCTGTTGGAGGCGCATAATGTTCCCTGTAAACCATGAAGTACATGCCTTTGTCGTAGATGTACTGGCACATCTCATCAAGTCTCGTATCGTTATGAGTTATTCCCGTGCATCCTAGAATGAAGAGATTGGTGTATGAGCTTACCTCGTCAATCGTCTGCTTGGTTTCTTCCATGTTTTCGTACGCCGCGTCAATACCAACAAACAGGTCTGATGGTTCTTTTCGTGCGACGTTATTGGCGGGAACTCCGATACGTAAGAATAACATCATTATCAGCAAAGAAACAAGCATGACGACAGGATATATTGGTTTCATTGCTACTGTAATCTAGCCATTATCTTCGAATTAAAAGTTACTCAAATCGGGTTCAAACGCTTAAAAAACGCCGAAATGCTGATTGCGGCTCGCTTTTCCTTCAGCGCCCAATTGTTTTTTCTGCTTCTCTTCATGAGGGCGCACATTTTTGCCAAGACATTTTTTTTAACCATGCTCTTTTATAGCTAAGTAAGGTGCTGAATCTTCAACGTTTGCATCAGACTTTGAAGTCACGAGCCTTCTTCTTCTTTCATGCTGACTGTTTCTTTACGAATGACGACGTAGGGTTCTTGTTTCTTCCTTCTAATGTATACGATGAAAGCGATTAACGCTGCGAGCGTGACGATGAAAATGAACATCACGACTCTGTCGGTGCTCACTGTTTCTTCTGATGTGTTGAATCTTTTTTGCAGGCTGTTGAGGTCATCCTGCAACTTAAAGTAAGTATCGTTTAGCGCGTCGTAAACAGTGTTGAGCGTGTTGTAGCTTGCTTGCAGATCGTAGCGAGTAGCGTTCACTTCATTGTAATCGGATTGCAAAGCGCTGTAATCGTTAATCTTCGACCTGTAGTTAGCGTTTAGGCTGTCATAATCATCTGAGAGCTTGTTGTATTGGGTTAGCAACGATTGATAGGTTGAAACTTGGCTGTTGTAGTTGTTTGTCAACTGGTTGTGTTCGCTGAGAAGCGCCGTGTAATTAGCGAAGAGGCTGCTATAGTTAACCAGTAACTCATTATACTCGTTCAGTTTCGATTGATAATCTGCTTGAAGCGAAGTGTAGTCTTCCCAAAGCGCATAATACATACTTTGTATTTGACTGAAGGTTGGGTCACTAACGAGCGTAGTGTAGATGGTTGTTGATAAGTCATCTATGCTGCTTGTGTTAACAAAAATGAAGCATTGTAGTATCCCATTCGCCTCTTGAGGCAACGATACTGTGAGATTATACTGTTGCGGGAGTTCTGGAGGTATCCCGTATACGTTCATCCCATTTAAAATCTCTTGCCAACTTGAGTTTACAAGAGCTTTGATAACCACCGTGAAATTCTTTAATGTAACAGTAGTGCTTGAAGTTATCGTTACGTAATGCGTTATGTTTGTATTGGGATACGCTTCTTTGGGATATGTTAAGCCTATAGTGACACCGCCACCACGAAACGAAACTGTTGCGTCAGAAGAAGCATTAACACTGCGCATTAATCCCGATAACAAGAGTAGCACTGTGAAGAAGCAAACTACTTTTTTAACTCGCATGAAGTTTCCACTCCAAAGTATTCGCAAAGAGTATTTATCGTTAACTAATCATGATCAGAATTCTGAGTAGAACTACACCTCCCCTGCCGATTTTGCTCGCCATTTTTCCCTTTTCGAAGCGACACCGTCAGCGGATACGTTTTTAAATGTTGAATTGGAAACCGTTTTGGTTGAAACTCATGTTTTTCAAGCAGGTCCAGCAGCACGGCGACAACTTCTCATACATCATAGCAGACGACACCACGCGCGAGGCAGCTGTGGTAGATTCCAGCTACAACGCAGGCGAAATAACCCGCATAATAAAAGCGGAAAACCTGAAACTCAAATACATCATCAACACGCACGACCACTCGGACCACACAGCAGGCAACCAAGAATTACGCTCAATCTCCACCGCAAAAATCGTCGCCCACACCCTATCAAGAATCAACCCAGACATCAAAGTCAACGACGGAGACACCCTCAACATAGGCACCATCCCCCTGAAAGTCATCCACACCCCAGGACACACACCCGACGGCATATGCCTCCTAGTAAACAACCAAAAACTGCTAACAGGAGACGCCCTCTTCATAGGCGAATGCGGCAGAACAGACATGCCCGGCGGAAACTCCAAAAGCATGTACAACAGTCTCTTCCACAAAATCCTAAAACTCAACGACAACATAGAAGTGTATCCAGGACACGACTACGGATCGAAACCCTCATCCACCATAGGCGAAGAAAGACGATCAAACTACACTTTAGAACCGAGAACCCTCGCGGAATTCATCGAATTCATGAACCAGCCTTAACATCCCTCTTTTAACAGTAACTTCAGCGACATACACCACTTTTTTCACTCACTGGTATATTTAAAAAATAACCAAATTTACCATGCCCATCAAAACAAAACAACGATTCTGAAGCAAACTTATCCAATTAAGCTGCCTAATCCACGCCTAAACACAACTGCCATTTTCAAAAATAATGTTTATTTATCCACAAAAACTGCTATGCCACCTGCCTTTTGTTGGAGTCATATATTTACAATATGTATTTAAGAATCAGAAAATTTTTTATTGTACTTGGTTGAAGATTAAAGGTCTATTAACATATAGATATAAAATAAGAATTAAGAAACAAGAGTTGAGAAGGTCTTAACAATTATGCCTCAGACTGCATCACGTCAAGCCACTTTCTGTTTCCTTAGCAAAGCACAGCTGATGAAGCTAAAATTAAAAGCTGTGCGTGCCGGCGTGTGGTTCAGAGCGTTACCAAGGATAGATAGAGCACTTGTCGATTTAACGATAAAAGTTGCAAGCAGCGTCCGCAGCGCCACTTTAGCCAAAAACATCTTAACAATCATAAGGAAAATAGAAGGACTTCTAGAAAGCAGTCTCTTACGGGCCTTTCGAGGCATCGCAATTAAACTCGCCCAGAAAATCAGCTCCATAGCTCAAAAATGGGGCAACACCTCCGCTAAAAACTGGGCGTCCGATGTATCCTTTATACAGTTCTTAGCTGTAATGCATATTAACGCACCTAAAGCCTTTAAAACTTGATTTGCAATTACACGTTAGGGAGTACATCGTATGATAACAGACGTAATCGGTATCGTATTGATCGGTGTACTCATAACTGTATGCTCCTGGGCACTTTACAACCTGCCCATTCTAGCTAGCGGCGTTAAAGACTTCTGCAAAAAACACCAAAAACATCAGAAAAAAAATGTTCCAGAAGAGCTTTTACCCTCCTTCTCAATCATCGTTCCCGTTAAAAACGAGGAGCGCGTCATAGACAGAATACTTAATTCACTATCAAACTTAAAATATCCTTCACACAAAACAGAAATCATCATAGTCGAAGACGGCTCAACAGACAAAACCAACAACATATGCATAAACTACGCCAAAGAACACGACAACGTGAAAATTCTAAATAAAAACCTTTCCAACGGCAAACCCTCAGCCCTGAACTACGGACTCGCCCACGCAAAAGGAGACATCGTCGCCATATTCGACGCAGACAACGTCCCCGCAAACGACGCGTTATCCGCAGTCGTTGAGTACTTTGAAGACCCAAAGGTTGCAGCCGTACAAGGACGCACCGCCTCAATCAACCCCCAAGAAAACATGCTAACCCAATTCATATCCTACGAAGAAGCCGTGTGGTGCGAAGCGTACCTCCGAGGCAAAGACGTGCTAAACCTGTTCGTCCACTTGAAAGGAAGCTGCCAGTTCATACGCCGCGACGTTCTACAACAACTGCAAGGATTCGACGAAGGCGTCTTATCCGAGGACATGGAAATTTCCGCAAGGCTTGTTGAAAACGACTACAAAATCCGCTACGCTTCCAACGTGGTCGCCCTGCAGGAAAGCCCTTCAAACCTGAAGACATTATTCAACCAGCGCACAAGATGGTTCAGAGGCACGATGGAAGTAGCCTTCAAATACGGTCGATTAATGACCAAGCTGAACAAGATAAACTTCGACGCAGAAACCACCCTTTTTGCGCCGTTCATTCTGATCGCCTCGCTCGCGCCTTATTTCGCAGCGTTCTTTGTCTTCTCCACCTTCTGGTCCCTTAACGTGATGTGGTCTCTTGTCATGCAGTTCGGCATGCTGACAACCACTTTAACCATGCTCGTCTGCGGATTAGCATTAATCTACGTCTCCAAACCACGCAAAGTACGAAGCCTACTCTGGCTTCCCTTTGTCTACTGCTACTGGAGCTTCCAAGCATTCATCGCCCTGTACGCCATGATACTCATCGTTCTGCGCAGACCAAAAAAATGGACAAAAACCGACAAACAAGGCTCGTTTTTCCCTTCCACAACTGTCAGCACACCACAGTTTGTCACCGAATCCGACACCTATTGAACTCACGATCAGATTTTTCAAAGGAAGTTCTCCTATGGATATCTTAACATTAAAAGCCAATAACCGGCCATCGTATTCTGAACAAAACATAAAATTTTTAATTTGTTTCATTCTCTGTCGGTTCAACAAATCGCGACCATTAAGAAGGATTGAACGCCTTACTTAACAAATTAAAACTGAATTCAAAGTCGAAGTTTACAACGCACTCATTTATGTTTAAGGCTAACTTATCACGCTTTTTCAGCGGAATCAACTTAACAGACCGCAAAGCTTTACTCGCCTGCCTATCCATCGGCTTCCTCATCAGACTGGTACCTGAACTCTTGGCGTTCCCACTCCCCATAGGCTTCGACACAATCTATTATGCGTTTGCGATGAAAAACGGTGTGATATTGGCTCATTGGAGCAACTTTTTCACTTCTTCTTGGCTGCTGTACGCACTTATTGTGCCGTTATACAGCCTCTTGCAGGCTAATCCATTTCTGCTGTTGAAAATCGTCGCGCCGTTGCTATTCGGTTTGAATGTGGCTGGCGTCTACTGGTTTTCAAGGAAAATGTTAGGCTGGAGTCTACGAGTGGGCATGTTGACCGGACTTTTCTTTGCGTTGCAACTAGCTTCCTTGAGGATAAGCTGGGACCTATTACGGAACACGCTGGGATTAGGCATCTTGTTATTCGCCCTGTCATACGTTAAGGAAGTAAACTCTAAACGTGGCTTTGCACTATTCGCTTCACTCGCATGGCTAAGTGTTTTCGCTCATGAATATGCTGCAGTGACTTTGCTGGTGGTAGTTTTGGGCTTGCTGGTTTGGCGTCTCGTTAAAAGGCAAATGGATTCTGGATCTATTCGGTTGGGATTGGCAACTCTTCCAGCCTTAACAGTTTTCTTAGTGGGCATGGGCCTGAGGTTTTTCCCCGTTAGCTACGCAACTGAAACAAACGTTATTAACGCCGCTGGCGATGCTGTGCCCGCTAAAGTTGGCGGCTTACCATTCGTTGTTGATTATCTGCATATTCAATCTACTGTCGACTCTTATGCAAGTTACTTTAATCTGGCTTTGAGCGTGGGCCTTCTCTTTGCAGTTTTGTTTCTGCCCTATATTTTCTTGGTTGTGAACGGCTTCTTCAGGAACGGCGTTTTGAACTTATGGACGGGCTTGTTGTTGATTGGCGCTTTCGGCTGCCTGATCGTTCCTTTCGCTGCTTTACAGTATTGGCACAGATGGATGTTCATGCTTGTTTACCCTTTCACCTTTTACGCGGTTAATGGGTTTGGAAGATTGTTAAGCAAATTTCGTGAAAAAACCACGCGTTTTTCCTCATGGTTCTTCGACAGAAAAGCTGCAGTCGCGGTCTTAGTAACGTTCTCTTTGGGCATTGCATATTTGGCTACGCCCTTGTTGATGGTATATACGTCTGCGAGCGTACCAGTTGCCACAGGGACTTACCTGTACTTTTCAGATAGCCCCACTGTTCCTTATGAGGATGTAAACAGCGTTGTGGCGGCTATGGGTTGGCTCAATGACCATTTGGATAAGGGCTCGTGTGTGGCTTTGCAGCATGCGTTTTTGCGTTGGGGCGAATTGTATTTAGATAAGTCACATGAGATTGTGCATTTTGAGATCGAAGTCAATGCAGCCTTAAATACTGGTTTTAAGAATGGCTTTAACAGTGTGTTCCTTGTTTGGTGGAATGAACCGATTGGCTGGTATGGCTTTTCAGTGCCCACAAGTTTTGTTAGGATACAAGATTTCGGTCGCATATCAGTTTACGTGTATGAAGGTATACCTTTTGTTGGAAGTTGAAGAAACTGAGGATGCCAAGGTAATCTTGGACGAGGTCTCGGTTGCTGGAACTAAACCGTTTGTTGTAGTTGGCATTCCAGCGTTTAACGAGTCAAGTATGATTGCGCGGGTTGTTCTAAATGCTCAGAAATACGCGGATGCGGTCGTGGTTTGCGACGACGGTTCAAGCGATATGACCGGAACAATTGCTAAACATTTAGGTGCATACGTTGTTCGTCATAGGCGGAATTTGGGTTATGGTGCTTCCATTAAGAGTCTTTTCAAACGTGCTCGTGAGTTGAATGCTGACGTGTTAGTAACCCTAGACGCCGATGGCCAGCATAATCCTGACGAAATACCCAATGTTTTGAAGCCTATCGTAAAGGACACCGCAGATTTGGTAATCGGCAGCCGTTTTATTGATTCGGATGGAACTAAAGAAATGCCTTTATATAGACGATTAGGAGCCCAACTAATAACAAAACTGGTTAATGGTTCATCAAAGAGTGTCATTAGCGATGCCCAGAGCGGTTTTAGAGCGTACAATCGTTATGCATTAAAGCAGCTAACCCCTTTTGAGAACGGGATGGGAGCAAGCGTCGAGATACTGCTTAAAGCCAGCAAGCATGATCTGAAGATCTGTGAAGTGCCTAGCTCATGCAAGTACCACAATGGTGACGTAGCGACATCCACAAAACACCCTATTACTCATGGCGTTGGCTTGATAGTGTCTATCGTCAGATTTATTGTAGAAGAAAAACCGTTGACGCTATTAGGAATTCCAGGACTGCTCTGTTTGATTGTGGGTATAGGTTTTGGAGTTTGGATGTTGCAAATATATGCAATCGGGCATTATATAGTGACGAATATTGCATTGGCATCTGTGGCATTTCTTCTCATTGGTTTTTTCATGCTGTCAACGGCCATAACGCTTTACGCCATAACACGGCTAACTAAAAAAATTAATGGCAAATAAACAAGATGTTTCTATATAAAATATATCTATCTGGCATATTTGTCACTTACTTAGGCCAAAGAGACCTTGATTTTGGAGAAATGAAATTGGCAACAGATATGGTTCACTCTGTTCTTTCTTAAATGTGGCCCTTTAAAATTGTTTTGAGGTCCAAATTGCAATTTTAATGGTCAAAAGATGCGCTAAAAAGATCAGACCAGTAGAAGCGCGGATCACTTGGGAAACAATTGTTCGCGAGACTCTGCTTTCGAAATAATATGGATTGTTACTAAATGAACATATGCTTTATCGGTACAGATATAGGTCCTTCAATGAGCGGCACGTTTGTACGAGGTCATGTCAGCAATATTGTCAGATTATCTAAAGTGCTCACGAAAATGGGTCATAATGTACAAATAATTACAAACAAGCCTAGTTTTACTAATTCTGCACTATATGAAAAATGGATGAACTATGCAAAGGTTAGCTATTTTCCAACGATGTTTCCTTCGCTAAAAGAAAATGGTCCCGAATTTGCCATCAAAGCGTTGAGTAAAATAATTTCAGATAGGCAAAAACCTTTCGACGTTGTTAACGTGCATTCAGGTTTTCCAGCACTTGCTATATTATCCGCTTTGAGCAAGAAATTTACAAATTTCAAGACCGTACATACTCTGTATAGTCCATTCGATTATGCGATAAATAATTCACTCTTGGACCGGCTGGTTCTGGATAGCATTACCCGTTCATCTTTTTCATCGTTAGATAAAGTTGTCGCAGTAAGCGAGAACGTTAGGCGATCGCTTATATCACGCCACTTAGACGAGGATAAGATTGAAATGATACCTCCCGCCATAAGCGAAGAATTTTTGCGTCCTCGTCTCAAATCTCAAAACATGCGATTGATTTTAGAAATTGACGAAAACGCACCAGTGATTACTTATATGGGTGGATTTGAAAAAAGTAAGGGTCTCACAATGCTGGTGCAAATAATTGAAACAGTTGTTCCAAAAATACCTGAAGCAGTTTTTGTTATCGCTCTGAACAGACATAGTAATGACCAAGCGTTAAGAATATTTGAAATGACCCAGAAGAAGCACGGCTTTTCGAAGAATGTACGTGTCATAGGAATAACTGATAGAATTGCCGATATATTGTCGATAGGCGATGTTTTTGTTGCTCCTTACTTACATACTATGGGTGTGGCGGATAATCCGCTAGCAATATTTGAGGCAATGGCTGTTGGTAAAGTTGTAGTCGCATTTGATGTGGGCGGAATTTCTGAGATGTTAGCTGGAGGAAGAGGAATTGCAATCAGGCCTAGAGATACTGCATTGTTCGTCGAAAACATCGTTAGAGTAATTAAAAACAAGGCAAGTTTCACAAAAATGAGTAAAGCAGCGTCACGATATGTTGTTCAAAATTTTTCCCCAGAAATTGTCGCGACAAAAACGGTTGAATTATTCACCGATATAGTGGAGAACAAGACTGAATGAGTGAAGAACGGCAAACCGTAGATTTCTATGAAAGGGATTCGAAAGTATACGACAGGTCACGATTTCAGGATGGCAAAGGCATGCAAATTAATAGTGTTCAGCAGGCTATTGTCAAAGAATTATGTGGCAACGTTAAATCCAAGAAAGTGTTGGAACTGGCTGTTGGGACTGGCAGATTCACTAAAACTATGGTTATTGGAGAGGCTGATTTAGTTGGCTTGGATTCCTCTATCTCTATGTTACAAATCACTCGGAAAAAATGCTCTGCAGCTAGGGTCGCTAAAATGCCTTCTTTGATACGCGCAGATGCTACTCAACTTCCTTTCAGATCAGATGCTTTCGATTATGTCTTATGCATAAACGCCCTAAATCATATGCCAAAATATACTGGTGCAATTCAGGAGTCCTCTAGGGTTTTGAAATCAAGTGGCTCGTTTGTTTTTAACTTTCCTAATACGGCTAGTATTCTTTTACCCCTCGCTTTGTTTGTGAATGCAAGATCTAAAAGTGTAGAGAGGCCTGTATTTTCGAAGTGGTATTCTCCAAAACAGATACTCCTTACGCTTTTCAGAAACAGATTGCGAGTTGAGACTGCAGAAGGTCATATACCTGTTGGTTTCGCCCAACCCGTAATTGATAAGCTTGTTAGAAAGTCACCTATTCGCTTCTTTTCCGGCGTGTTATTTATCAAAGCAAAGAAGTCATAACCTTCTCTAAAGCGGGGACAGTTTAGCAAAGCAAAACTTTGCGGATAATGGTCGTGAGAGCCTGCACATTCTGTTTGTTTCGGCTTATTGGCATTACCCCGAGGTAATGCTTGAGTTTGTAGACAAAGTGCGTAAGAGAAGACACAAGGTGAGCGTTTTCTTGGGCGCTTTTCAAAGAGGGTTTAATTATCAGTATCTCGACGGTGATGTTAATTTTTATTTTCCTCCCACGTGGGATGCGCTTTCTAAAATTACTGGAACGCCTTATCCTGTTTTTAAAGGTGTGAAGAACCGTCTTAGGCAGCTGGCACCCGATGTTGTTCATATTAATTCCCATTTGTTTTTGAGTAATTATCAGGTTGCGAGGGCGGCGTGGTCTTTAAGAATTCCTTTTGTCGTAACCGTTCATGGGTTCGCGGTTAGGCGGAGTTTAGTTATAGATATGCTGCAACAGGTTTACCTGCAGACTGTGGCACGATCCCTATTCAATATGGCGTCACGAGTGATATGCCTAACTGGGACTGAAGCAGAAAGCGTAGCAGAGGTCATGGGTGGATATGGCAAAATCTCTGTTATTCCAAACGGTGTGGATGTTGATTTTTTTAGGCCTTCAGATGAGAAAGACTCAAATTTAGTTGCATGGGTTGGGCGCATGGTTCCTGAAAAGGGATTAGTTTATCTCTTAGAAGCTATGCGCGAAGTTGTTAAACAGCATGCTAATGTTAAACTGGTCTTAGGCGGAGATGGGCCTCTAAGACAATACTTACAAAATTTTGCAAGACAGCTTGGTTTGCAGAAAAACATTTTTTTTCTTGGAGCTATAAATCATGAAAAAGTTGCAGACATATTGTCTAAATCAAGCATCTTCGTTTTTCCTTCCTTAAAAGAAGGTATGCCTCGTGCACTTTTAGAGACAATGGCTTGCGGGAACGCTGTAGTCGGTTCAAACGTATCTGGAATTAAGGGCATCGTTAGAAACGAGAGTAATGGCCTTCTTGTACCCCCGAAAGACCCCGAGGCTCTTTCGAAAGCTATTTTGACTTTGCTTGAGGAAGGGAAGTTGCGTCGCTTTTTAGGTCAAAATGCCCGAGAATTGATGGTTGAAAAATACGATTGGGCAAAAGTTACTGCCAAGTTAGATGCAGTTTATGATGCTGCTTTATTGGAAGCGAGGTAGAGTATGGTCGTGTTTTCTAAAAGAATTGTTGTTTTAGTTATTTTAGAACCTGCACGTACTGAAATGGGTTACGTTAGCAAGTATATTCCTTTAATGAAGAAGCACCTTGACTCTAACTTTTTTGAAATCCATGTGGTAGGCAGTTATTTGGGGGTCAAGGCTTTGAAAGAAAATTTTAGTGATGTTCATTCAGTTATGTTTTGTCCAATGGCGCCTCGGGGTATAGGTCTTTACATTGGTTACATATCATATCTTTTTTTTGTTTTCTTCAAGGGTATACGTTTTACAGCTAAAACTGGCGCTCACGTTTTGGTTAGCTTAGGTGGGCATGTTTATTCCGGACTTGTTGTGGCTTTAATATCCAAACTTTTGAATAGGAAATCCATAATTAGAATTTCTGAGCCAACGAGATACATTGTTCGGTCAAGATACTTTTTAGGTCCTCTGATCTCCTCGTTTATTAAGGTGTTTGAACGGTTTGCATTTTCTATGTCAACTGTTGTGATTTCAAATCGTGATATGCGTTGGTATTCACATAAAATTGGCAGAAAGCAGGTTGTGCTCAGTCAAGGGGTTGATCTTTCTAAATTCAATCTTGGGTTAGAACAGGTTTTTAGTTCTACGGCGTTTCCGAGATTGATAACAGTTTCTAGGCTTGACAAGCAAAAGAACATTGATAGCGTTATTGAAGCTGTTGGCTTGCTTAAAAATAAATATCCTGAGATTTTGTACTATATTATAGGTTCAGGTCCGGATGAAGCTTATTTGCGCGATAAAGTAGCGAATTTGTCACTGGACAAGCATGTATGTTTCTATGGTCAGGCATCTCCTGAAGATATTCCTAACTTGCTGAGGTCGTGTAACTTGTTTGTCTTATCGAGTTTTATAGAGGGGTTGTCGTCGGCTGTTTTAGAGGCTATGGCTTGCGGTTTGCCGGTTATTATTGGATCGACTAGGTTCGGTTGGAAAGAGTGGTTTGTTGATGGCGAAAATGCTCTTGTTGTTCGTGGTGATTCGCAAGGTATAGCTGAAGCGATTGTTCGGGTGACTTCTGATGATGAGTTAAGAGGGCAACTTGTTGAAAATGGTGAAATGTATGTGAGAAAATATCACAATAGTTCACGGACTAAAGAGCAATTTACTGCGATAGTTGAACAATTGCTGAAGAATGATGATGGAAAGAAGTGATTTTTGTAATTGAGCTGCGTTATCTTTTCAAGCAGGTTCGGCGCGCATGCTATAAATAGGCAGAAAATTTGCCGTTAAGGTGTTTTTTTGAAGACTGTTGTTGTGTTGTATGGGCAGCTTGTTGGAGCTGGAGGTGCCGAGAGGGTGGCTATTGAGGAAGCGAAGTATTTTCGGGGAGTGTCAAAGACGCGATTGCTGACGTTTCGGGTGAAGGAGGAAGCGTTGTTTGGTCATAAGGGGTTGCCTGAGTTAGAAGTGATAGCTTGGAAGGGTGAAAAAAAGAGCAACGCTAACTATAGGGCGTTTTTTTCGTCGTTGTCTAGGGTGATTGCGTTAGGGGTGCGACTGCGTCAACTTTCGCCGTCTCTTGTTATTGGTTGTTGTTGGGCTGGTTGGATTGAGCTTTATTTGGCGACTCTTTTCACTTCTATTCCCTACGTGTTGCATCTGCATGGTTCTTTGTTTTGGCTCGATAAAAACCTCATGAAATATGCTTTGATTCATAGGTCTGTGTTTGATGAAATTAGAGAATCTGTTGTGGGGCACAAAGAATTCGTGGCGGGCAAGCCTAAGTTAAGTGTATTTCAGCGGTTAAGCCTAAACCTTCTTGCGTTGCTGGATTATTTTGCGGTTAGGCGTGCCAAAGCGGTTTTTGTTTTGTCAAATCAGATGCGGTGGGAGGTCAATAAGTTGTACAAGAGAGATGCTGTTGTTTTACCGATAGGACCTATTTCGTCGCAGCTGATGCGTTACACTCCTAAGAAGAATGTTAAGGAAATGCTTAGGTTGCAAGAAAAGAAGGTTATACTTAGCATAAGCAGGCTGGACCATAGAAAAAGAATAGGTTTGCTTATAGAGGCTTTCGCAGTGTTGTCTAAGGATAATCCGAATGCGGTCTTAGTCATAGGCGGAAAGGGGCCAGAGGAGACGCGATTGAAGAGGTTAGCGAGAGATTTGGGTGTTCAAGATCGTGTGAAGTTTGTTGGTTTTGTTGACGAGAAAGATTTATGGGATTACTATGTCTTTTGTGATGTGTTTGCTTATCCTGGTTGGGGGGATTATGCGATTACTGTGTATGAAGCGTTGGCGATGCAAAAAAAGGTAGTTTGTTCTAGCGAGATGGAGATAGAACCGCGCCTGTTAGCAACTGG
>CAZPND010000002.1:0-41805 GCA_964587975.1 uncultured Candidatus Bathyarchaeia archaeon
AGGAGCCTGCGCCGTACTCGTCAACCATGATGCTCGCTATTTCCTTGGATAGTTTGCGCATGCGGCCAGTCAGCCACGCTGGCGCCTTGCCTCCGTGAAGAGGCAAATTAGCAACGCCCGTTCTGTACATAAGCACTCAACAACCTGCTTGCTTCAAGGCTATTTTATTTTGTTTACACGTTCCTGTATAATTGACGCATAAAAACCGAATGCAACACCAAAAATTGACCATTCAAAACGTTGAGAAACCCTGCAACCATATAAAGGTAAAGCGCATTTTATTTACTTCTGGAAAAAAATGGTGACTGCCAATTAATGAATAAGAAGCTAACACACGCTTTAATCGCAATCCTGGCTGTTTCAATGGTTCTGTCCACCTTCCCGTTTCCCTCCGGCAGCGGAGCATCCGAAAACGAATGGACGACTAAAAACCCGATGCCTACCGCAAGAGGCGGATTTGGGGTAGCCGTGGCAAACGGGAAAATCTACGCCATCGGAGGTTTGAACAACGACACTAACTTGGCTGTTAATCAAGAGTACGACCCAGTTGCAAATTCATGGAGAACCAAGACGCCCATGCCCACGCCACGAAGCGGCTGTGCGGTTGCCTCATATCAAGGCAAGATTTACGTGATTGGCGGAACCGTAGGCGTAACAACCGACCTAGTTTCAGAGTTCACCGGTGCAGTAGAGGTTTACGACCCGGCAACAAACACTTGGGAGACCAAGACGCCTATGCCTACGCCACGAGCTGATTTGCGTGCAAGCGTTGTAAACGGCAAAATCTACCTGATAGGCGGAAAAGAACGGTGGGGAGAAGAGCCGCTGTATCACGAGCTGGACGTAAATGAAGTCTACGACCCAGCAAATGACTCCTGGACCACCGCGTCGCCGATGCCAGTTCCAGCTTTCGGCTATGCATCTGCAGTGGTCGGCAGCAAGATTTACGTTTTCGGAGGCGCACGTCAACTAAGAACAGGGTTTAACGACCTCACATCCGTCAGTTCCACCCAAGTCTACGACGTCAAAAACAACACGTGGAGCAACAAAGCCAGTCTTCCCTCTGCCGTAAGTTTTGCAGTTGCCGAAGCCACTGGCGGCTTAACAGCGCCTCAACGAATATACTTCGCAGGCGGATTCGATCAGAATGGCTACAGCGCCGCAGTTCACGTTTATGATGTGGAAAGTGACCGCTGGGGCTCTGGCGCTGTCATGCCTACGGCTCGAGGCTACCTGGCGATGGCGGTTGTGGAGGATGTTTTATACGCTATCGGAGGATTTGACGGCGCGACCTGGCTGGCAACAAACGAGGAGTACATGCCGTTTGGTTATGGAACTGTGCCGCCGGAGCTGCATGTTTTATCTCCAGAAAACACCACCTATACGAACAACAACGTTTCCCTGGTTCTCAGCGTGAATAAACCCACAACCTGGATTGGATACAGCTTGGATGGACAGACTAATGTCACGGTTACCGGCGATGCGGTTTTGACTGGTGTGCCTGAGGGCCAGCACAGCATGATTGTTTACGTTAACGACACCTTTGGAAACGTGGTTTCCTCAGGCGCCATCTACTTTTCC
The DNA here is from genome assembly GCA_964587975.1 of uncultured Candidatus Bathyarchaeia archaeon. GTDB lineage: Archaea > Thermoproteota > Bathyarchaeia > Bathyarchaeales > Bathycorpusculaceae > SG8-32-3. Next base: position 1,582 of record CAZPND010000002.1, read on the forward strand.
GTGGACACCCGACCTCCAGACATCACGGTTTTTTCTCCGGAAAATAAAACTTATGACGGAAGCGATATTCAATCAGTTATTGCCGTGGATGAGCCTGTCTCCTGGATTGGATACAGCTTGGATGGACAGGATAACGTAACCATCACCGCAAACGTCACCTTGGCCGTGCTGGATGAAGGCTCCCATAACATAACGTTTTACGCCACAGACCTCGTTGGAAACCAAGGCGCCTCCAACACCGTCTACTTCAACATTGCAACTTTCCCGACCGTATGGGTTGTAGGCGTGGCAGTGACCATAACCATAGTAGTTGCCGCGTCATATTTGCTTCTGAAACGTAGAAAAACGTCTACCGTGAAAACAGGAAAACAACCTGACTCACGCAAGAAAGGTAAAACGTAGTGGTGTGACCTAGCTTATTTGGCGCCTAAAAGCGAAACTGTGCTGAAAGCAGCAGAGAAGGGCATAGTCGCGTAAAGCACAAGTTAGCTGATTCTTTTCCGAAAGAGTAAATAAGAGCTAAACAAAAGGTATAGCGCTTGAGGCAGAAAGCGTGTCAGCTATCATCGAAGATCTCATTGCTAGGAAAATCTTCAACAACAGAGGAGAGGAAACCATCGAAGTCGATGTTATAACCACCTCTGGTTTCGGAAGAGCCTCAGCTCCAGCTGGAAAAAGCCGGGGCAAAGCTGAAGTTGCCTATTATCCGCAGGGTGGAGTGGATCAGGCGGTAAAGAAAGTTGATGAGTTGATAGCGCCTGAACTTGCGGGTTTGAACTCCGATTTCCAAGAAGAAATCGACAGCACGCTCCATGAGATTGATGGCACAACAAACTTCAAACTTTTAGGTGGAAACACGGCTTTTGCTGTTTCAGTTGCTAACGCAGAAGCAGCGGCAAACTCGCACGGTCTGCTCCTGTTCCAGTTTCTAGGTGGAAACACCGCTAACACGCTTCCGTACCCGCTTGGAAACACCATAAGCGGAGGAGAACACGCCCGGGGTAAAGCTCCAGACATTCAAGAGTTTTTGGCGCTTCCTCATGGGGCAGAAACTTTCATGGAAGCTGCAACGGCAAACGCTCAAATCCACAAAAAAATAGGTGAAGCTTTAAAAAAGAAGGATAAGCTCTTCAGCGGCGGAAAAAGCTCTGAAGGCGCGTGGATCGCCAACATAGGAAACTTGGATGCTTTTGAAGTCATATCTAAAGCCTGTGAAGAAGTTGGTAACGAGTTGGATTTTGAATGCGGCTTCGGCATTGATGTTGCAGCGTCTTCTTTGTGGAAGGAGAACGAAGAGAAATACATTTACCAGTGTGACGGGAAAAAACGAGATGCTGGCGAGCAACTAGACTTTCTTTTAGACTTGATTGAAAAGTATCATCTTGTGTATGTTGAAGACCCGTTTCATGAGGAAGACTTCGACAGCACCGCGAAGCTCACGAAGAAAGCCAAGAACTGTTTGATATGCGGAGATGACCTCTTCACGACAAACAACGAACGACTAAGCCACGGAATTAAACTCAACGCGGCAAACGCCATCATAATCAAAATCAACCAGATCGGTACGCTCACAGACGCTTTGGAAACAATCGAAAATGCACAAAAACATGGGTACACAACGGTTATGTCCCACCGTTCCGGCGACACATGTGATTGGCACATAGCTCAATTAGCCGTGGCGTTCAAGTGTCCAATAATAAAAACTGGAGTTGTTGAAGGCGCACGCATAGCGAAGATAAATGAGCTAGTGCGAATTGAACATTTCTTAGGAAACCGAGCCAAAATGGCTGATTTAAAAATAATCTAGGAGAAAAAACGAAATGGCAGAAGATGAATCAAAAGAAGCAAAAGAAGAATCATTCGAACCCGAAGTTGAAACAAGTCAGGAAACAACAACAGAGGAACTCTTGCTACCGCGAGACACCATGTTATCCGCAGGTGTACACATCGGAACAAGAATGAAAACCCGAGACATGGAACCATTCATATACCGCGTCAGACCAGACGGCTTATTCGTTCTAGACGTTCAAAAAACAGACGAACGCATAAGAATCGCCGCCAAATTCTTGGCACGCTTTGAACCCGCCAAGGTAGCGGTGGCCGCAAGCAGACTTTACGCACATGAACCCGTTAAAAAGTTCTGCGAGTTAACAGGCGCTGTTCCCATCATAGGACGTTTCATTCCTGGACTCTTATCCAACCCGTTGTACGCCAACCGCATCGACCCAGAAATCATCGTTGTTTCTGACCCGAGAGCAGACACTCAAGCCGTCAAAGAAGCGTCCAGAGTCGGAATCCCCATAGTTGCGTTATGCAGCACCGACAACGAGTTCGCAGGCGTAGACTTGGTCATACCCACAAACAACAAGGGCAGAAGAGCCTTAGCAGTAATCTTTTGGCTCCTCGCAAGACAAGTTCTGCGAGAAAGAGGCGAACTTTCAATCGACAAGGACCCGGCAGTGCCCGTAGAAGACTTCGAAGCCAAACTCTCAAGGGACGATGAAGGAGACACCTGAACCGATGGCGACGATTCGGCGTCCCCACGTAGCAGGAACCTTCTACGAAGGAAACGCTGAATCCCTAAAAAATCAAATCAAACGCTGTTTTCTGCACAAATTTGGTCCCCAAAAGATACCTGAAGTGAATGTAAACGGTCCCCGAAAAGTAATAGGGCTAATTTGCCCACATGCGGGTTACGCGTATTCTGGTCCAGTTGCAGCCAACGCCTACTACGAATTGGCGCGGGATGGCAAACCAGATATCGTGGTGATTCTGGGGCCAAACCATACGGGTTACGGCAGCGCCATAGCCCTAATGAATGAGGGTTTCTGGCGTACACCTTTGGGCGATGTGGAAATCGACGGCGAAACAGCGAACCAGATTGTGAAAGAAACACGCATTGTGGATATAGACGATAGCGCACACCGTTTTGAACATTCAATTGAGGTTCAGCTACCTTTCTTACAGTACCTTTACGGCTCCGACTTCAAATTCGTGCCCATATGCTTCCTGATGCAGGATTTACAGTCCGCCGTGGAAGTCGGAAAAGCCTTAGCTGAGGTCCTCGCCACCAAAAACGCCGTGGTCATAGCCTCTTCAGACCTCACACATTACGAACCGCAAAAAACGGCTGAAAGAAAAGACATGGCAGCACTCAAAGCAGTGGAGGCAATGGATGCGAAACTGCTGTTTTCAACCATTGAAGAACAAAACATAAGTGCGTGCGGTTACGGTCCCATAACCGCTTTAATCACGTTTGCCAAGGGCTTGGGCGTCAAAGAAGCAAAACTTCTGGCGCATAGAACAAGTGGAGAAATAATCAACGACTACTCCAGTGTCGTTGGCTACGCCGCTGTAAGCTTCCAAAAATAGCGCCACCCACAGAAACTTCTTTTGCCAGTGCCACGGGCTTATTAGGAACTTCTAGAATTAACTATTGTATCAGGCATCTTTTACGGTGTCTCCGAAGCAGGAGTTGCATAAAACGCCCATCAACAGACTGTTTGAAAAAGCCAAAAAACTTGTGGAAAGCAACAGGGTTGAAGCTTTAGCTCAAGGAGTTTACAATGTCATCGGAGACCACGGAACCTACACGGTGGCTCAGGACTACACTGGAAAGTGGAGTTGCACTTGTCCCGGGTTCCTGAGCAAATCAAAATGCTCGCACATAGCCGCCGTCATGTTAATGACAAAGATGAAAAGAAAGCGAAAGCCGAGACAAAGCTAAATTTTAAACGCCTCGTGCAAAAAATTAGGGGGTTGTTGAGTTCGCCGGAATCAACACAGGCGTGCCATCCGTGCCAACCAGCAGTATGTCAATGTCTGGCGCTATCTTCTGCAAAGTTTGAACCCACAGGTAGAGTTCTGCAATTCTCGTTTCGTTTCCGCTCTGACCAACCGGCTCCAAGATTAACTCGATGGCTTGTTTTGTGGCGTTAGCCTCTATTACCTTGGCTTCTGCTTCACCTGACGCTTTAATGATGACCTCCTGCGCCGTAGCGTTTGCCAACACCAATATGCGCTGTCTCTCAAAGTCCGCCTGAATCTTCTGCTGCTCAGCCACCAGCTTATCCTCGATAGCTGAAGTGTACTTCCCGGGGTAACCGATGTTTCGCAAGTCAAACTCGAAACGCACAAGGGCTCCAGCCAAAGACGGTTCATTAGTCACTTCCTGACGCACGGCACTTTCTATGTCATTTCTCACAATGTCCCTGAACTCTATCGTCTGCAACGCCGTGAAGTTTTTAGTCACCAACCGTATCGTCTCAGCCATAATGGATTCAATCGCCGCTTGCTTGTAGTTCAATCGCGGATAGTTCTGGTAAAGCCCTTTCAGCTTGTCAGGGTCTAAAGACCACCTTAACAAGACTTGGATCTGCATCTCCAGCTGATCGGAAGAGAAACAGGCGATGGTATTCTCAAAAGAGTCAGTGGCATAGTACACGTCAACAGCTGTAACCCACGGCGCCTTCACCACGTAAGTCGGTCCAATTATCGGGTCGCTTGTCGACTTCGTGAGCGGATCAACCAGCAGCACAGCATGACCCACGCCCACTGAGATCACCATGCTTAAACCGAAAATCGTGGATGCCAACAGTATCAGTATGAGGGCGAACACAAGGGTTGTGAGTTTTCTAGATGGTTTCCAATTGATATCTCTTTGTTCCGTTTTTTCACCTCCTTAAACCGCGTTTCTTTTTCTCACATGGGATATACTTACAAATCTATATTGGGATTATCCCACTTTTTTGACAATAAAAACCAAAAACATTTATTAAATTGAGAATTTTTCTCATAAATGGAGAACGCCATGGACAAGAAAAACCAAGCCATAATCCAGATTTTAAGCAGAAAAGCAGGCTTATCCAGCAGAACCCTCTCAAAAATGCTTAAAATCCCCATATCCACCGTGCACAGACGCGTAAAGAAACTAGAACAAGAAGGCATAATCGAAGGCTACAAAGCCATAGTCAACTTCGAAAAGACGACGTGGCCCATAGGCGCACTGTTGATGGTGAATTTAGCTGAAGTGATTCCGGGGAAAGGGCATATCCCAAAGGCGGATATTCTGCGGTCTTTAAGTCGTTTCAACGAGATTGAAGAGATAATTGAGGTTCAAGCAGCCGACTTCGATTTAATCCTGAAAGCACGCTTTGAAAGCCTCAAAGACCAATCTGACTTTGTCGAAGAGTTACGTTGCATTGACGGCATTGAGGAGATATCGTCCGCGATAATCATTGAAGAAAAAGTCCTGCCTGTCCCGCAAATATTCGGATAGCATTTGCTCTGATGCTCACGCTGTTCGGCATTAAACATAAATAGCCAAATGGAAAGTATTAAACGCTCACCGATTCGGTCGGAGTGGTGCAATCATGAAAAAGATAGTTTTGTTCTTAACATTGATGCTGGCACTTTTGATAGCTGCATGCGTAGTAATCGCGCCTGTTTCCGCTCAGCACGACTTTGACGCATATGTAGGCAACGCAATTGACGACGCTGCGATTGACGGCGCAATTGGAAGCGAATGGGACGACGCAGGCAGCTATACAGATGTGGCCATAAGCCCGCAAGGAACAGCTGAAATCTGGACGAAAAACGATGGAACCTACCTGTATATGGCGGTCAGGTTCACCGCAGACTCTAACAATCCATGGGTGGCGTTTCTATTCGGGGGCACTGCTTGCATGCAATCGGGTGCGGATGGAGCCCTTTTTGGAAATGACAATTACGCCGCAGACGGTTACCGCGACATCTCCTTCAAAGGGTTCACATCGATTTCTGTAGACGCTTCGCAGGATGGAACAGGAGCCATCACCGTTGACTCCTCAAACCTCGTCACCGTCGAGCTAAAAAAACCGCTTAATAGTGGAGACTCCGCTGGAAAAGACATAGCATGGACCGAAGACGACACCTACGCCTTCATCATCATGTGGAATTCGAAGTCGTACGGAGCCAGCGGCGGCAGCGTCACCCATTCAAACGGATCTCCAATAGACCAAACAATCTTCATCAATTCAAATGCTGTTCCTGAATTTTCAGGTTTGATGTTAGCCGCTCTCCTTGCTGCCACAGCAATTTCTGCATTTTTGCTCAAAAAAAGAATAACTGCAAAACCCGTAGCAAACGTAACTTCCTGAATTTCACCTCTTTTTCTACAGTTAAAACGCACACCGCCAAAATTTTTCGGTGGCAAATAGTTCCCGCCGTTATGCCTTTCATTGGAAGATGTTAAAAATTAATTAGCAAGTTACGCGCTACCAAAGTTCGGTGTGAAACAGTGAATGGAAAAGCCGTAGTCCTGATGGGTTCAGAGAGAGATTTAGAATTTTGCCGTGAAATATCAAAGTACCTTAAACTGTTAGGCGTAGAATACGAGTTCCGCGTTGCCTCCGCGCATAAAACTCCCGAACAAGTGCTCAAAATCATCAAAGAATTCGAAAAAGAAAAAATCGTTTACATAACCGTTGCTGGCCGGTCTAACGCTTTAAGCGCTTTCGTGGACGCCAACAGCGCAAAGCCCGTAATCGCGTGTCCGCCTTACTCAGAAAAATTCGGTGGAGCAGACCTCTACTCGTCGCTTAGAGTGCCAAGCGGCATAGGCTCCACGGTCACTATCGAGCCGGAAGGCGCGGCTATCGCCACGGCAAAGATTCTGGCGTTAGACGACAAGGAACTGGAGAAACGCGTTGTATACTATCAGTTGGCAAAAAAGAGCGCTGTTGAAAAAGCTGATGACGCCGTGAAAAACCTGAAGTAACCAATTCACGCTTTGCATATGTTTCTTGGGCAAATGTTTGCCAGAAGGGTGGTTTATGGAACGCGAAATTGAAGAAGTTACGGAAATACCTCGCACGATGTCTACTCAGCATCCTGACAACATAAACGTTCCAGAATGGAGTCCTGACGAAATTATTGATGGTAACGCGGAAATTTTTGAGGCGCACTTCGCCTACGAAACTCTCGGCTGCCAAGAAGTGATGTGGGACTCTGAAGGAAAAGATGTTGACACCCGAGTGGTAAGGAAACTGCTGAACAAGTACTCAGAATATTTCCTCAGCCACATGTTAGGCAAAGACGTTTTCCTCACCTACCGAATCCCTAACCCGAAAATTGAGCTTGTGGAGCGCAAAGTCGTCATCGAAACGCTTCAGAACATACCTGTAGCCTATGACGTGGCCTCTACCTTCTACAGGAAAGACGTAGCCCCAATATTTGAGGTGATCTTGCCCTTCACGACGGCCAGCAAAGAACTCATGCTGCTCTTCAACTACTACAAGAAAGCCATAATAGGCGATTCCGAAGTCATGCTGGACGAATCCACAAAAGTCAAAGACTGGGTTGGCGCCTTCAAACCCAAAAGCATACGGGTTATTCCTCTCGTGGAAGACTTCAACAGCTTGTGGTCCATCGACACGATAGTTAAGCCCTATATTGAAGCCGTAAAGCCTAAGCAACTCCGCGTCTTCATTGCCCTGTCCGACCCCGCTCTGAACTATGGGCTTTTATGCGCGGTTCTGCTCTCCAAGGTCGCCCTGTCAAAACTGAAAAAAATAGAGAAAGAACAAGACGTATCGGTGCACCCCATAATCGGCGTGGGCACAAAACCGTTTAGAGGGCACTTGGCGCCTGACAACGTTGAACCCTTTTTACAAGAATACAAAGGATTAGCAACTGTCACAATCCAATCCGCCTTAAGATACGATTACCCACTGGAGCAGGTTAAAGAATGCGTGAGGATGCTCAATGAACGGTTACCCAACGGCGACCCCACAATTATCGAGCCTCCTGAAGAAACCTTGCTCCTCCACGTGCTCCAGAAGTGCACGCAGCAGTACGAAAGCGTGATTGAGCCGTTGGCTCCGCTGGTGAACAGCGTGGCAGCTTATGTTCCACCGAGGCGAGCCCGCAAACTCCACATAGGCTTGTTCGGCTACAGCAGAAACGTGGCCGGCGTCAACCTTCCAAGGGCGATTACTTTTGCGGCAGCGCTTTACGCTATCGGGGTACCACCCGAATTCATAGGCTGCGGGGTCCTAGACGACTTAAGCGAGGATGAACTGAACCTGATCCTGAAACATTACGTCAACGTCAAGCATGACCTCAGCGCCGTAGGCGGTTGCCTCTCATGGCAAAACGTAAACATGCTTATGGAAATGCACCAAAAAGTCGCGGAGAGGGCAGGAGCAAATGAGGAAAAATTGAAAATTGCCCTCACCCGGATTCTGGGCGACCTGCAAACGGCTGAAGAAAATCTGGGTATTAAACTTGGACCTCGGACGCCCACTCAGAAGAGGCATGAAAACTTCGCAAACAACTTCCTAATCGCTTACATGGAGCGCGAGGATGTTGAAGCCAAAAAGGCTCTTGTTGAGGCAGCTAAGCTGAGAAGATGCCTCGGCTGAAAAAAAGCGATATAAACTAAAAGAGATACCTTTGACAAGGCTAAAGAGAAATAGAAGTGAGATGCGCAATCATGGGCAGCGTTAAAGATTTAGAAATAATCGAAAAGCCCACCGCAGACACGATGGGCGTCGGAAGTTTTCATTTTTCCGACCGCTACTCGGTTTTTGACTGGGGCGAAATGCCCGACCACATAGACAGGAAAGGTGCGGCGCTGTGCCTCATGGGCGCCTACTGCTTTGAAAAACTCGCGGAAACAGGGGTTAAAACCCACTACAGGGGCTTGGTGGACGAGATTGGGCGTCTTGTCACCTTCAAAGAGCTTCATCAGCCCAGCAGCATCATGGAAGTTAACCTCGTTAACGTTTACAAACCCGACACCCGCATGGTACAGGGCAAAGTCACGTACGACTACAGCATGTACACGCCCAGCATGAACAACTGCCTCATCCCGCTTGAGATAATCTACAGGAACGGGCTGCCCGAAGGCTCCTCCGTGTTCAAGCGTCTTGAGCAGGGCAAAATCACCCTGAAAGACTTGGGTCTGGACCACACGCCGAAGCCCGGCGACCGCTTGACAAAACCCATTTTCGACGTCAGCACAAAGCTGGAAGAGGCTGACCGCTACGTCACCTGGGGAGAAGCCAAAAAAATCGCGGGCATAACCAACATCGAATTAATCGCGGTGAAAGCGGTTCTCGCAAAAGTAGACGACGCCATAACCGAGATGGCTTGCCACGCGAAACTGGAGAACGCGGACGGCAAAATCGAGTTAGCTTTCGACAGCCAGAGGAAACTCATGGTCGTGGACGTTGTGGGCACGCTGGACGAGTGCCGATTCACCTACGACGACGTGCACGTAAGCAAAGAGGTCGCAAGGCAGTTCTACAAGAAAACAGGCTGGTACCGCGACGTGGAATATGCGAAGAAAGCGGCTGAAGCCCAAGGCGTCCAAGACTGGAAGGCGCTTTGCAAGTCGCAGCCTCCAAAACTTGATGAGCAACTGAAAACTATCATCAGTGAAATGTACATGGCAGCCGCCAACGAGATGACTAACCGCAACTTATTTGACGCGCCGCCTCTTGCTCAAGTAATTGGAAAATACCAGGAATACATGAGGGAAAAGAAATGATGAAAAACAAAATAAATGAAGTAATAAGCCAATACGACCCGCGAAAAATCCGCATAGGCGTTTTAGGCTCTCACTCGGCGCTGGAAATCGCTTCAGGCGCCAAACAGGAAGGCTTCGAAACCGTGGTGGTCTGCCAAAAAGGCAGAGACAAAACCTACACACGGTACTACCGCAACATATTCGACCACACCCTGCTTCTGGAAAAGTTCGCGGACATAACCAGCCCAACCAACGTGCAAAAACTCACTGAGCTGTGCACGGTTTTCGTTCCCAACCGCTCCTTCTCAGTTTACGCGGGCTACGAGAACATCGAAGAAAAATTCACCGTGCCAATGATCGGAAACAGGTACATGCTGCGAACCGAAGAGCGCAACACCCCCCGAAACCAGCAGTACCTGCTCCAGCAAGCAGGCATACACACCCCTAAAATCTTCAAGTCACACAGCGAAATCGACCGCCTCGTAATCGCCAAGGTTCCCGAGAAACAACGCGTCATAGAACGCGCCTTCTTCTACGCTTCCACCCCCGAAGAGTTTGAGAAAACGGCGGCGGAACGCGTAAAACAGGGAATAATCACCGAGGAAGCGCTGAAAGACTCCATCATAGAAGAATACGTCATCGGCGCCAAGTTCAACGCCAACCTCTTCTGGTCGCCGCTTACAGGCGAGATTGACCTTTTGGGCTTCGACCGCCGCATACAGACCGACCTTGACGGCGTGCTGGACCTGCCAGCCCCCGAGCAGCTGGAACTCAAGATACCGACGCAGAACATTGAGATTGGTCATATGGGCGCGACCATGCGGGAAAGCCAGATAGAAAAAATCTTCACGGCTGCAGAACAATTCGTGGAAACCTGCAAAAAGGAGTACCCGCCCGGCATGATAGGGCTTTTCGCGCTTCAAGGCGCCGTGACCAAAGACCTGAAATTCTACGTTTTCGACGTAAGCCCCCGCGTTCCCGGCTGCCCGTGCGTCGAGCCGACGTCGCCTTACATGAAGTACAAGTACGGCGTGGAAGTGGGTCCAGGCAGACGTGTGGTCATGGAGATAAAGCAGGCGGTGAAAGAGGGACGGCTTGCGGAAGTGGTGACATGATAACCAGCAAAGAATCCGCCGAAATGCTGGAAAACTACGACTTAGACAAGCTCGCGATAGGCACGTTGGGTTCACATTCCGCCCTTAACATTTTCAAGGGCGCTAAGGAAGAAGGCTTCCGCACGGTATGCGTCTGCACCGAAAAAAACGCAATATTATACAAGAAGTTCCCGTTGGCGGACGAGATAATCATCGTTAAAGACTTCACCCAACTGCTGGGCGAGGATTTGCAGGAGAAACTGCGCCGCCTAAACGTCATATTGATTCCCCACGGGTCGTTCACGGCTTACCTCAGCACCGAACAGCTCACCAACAACCTCTACGTGCCCATGTTCGGAAACCGCCAACTGCTCCATTGGGAAGCCAACCGCGAAGCGCAAGCGGAATGGCTCCGCAAAGCTGGGCTCCGTTTGCCCGCAACCTTCAAAACGCCCGACGAGATCGACCGTTTGATAATTGCCAAGCTGCCTGGCGCGAAAGGCGGCAGAGGATACTTCCTTGCCAATTCGCCATCGTCTTTCCGCAAGAAATCCAAGCAGATGGTGGACCGCGGTTTGCTTCGTGAGGAAGACGTGGACAAGATTCACTTGCAGGAGTATGCGTTGGGCGTGAACGTTTACCCCAGCTACTTCAGCAGCATAATCAAGGATGACGTGGAGTTTTTGGCGGTGGACAGGCGCTACGAGTCCGCAGTGGACGCCATCGGCAAGATTCCCGCAAGCGAACAGCTCGAGATAGACGTGAATCCGACCTACACGATTGTGGGCAACTTTCCCATAGTGCTCCGCGAATCGCTGCTTCCTGAGCTTATTCGGATGGGCGACAGCGTCCACAAAAAAGCACGGGAACTGGCACCGCCGGGAATCATCGGACCATTCTGCTTGGAGACCGTAATCACGGATGACTTGAAGATTTACACGTTTGAAATTTCGGCTCGCATCGTGGCGGGAACCAACATCGGCATCGGCACTTCTCCTTACGCGTATTTGCGGTACGGCGCGGACATGTACATGGGCAGGCGCATTGCGGTGGAGCTGAAAGAAGCCCGAGAACAAGGCAAACTCCAAGAAGTCTTGGCGTAAGAGAATAGAACACTGCTTGTGAAGTTATAGAGGTTTCCTCTAGTACTTTTCTCCATAGGGAATAAAAGGGCACACTACGCTTTTCCTTGTTAGGGGAGAAGGTTGGCTGCAAAAGAAGAACTATACAGTTGGTTATTCGTGGATACAATTCCCTTGTTGTATGAGGAGAAAAAAATTGAGCGCCAGAGCAAAATAGAAACCTGGCTGAACCTCTACCAGATTGCCCGAGAACTTAACATACAAAAACCCGAAAACAACGGCGCAAACACGCCGATAAACTACGTCATCTAAGAAAAGCACGCCTGCAATACGCTGTCGAAATTCTTGCGCGTTTTATCATGTTTGTAGGTCCTCAGCGCAGAGATGATTTCTTCACGGTTCCTCGCGCCAAGCACTTCAGCCACCGCTTTGGCCACTCCGCCGCCGCTTGTAAAAAGAAACTGGCAGATAGAAGTCACGTTCGCGGGTTTTCTGTTGACGCTGGCGCTTTCAAAATCAACAATCCACGGCTGCAACTGCTTATCCACGATTATGTGCTTGGGCGCCTTGCTAAGCTCGCCATGATCCAAACCAGCGCTGTCTAACCGCCAACACTGCTCCAACACTTCATTCACGACACCACGTACATGTGCTTGCTCCTTGTGGGCGTCAAGCCATTCAGGCAGAGTAGCGCCGTCAATGAGCTGCATTAGAAGAAAGTTGCTGCTTACGCCGATTAGCCTAGGTCCCACCTGCACCGCGTTGGCTTTACTAAGCATCTGCGCCTCATCCTGCAGTCCCAGCCTGTCAGCGTCTACCCTGCGGATTTTCAACGCCACCCTTTGCCCGTTTAAATGCGCTATCACGACAACGCCTACGAAGCCTTTGCCCAGCACAGGCACGTTGAACGCGCTTGCTTCCCCCGCAAACTCCACCGCTTTAACGCCGTGCTCACGCAGTTCCACTATGCGTCCTTTAACTTCGGCTTCGCTTGCCTTCGGGTAACATAGAACCGAGGCGTAGGGTTCTTCCCGTAGGTTTTCAGTAAGCACTGTCTGAGCTGTTTTCATTTCTTCTGCCTTCTTTTTAGGCAACTAAGATGTATGTTGGTCATAAATTTAATAGGCACTCTTAATTCAGTAAAGCCGTCTAGCGGGTTGAGAAATGCCGAGGTTCAGACAAATCACCAACATTCTAGGGCTGATGGGCAAAAAGGAGACTATCAGGAACTTGGGCATCCTTGCGCACATCGACCATGGAAAAACCACGTTAACCGACTCTCTGCTGGCTGGCACGGGATTGCTGTCGCCGAGCGTGGCGGGTTCCGCCCGGGTTCTGGATTACCTTGAGGAAGAGCAGAAACGCGGCATAACCCTGAAAACCGCCAACATCTCCTTGTTTTACCAAGCCGCAGACAAGCCGTTCATAATCAACTTGGTGGACACGCCTGGCCATGTTGACTTCACGGGCAAGGTCACCCGAGCCTTGCGCACCATCGACGGCGCAGTCGTGCTTGTTGACGCTGTGGAGGAGGTTATGGCTCAGACCGAACTGGTTCTTCGTCAGGCGCTTGAAGAACGTGTGCGTCCACTGCTTTTCATAAACAAAGTCGACCGCTTAATCACTGAGCTGAGGTTGACGGAGGAGGAAATCCAGAAAAAGTTCACGCGCATAATCGACGTCTTTAACGATTTGATAGAAATCTACGGTGAATCACCTTTCAAAGAGAGGTGGAAAGCGAATCCTGCAGAGGGAAATGTGGTGTTTGGGTCGGCTCTGCACAGGTGGGGCTTCACCTTGGGCATGGCGCGTGAGAAGAACGTGAAGTTCAGCGCTATCATGGAGGCGTACGAAAATGCTGCGTACGAAAAACTGGCCAAGCAGCTTCCGCTTTACAAAGCCATACTGGACATGGCTGTTGAGCATGTTCCGAACCCGTTTGAAGCTCAGAAGTATCGTGTGGAAAAAATCTGGAAGGGCAACGTGACGTCTGAACATGGGAAAGCCATGGCTGACTGCGACGACAACGGACCCTTTGTGGCGTGCGTAACGAATGTTCAATCCGACTCGAACGCTGGTTTAATCGCCACTGGGCGCGTGTTCTCTGGAACGGTAAAAACCGGCGACCGCGTCTACCTTGTTAACGCTCAGGCGGAGTATGTGGTTCATCAGGTCGCGGTTTACATGGGTGCCTTCAGGGAGACGGTGGAGCAGGTGGCGGCTGGCAACATTGCTGCTTTGTCTGGGTTGGAAACGGTTGAGGCGGGCGAAACCATAGTCTCTGCGGAGCACAAGGAGGGCATGGTTCCATTTGAGCGTGTAAGGTACGTTTCTGAGCCTGTGGTGACGGTGGCTGTTGAGCCTAAAAACCCTGCGGCGCTGCCTGCGCTTCTCAAAGCAATGGAGCAGTTGGCAATGGAAGACCCGAACCTTGCCGTTTCCGTGAAAAGGGATACGGGAGAGTATCTTCTGAGTGGGATGGGTGAGCTGCACCTTGAAATCGCGGCGAAACATCTCAGGGACATCCTCAGCGGTGTGGAAATCGCGGTTTCTTCGCCGAGAGTTGTTTACAGGGAAAGCGCTACTGTGAAAGGCGTTGTCGCCTTAGCCGCGAGCCCTAGCAAGCAGAGCAAGTTCACGGTGCAGGTGGAACCTATGGATGAGGAAGCCATTGGCCTTCTTGAAACGCACAGTGGTGAGGATGTGCTTGCGGTTGACGAATACAAGAACGTGCTTGTGGATTGCACGGCGAAGCCTGAGTTGCTTCAGGTTTTGGATTTTGTGGTGTCAGGCTTCAGATATGCTTGCAGGGCAGGTCCCTTGTGCGGAGAACCCATGCGAGGCGTAAAAGTCAAGTTGATAGACATCCAGCTAAGCGATAACGCGGAACTTCATGGTCCGGTTGAGGTTATGCGGGGCGTGGGCAAAGCAGTTTTTGGTTCGTTCTTAACCGCCAAACCCGTGCTGCTTGAGCCAGTCTACAAAACCGTGGTGTCCGCTTCTGCGGAGCTGGCGGGTGAAGGCTCAAAGATCATCAGTGGCAGGCGAGGCAAAGTCTCCGCCTTCGAACAGAAAGGCACCTTCACCGTAATCACTGGCTTTATTCCGGTTGCGGAAACGTTCGGCTTGTCTGAGGAGCTGCGTTCCGCTACTTCGGGTCGCGCCTTTTGGCAGTTAGCGTTTGACCATTGGGAAAAGGTGTCCGCGAAACTTGAAGCGAAAATCATTGCTGAGGCTCGGAAAAGGAAGGGGTTGCCCTCGGAAGTTCCTAAGGCCGAACGGTTTTTGGAGGGAATCCCGTGAAGCTTGACGCGGTTCCCTTCAACTTGGATGTCACGCTTTGCTGCGGTCAAGTGTTCAGGTGGGACAAAAAAGGCGAGTGGTGGTACGGCGTTGTCGGAGACCGGGTCTTCAAGGTGCGGCAAACCGGCGCGGAGCTGGAGTTTACCGGTGCCGCCGAGGAGTTAATTGTGCACTATTTCGGTTTGGACGATGACTTGCAGAAGATCAGCGCCAGCATCGGCAGGGACGAGCATATCCGGGAAGCGTTGAACGCGTTTTGGGGGCTGCGGCTTATCAGGCAGCCACCGTGGGAGTGCCTCATCTCCTACATCTGCGCCACGTACAAGAACATCCCTGCGATACGGCACATGCTGTTGCAGCTTTCCCGGCGGTTTGGGGAGAAAACGGTTTTTGACGGCAGCGAATTCTTCACGTTTCCAACATCCGAGAAGCTGGCGTGCGCCACGGAGAAGAGCTTGGCGGAGTGCGGTTTGGGCTACCGAGCTAAGTACGTGCTGGCGACTTCGAAGCGAATTTTCGAGGGGGCTTTTGACCTTGAAGGGTTACGGCGGTTGCCTTATGAGGAGGCTAAGAAGCAGCTGTGTGGTTTGGCGGGTGTAGGTCCTAAGGTGGCTGATTGTGTTCTGCTATTCTCGCTGGGAAAGACCGAAGCGTTTCCCGTGGACCGGTGGGTTGAACGTGTCATCTTGAATCATTATGCTCAGCGGCTTCCGCGTGAATTTGCGCGGAAACTTGCCCAGAGAGATGGGCTTAGTAACTCAGATTATGCTTTGCTTAACGCGTTTGGCAGGCGGTATTTCGGTGTGTACGCGGGTTACGCTCAGGAGTACCTGTATCATTATGAGCGGATGAAGACGTGAACGCGTGTGCGGTTGTTGTTGCGGAAAACGTTTAAATTTGGTTGGAAACAGCATTAGTAACGGAAAGTTGTGTGCGGGGGCCCGTAGCTCAGCTAGGCTAGAGCGCCAGGCTCATAACCTGTCGGTCGCTGGTTCAAATCCGGCCGGGCCCACCATTGGCGGCACATCCGAGAGGCGCGTTTTTTGTGAGGAGTAACGCAGAAATAGTTGTTTTGGGTATTATTTATGTGAGGGCTGTTTGATGCGTGAAGCCTTTGTTTGCATAAACGCTAGCCCAGGTTCGATTGAAGAGGTTTTTGAGGAGGTTAAAGCATGTCGGGGAGTGCAGGAGGCGTTCAGGGTTCACGGAGTTTACGACATTATTGCGAGGGTGAGCGGGGAGACTTTCGAGGAGCTTAACCACATCGTGATTGAGCGGATAAAGCGTTTGGGTGAGGTTCAGACGATTTTGTCTATGCTGCTTATAGGGTCGGAGAAGCCTGTTGGGGACGGCGAGTTGCTGCTGGTCTGAACATGCGGGCGTAGCTTAGCTTCCCTTTTTTTCTTTGTTGCTGTACGAGTGGGCTGTCGTGCGATTTTTGTCTATACCCCCCTTATATATACTAAACTGCATAGAATCCTGCAGACGCTGGTTTTCAACATTCTATTGGGTGGTTTCTGCGCCAATACGAACCTACCCCCTATCGTTTTCTGCGGCGGATAGACCCCCTCTATAGGTTTCTGCAATGATTAACTATTAGGATCAAAATAGACGGCAAATATGACGTGTCTCCAATGAATCGGGCATACAGAATAGCCCAGAAAACGATGCAAGCATACTCTCTGGCTCTCACCCTCATACGATTTTCGCCAAGAAACCGAGAAACAACAGCCCTATACGAACCCTAACGAAATTTACCAATTCACCAATTTACCAAGAAATTTACAAAAGCCCCTAAAAACACGGCGCCTCTAAACAAACCTCTCTAAACACAATCGAAAAGCATGTCATTTTGAGTTTGCTTAGTATCCTAATGCCTTAAGGAGGCTGTATTCAGAAATAACATCGCCAATTGCATATTCGTAAAAAAATGTGTTTTTTTGTCCACCACTCTCAACAAATTCCAAGTATGCATCATAAATGGCATTGCCGCCAGCTATTTTATCAAGAACATAATTATATGAAAAATTTAGGCTCCACTTCTTATTTTTTACTAACTCCTCAGCCTTAGTTAATGCTAGTTTTTTGAAGTTTTCATCAGCTTTATACTTCTGAGCTTTCTCATTCATTTTTTGTTTGTGGGTAACTTTCACACCACAAGCCCTGCATACATCTTCCAAGCGTGGTCTGTTTTTACCCGTTAACTCAGTTAGTCTATGGGATTGACATAGGCATAAGTCAAGTATGTTTGCTTCAGGTATTTCAATGCCTAAAAAATGTTTCAGAAACCGAACATCGAAACCTTTTATGTTATAACCTGCAAAAATAACTTCCTGAGATAACAACGACGTTATTTCGTTCTTAGCACCCTCTAAAGTCCACCGTGGGTCACCTGAATCAGCCCAATACAGGTCTTGTTTAATATCATCGCCTATCTGCACTGATAAAATACGTTTATTATCTTCCATTACATCGGCGCCAGTATTTTCAGTTTCAATGTCAATTATTTGGTACATTAAATCACCCGCAAAGATTATACGCACAAGTGACTTATATTATTTGGGTAAGCTTAAATGAAACTAATGGCTGAACTTGTTCCTGAAACTGCATGGAATAAGTCGCTCGCAAAGTTGTTACCAAGAAGTGTTTGGAGTGGTATAAAAGAAGGCATCATTAAGAAAGATGGACTAAAATGCAAAATTTGTGGAGAAATGGAAGGGACAATGAATCTTCATGAAATCTGGAACTACGATGATGTTCGCCATATTCAAAAACTTGACGGGTTCATTCTTCTTTGCACTATGTGTCATCATGTTAAGCACATAGGTTTAGCTGGAATACTTTCTAAACAGGGTAAACTCGATTACAATAAACTGGTGCAGCATTTTTGTTCGGTTAATGGTTGTACAACAGAGGAATTTAAGAGCCATGTGAAAGATGCTTTTGCAATTTGGCGTAAGCGTTCACAGTACGCTTGGAAACAAGATTTTGGAGAGTATGGACGATTTCTCAAAAGGTAAGAAAACTTTTTGATGGATATTGGACTTGGCTACTAAGCAAAGAAAAACTCACTCATGGCATAACTGGAAAATATTTGTTCTTCTGTGATGACAAAAACAAATTGCTTGAAATAGCCATTAATGAAATTGAAAATCATGGATTTCATCATGCGAAAGTGAACGATACGCTTTTAGGAGATCACACTGAGCATGTTTTGTGTCTTTACTATACGGATGATTCACGCAAAGATGAGTTAGCTGAAAGAAACAAGCAAGAATATGGAGTCAAATATCGATATTGGAAAAGTGATTCTGACACGTTAAAAGGGAAGTACAGCAAAGAATTTTTGGATAAACTTCCAGAGGATGAGAGAAAGCACTTCACTACTCAGAAAAAACTTATTGAGTTTAAGGATGGGAAAGGCAAGCTAATTTTAAGGCAGAAAAGCAAAGAGAAACAAGATTAAATTTGCTATATGGCTTGCGTCTGAGGTGTTTTTGGCCTACAATTAGTATGATTAACTTTAGTTTCATGTTTTCTTAGGCTTCTGGAAGTGTGAAGGTGGAAGCTTTTACGAAGCTTTATCTTTTTAAAAGGTGAATAGACTTAACCATTTAAGTTAAAAAAAAGAAGGGGAAAAAGCGCGTTTGAACACCAACGCATTAAGCAATAGTCTTGCGGGCTTAGAACTTGGAAACCCCACAGCCTTAGCTTCTGGAATTTTGGGTTACTCCCCTGAGTCCTTGCAGCGTATAGCTGAAGTAGGTGCGGGTGCAGTAGTCACTAAATCTGTGGGGTTGAATCCTCGTATGGGTTATCCGAATCCTACTGTGGTGCAGGTGAACTGTGGAATTATTAATGCTATGGGTTTGCCTAATCCTGGTATAGCTGAGTACGCGAGTGAAATTAGCTTCACAAAAACCGTCATAACTGTTCCACTTATCGTTAGTGTTTACGGCTACTCGGCTGAAGAATACGCGGAAGTGGCAAAAACCGCTGCTAAAGCAGGCGCCGATGCCGTGGAGCTTAATGTTTCGTGCCCGCACGTGAAGGAAACAGGCTCAGAAATCGGGCAAAACCCCAAACTGCTCACCCAAGTCGTGCGCGAAGTCAAGGCAGCCACCAGCAAACCCGTAATCGTCAAGCTGTCCCCCAACGTCACAGACATCGTTGAGTTAGCCAGAGCCGCCACCAAGGCGGGAGCAGACGCCCTGACAGCCGTGAATACTGTGCGCGCTATAGCCATAGACGCCGAAACCGCCCTGCCCGTGCTAAGCAACACGCGAGGCGGACTCTCAGGACCAGCCATAAAACCCATCGCCCTCCGCGCCGTCTACGACATCTACGAGCAGGTGGACACGTCCATCTTCGGCTGCGGCGGAATAACCACATGGCAAGACGCCGTAGAATTCCTCCTCGCAGGCGCGTCAGCCGTGCAAATCGGCACCGCAATCGCCACGCGCAACCCAACCGTGTTCAAAGCCGTAAACCGCGGCGTAACAGCATACCTGAAAAAGAAAAAGTTTAGGAGCGTAAAAGAAATTGTCGGACAAGCTCACCGCAGCTAACACCATGCGCACCACGCACATTGAAAGCGTGAAAACCGAAAACCCTACAACCAAAACCTACACGTTCACCGACAAACAATGCGCCAAAGCCAAGCCAGGACAATTCCTCATGCTCTGGATACCCACCATAGACGAAATCCCCCTCAGCATAATGAACACCGAAGACAATACAGTCTCCGTAACCGTGAAAGCTCTGGGCGACGCCACACGACACCTGCACCAAATGAAAAAAAGCGACATCGTAGGTGTGCGTGGGCCTTTCGGAAACAGCTTCACCGAAACAAACGGCAAAGTCCTCCTCGTGGGGGGCGGAACAGGAACCGCCCCCCTCCTCTACCTAGCCAAACAACTCGCCGTCACCACCAAACGCCTCTCATTCATCATGGGCGCAAAAACCCGAAAAGAACTCCTCTTCCTCAACCAACTCGAACCACTCTGCACAGAACCCCCAACATCAACCACAGAAGACGGCACTTACGGACTAAAATGCCTCGCCACCCAACCGCTCGAACAGCTTCTGGCAGAAAAAGGCAAAACAAAAATCGACGTGGTCTACGCATGCGGACCTGAACGCATGATTCGCGAAGTCTTCAACCTCACCGAAAAATACCACGTACACATGGAAGCAAGCTTGGAACGCCTCATGCGGTGCGGCATAGGCTTGTGCGGAAGCTGCGTCATAGGCAAATACCGCGTCTGCAAAGACGGCCCTGTATTCAACTCCGCTCAGCTGCGCGAAGTCAAAGATGAACTTGGCATATCAAAGCTTGGGTTCGACGGCAACCGAATACCAGTATAGTTGCCCTAAAGCTCTTCTTGCGGCATCCCAACCTTCCGCAGAAAATCCCGCGCGTACTTCGGGTTATACGAAAGCTCCTTGCTACGCAGAAGCCTCTTGTCCAACCGGTCCAACGCCACGCGAAACGTCGATTCCACGCCGAATCCTTCGCTTGAGCTGAAGAAAGAACCTCGTACCGTTCTCAACTGAAGCCTGCAATGCAGAAGCGGCACACCCTTATGATTTGTTCCATGCGTCTTCATGTAAACAAACAACGTACCCAACTCAAGCGCATCGTTATACTTACGTGCGAAAGCTTCAAACTCATCCATCATAAACCCCTGCTGATCTGGGTTCACCGCCACGCCTTTCACGCCGAACTGCACCGTAAGCTTACGCGCCACCGTCTCCAACTGCGAAATAGGCTCAAGAAAATCAAGCTTCGTCACTATGCCCGCCAACCGCTCCTTCGACAAAACCACCAAACAAGACACGTCCTGCGCATGCATCTTCTTCTCCGCTTCCCGCAAACTAACATCGGACGCCACCGTAATCACCGGCTGCGCCATAATCCCCTTCGCCGGAATGCTTAAAACCGGAACCTTTTCCCCTACAATCTCGCCTTGCGTCTGCTTTTGCCGAGGCTGAAAAATCTGCTCGATAATGTCCTGTATGCTTATGATGCCCGCCAATTTTCCTTGGTCGACAACCGGAACGTGAGAAACCCCGTGCTCCCTGAAAAGGCTAAGCACCGCGCCCACAGACCTGTTCGCTTCAATCACCTGCGGCGCCTTCGTCATAATCTTCTCAACCGCCGTGTTACCCCACTCGTGAGTCACAGCCCCATGAATAATATCCTCATCCGTCACAAACCCCACGAGCCGGTTCTTCTCAAAAACCGGAAGCTGCCTCACCCCACTTTCAATCATCAACCTAGCCGCTTTGCCCAAAGAAACCTCCTTAGAAACCTTCGGCGCAGGCCGCATCAAACTCTTAACTTTCGCCGTTGAGGGATCAAGTCTCGAACGTATCACCCACCGCCTAGAAATTACCCCCGCATACTTCCCCTTGTCATCCAAGACGGCTATAACCGGAGGCATCTCCTTCTTGAACAACTCTAGGCACCTAGATAATGGATCGTTCTCATTGACAGTGGAAAAACTCTTCGAGAAAACATTCTCAACCGGAATAGAACTCATAAATTTTCTCCTCCACTTCGTTAACGATAAAGTAGAATTTAAACATTGCAAAACCCGCTAAATAGTGACTTCCGAATCCCAGAGACAAAAAAACTGTTTGTCTATAAAAAAACGCGGAGGTTTCAGAAGACTTACGCATGTATTATAGAAAAGTATATTATTGTTCTAGATAAACTGTATAGATGTTTCATTCTGTGCTGTTTAAATAGAACGCTTTGGAAGGAGAAGGAGAGCAAGGGGAGAATCAAAATAGCAGTTATCCTATTAAACGTTCTCATCCACTCCTGTCAGGGAGGGATTTCAAAGCGATGAGTCTGTCCCAAAAAGAAATGGTTGAAACACTCAGAATCCAATGGAAAAGACTCTGGGAGGAACGCGCAGAAGACAAAGTAAGAGCCGAAGGCATAGCAGTAGCCGACTACTGCGATCTCTACGTCGAAAAAGGCACCATAATACACGCCACGCGCGACTTCAAAACCTTAAACTTCAAAGAAATCTTGGAGCAGCATCAAGTAGAAAATGTAGAACGCGTCATTCCACCCGATCCCCATGTCGGCGGTTGGACCAAATTCATCAAAATGAACGTTACAAACCAGCGATTACGGAAAAAACGGCTGGTTGAAATCTATTGTGACGATGAAAAGCGCGAAAAACAGCAGCCCAAAAAAGGCGGCAGAGGCTGGCTCCATAAATAGATTCGCGCCGCCATAAACACTTTCATTAAACCCCGCTTTTTAAAACTTCCAAAAACTTAGCACATCCTATTTCTCAATTGAGGGAAGAACCGTGAAAGCAGCGATGATCGTTGCAGGCACAAGACCCGAAATAATAAAAATGGCACCCGTTGTTCGAGCACTTCAGAAGCACGAGATTCCCCTGAAGTTTGTCCATTGCGGTCAGCACTACGACTACAACATGGTGCAGCAGTTTATAGAAGACCTTGAGTTGCCGCCCCCTGACTACGCCTTCAAAGTTAACGCCACTTCACCAGGAATGCAAACAGCACAGATAATGATGTACATGGACGAGCTGCTGGAGAAAACCGCGCCCCCCATCGTTCTGGTTGAAGGAGACACCAACAGCGTCCTGGCAGCAGCGTTAGCAGCCAATAAACGAGGCATACCCACCGGACACGTCGAGGCTGGCCTAAGAAGCTTTGACCTGCGCATGCCCGAAGAACATAACCGACGCCTAACAGACCACATCTCAGAATACCTGTTCGCCCCAACCGCTAGAGCACAAGCAAACCTAAAACAAGAGAACGTTTGGGGCAAAATCTACGTCACCGGAAACACCGTCATAGACGCTGTAATTCAACACCTGCCGATAGCTGCGAAAAAGTCCAAAATACTTGAAAAAATCCGCTTCAAAAAGTTCGCATTAGCCACCGCTCACAGAGCCGAAAACGTAGATAACCTATCAGTTCTGAAAAATTTCATAGAAGCATTTGCGGAAGCCCCCCTACCCGTTGTTTACCCCATGCATCCACGCACACAAAAAAGACTGCGCCAGAACAACCTTTTTTCTAAGGCTGACCAGCTTGGGAACCTTCAGATTCTTCCACCTCTCGGCTATTTGGATTTCCTCGTTCTAATGAAACAAAGCGAATTAATAATAACAGATTCCGGCGGAATTCAAGAGGAAGCCACCGCACCAGGCATCAGAAAGCCCACGATAGTGATTCGTCTCTCCACCGAAAGACCCGAAGCGGTTGAAGCTGGCTTCGCCCAAATCGTGGGGACCAAAAAACGCGATATTTTGACCGCTATTAAATCCACCATGGATAACCCTGGAGAATTGCCTGAAGTGTCGCCTTTTGGGGCTGGAGACGCAGCTGAAAAAATCGTCGAAACCATACAGGCAGCGTTCTTTCCTAAATAGTGTAATCATTAAGGTCCTACCTAGAATTAATCGTGTCGAAGTTTTTTGAACTGACGTTTTGAGGAATTGAAATTGGGAGGCAGATCAGGCAGATGCTGCAACCGCCATCTCTTCAGCCAAAGCCACCCTGTTAAATTGCTACAAACGCAGCCAAACAAGCGGAGGCTGCTGGCGCCAACATCACAGTTCTTGTAGACGCCCTTAACGAAGCAGGCGCGCTACTTTCACAAGCTGAATTAGCTTATGATAACAAGATTTTGACGAAGCGCTTAATCTTGCAACTCAAAGCCAAGCGCCTTTAAGAAATTTTGTCGAAGAGGCAAATGTTTTAGGGGAAACGGCCACGCAACAGCGTGAGCGGGACTTTTTAATCAACGTTGTAGGCTCGACGGTTGGAGCGTTCGCTGTCATATTTGCTGGTTTGGCAGTTTGGGTTCTTTTGAAAAGGAAATACCCATATAACTTTAAATTCTCCTTTCAGCCAATAGGACAAAGGAAAGGACCCAAATTGCGCCGTTCTGCAGTGACAATTATTATTCCTGCCTATAACGAGGAAGCCACCATTGGCAACGTTATATCAGAAACAACTACAATCATGAACGACCTAAATGTTCCTTACGAAATCATAGTAATCGATGATGGATCTACAGACAAAACTGGAAAAATCGCCTCCACCCACAAGGTGACAGTTCTTTCAAATGAGGAAAACTCTGGCAAGGGATATTCGCTAAGAAGAGCGCTTAATCACGCAAACGGCGACATAATCGTAACAATCGACGCAGATGGGGAACATAAACCAAAGGAAATTCCAGACCTCATTGAGCCATTGCTTAATGGAACGGATATCGTGGCCGGATCACGATTCTTAGGCAGCCAGACAGAGGTGACAACCAGACTCAACAAAATAGGAAACTCCATATTCAACCTTGTAATTATGATGTTGACTGGCAAGCGCGTCACCGACAGCCAAACAGGCTTCAGAGCATTAAAAAAAGAGGTTCTGGACAATCTGAATTTGGAATCAGATGGCTACGAAATCGAAACCGAAATAACCGTCAAAAGCCTAAAAAACGGCTTTGTCTTCAAAGAGACACCAATAAGCGTCGAAAGAAGAAGATACAGCATTTCAAAACTGAAACTATTCTCCGATGGCACCAAAATTCTAAAAACCCTACTTAAAATGAATTTCTCTAAGATTGAACATGTGTCAAATTAGTGTTGATCATTGAATGCTTAATGATCGAACTTGGGATCTTTGTTCTTGAGCGACAGCTTTTAGTTGTTCCCGTTTTTGGCTGATCCCGCTTTGTGCATTTCTTTTTATTTTGGGACTATTCATTTTATAGGCTATTTTTACAGATTTTTGCTGAAGTTGATTTTCTAATTAGCTTTTGATCCTGCGAGTTTGGCTATGATGGAAAAAGCTAAAGGCTGGT
Organism: uncultured Candidatus Bathyarchaeia archaeon; assembly: GCA_964587975.1. Classification (GTDB taxonomy): domain Archaea; phylum Thermoproteota; class Bathyarchaeia; order Bathyarchaeales; family Bathycorpusculaceae; genus SG8-32-3. The sequence goes on from CAZPND010000002.1 coordinate 26,434, forward strand.
TAAAAACGGAGGTGACAAAATCCGTTTATACCATCGTCACGTTTTCTTGTTTGCGCTGTTTCTATTATTAGTTATTACAGTATAAAGGAAAAGGCTCTTACATACCCCATATCCAAAGGACGTTTACCTTCCTGAATATCTTAGGGGGTAAAAGATCCAATTGTTTTTATCCCTGCTAAAAACGGTAGCGAAATGCCTTCGATCGAAGAAATAGCTGCAGGAAAATTCATATCTAAAAATCCAAAAGGAGTACTTGGTGCGCCGCCAGGATCAGGTATCATCTTGCAAAAGTGATAACGGTGATTTTCCCTTTAACACTGTCAGATATTAGTCTGTAGCTCGCAGTAACGGCGATAATACTTCTGATAGCATCAGAGTTACTATATTCATTGCCAGAATATTCAGCGCGGATTATGATTGATAAGAAACGGTTGAGATTGGTGGCTCTTGGGTGTGGTTTGGGTTTTCTGGTTGCAGTTGCGTTGCGCGTTTTCCAACCTTTCTAACAAAAAATTTTAGTCCGCTAACACAGGAATTAATAAAACCTTCTTGTTCAAGCGAGTAAACCTGTTGCGAGAAAACGCAACCGCCATTTCGAACTGATTTGTCCATCAAAATCCTTGCATATCTTACGCCGAGAACCGGCGATGGACAACACCGAGACGCTGCTTTCCGAGATAGCCACCGTTCCTAAAAATGGAACCTGCTATCCACAACGTCATCGGAAAGCGGACAGCATAGGTCTAAACCGGTCCGAGCTCGACATCCAATACACAGCCCACCAAGCTTTTTCCATCAAACCCATCCTGAAGAAGACCCAACGTAAGCTTCGGGACCGACGCCCGTCACGGTTCATCCTACCAAAAAAATACTCATGATCATAACCGTTTGCGCGACCAACCCTAACCCTCAAAACCTGATTGGTCTCCATCTTGAACTCCCACCTAATCACCTTTGGCACCTGAAAACGGTTCCCCTTCTGCAACACCGCCCTAAACTCAACCGCTCTAGTCAACGGCACACCAAACACCAGCACGCCACACATACGAATCACACCCTAAAAAGACTTATCCAGCCTTCAAGAGACAAATCCAACCGTAACCAAAATAAAATCCAAACCCAAAAACAAAAAACCAACCCAAAACGAACCCAACAAAACCTAAGGCGTATCCCTCCCAAAAAACGGGAGCGCAAAACCGGCACCGAACGCAATAAAAGCGCACTGGGGTCAATTCTCGACCGAGTTCGTCATGTGCCGTACCAGCTCTCTTAGACCATCTTCCAGCGAAAACTTCGGTTCATAGCCCAAGACAGTTCTGGCTTTTTCGGTGCTGGCGTAACTGTGCCGAATGTCGCCTTCCCTGGGTTTTTCATGAACTGGCTTCAGATTTTCACCCATTATTTTTTGCAGAATCTGAACTATTTTGTTTATGGTTGTTGCTTTGCCAGATGCCACGTTGAAGATTTCGCCAGCCGTGTTCTTCTTCGTTAACGCGAGCATGGTGGCTGAGATGACGTCTTTCACGAAAACGAAGTCTCTTGTTTGTTCGCCATCTCCAAAAATCCTCGGAGGCTGATGAGCCAAAATCTCATTCGCAAATATGGTTATGGCTCCACTGTAAGGATTGTTTGCCTGCCTAGGTCCATAAACGTTGAAAAAACGAAGGCAAACAGTTCCTAACCCGTAAACTTTGTTGAATACCATAGCGTAGTTGTCAGTTGCGAGTTTAGAGACCGCGTAAGGCGAAAGAGGCATCGGATTAAAATCTTCACGCACCGGCAACGTCTGCGCATCGCCATAAACTGCGGCTGACGAAGCTTGAATGAAACGTTTCACATTACCCTCAACGCTGGCTTTCAAAAGGTTTAGTGTGCCAATGACGTTCACGTCGTTGACAAGCAAGGGATTTTCAATAGAACGCTGGACGCTTGCGATGGCGGCTAAGTTGATAACCGCGTCTACGTCTTTGACTAATTGTTTGACTAACTGCAAGTTGCGGATGTCGCCCCTTACAAAATTAAAATTACTGTTTTTTTCGTGTTGAGCGATGTTTTCCATTTTGCCTGTGTCTAAATTATCTATAACAGTGACTTCTGCGTCGGTTTCGATTAGCTTGTCAACCATGTGGCTGCCTATGAAACCTGCACCTCCGGTTACTAGGATTCTTGAGTTTTTTTGAACCAAAGGTATCTCCCTTTTCTGGTGGCTTTCAGATTAAGGTTGAGTTGATAAAAGGTTTTCCTTGTGTCGGTTTTGCATTCTACATATTAGTCAGTGTATGGCGTTATCTTGTAGTTAGTATTTTCGTATTGCTTAGATAGGTTTAAATGTGAAAAGCTTAAGTAGTACATGCATAAAAGCAGATGAAGGTTCAAAAATGAGCGAAATGACAACTGAAATTCTTGAGCAAAACCTCGGTAAGGTCGTGCTCGTTCGATTAAAGGGTGGAAAAAGCCTGCGAGGACGATTGAAGGGTTTTGATCAGCATCTGAATCTTGTTTTGGAAGAAACAGACGACACAACAAACATCGAAAACACCAAAAAACTAGGGTTGATAATAGTTCGCGGGGACAACGTGGTTCTTATTTCTCCTCCACCTAGGTGACATATTGTGGGAAAAGGTACACCTTCTTTTGGTAAACACGCACACAAAGTCGTGCATATACGCTGTAGGCGTTGTGGTAGACACGCTTATCACGTGCGTAAAAAGCGGTGTGCAGCCTGTGGCTATGGAGAAACCACGACGATAAGGAAGTATTCGTGGCAGACGAAAACACTTCAGAAGCAGCGAGTGGCGTAAGCCGCTTTCTGTTTAAGGTTTTAACTTTCTCTTAGAAAGTTTGCTCTCTCTTTACTTTAGGTTAAAGTGGTAAAAATGAGAGGTTAGCGTTGCTTTTTAATGGTTTACTGTGCCGTAGTAGCCTTTGTCTATTTTGACGAAGATGAGTGGGCCTTTGCTTTGTGCCATTTCTCGGGCTTTTCTTAGGGAGCTGTTTACGGCGGTGAAGAGTCGTTCCGTGTCTTTGAGGTGTTTCATGCGTTTTTCGCCGAGTTCCATTTTTAAAAGGTTCTCTGAAAGGATTTCTGTGCCGCAGATTTCGCCGTTTTTTATTAGGGTGGCTACCACAACCTCTTGGACTTCTTGTTTGCGTTCAACTTTTTCCCAGAACTGCTGTGCGTTTTTGAGGGTTTTTGTGACTTTTTTCCATTTGTTTGCGTTTTGGTTGCCTATGAGTAGTTTGACGCGTTCTTTCCATTTCTTGAGCCATATGCCAATCCAGACTGTTAAGAATTCTTCGAGTTCATTTGGGTTTTCTTTGAAGAGTTTTTCTAGTTTTTCCACTAGTTCGCATTGGCTTGCTTTTTTTCCGATGAGGTCCCAGTGATATTTGAGGAAGTTGGTGAAGTCTTGGCAAGCTACTTGTAGAACTTTGCGATCTGAGCCTGTTACATCTAAGGCTGAGTCTGCTTCTTTTAGTTTTCCCCCTACCATTATTTCTAGGAAGTTCATTTGAATTCCCGCTCTGAAACCTTCTCCATTGTTAATTAGAGTTGTAGGTTTATATTAACTTTATTTTCTTTGGGCATATAACTGCTTTAGGCGGTTTTTAGCAATATTTCGTTCTTAGAAATATGATTTGTCCATGGTTCTGGCGTTTTATTGGATGTGGTTTGGGAGCATGTTGATGTCTTTCAAGATTAAGTCGGGTTTTTCTTTGGCGAGTTCTTTTTGGGAGAAGAGTCCTGATAGGACTGCTGCGGTTTTTGCGCCTGCTGCTTTTCCTGCTTTTATGTCGGAGATTGAGTCGCCTACGATGATGCAGTCGCAGATTTGGGCGTCTATGGCTTTTACGCATTTTATGAGTGCTTCCGGTGAAGGTTTCGGTTTGTGGGTGTCCAACGCGGTTACTACGTGGGTGAAGTATTTTGCGATGCCGAAGTGTTCTAGTTCGTTTATGATGTTTTCTTTTGTGACTGCGCGCATGGTTATGAGGGCGAGTTTGGCTTTCTCAGAAAGGGTGTTTAGTGTGGCTGAAACGTTTGGGAAGAGTTTGGTTTTCTCGGGTGTTATGGCGTAGTAGGTTTGCAGGTATATTTTCAGGAATTTTTTGGGGTAGCCTTTTATGACGTCGTTGAGTGGCTGTTTTCTTTCGAGTCTTCGGGGAATCTCCAGGGTGGCTTCTGCTTCGGGCGGTTTTTGCCCCATTGCTTGAAACGCGGTTCGCGCTGCTTCATAGTAGGCTTCTCGCGAATCCACGATGGTGCCATCTAAATCCAAGAAGATGCCTTTTGCCTTTATTTTTGCTTCGCTCATACGCAGAGTCTCTGTTTTGCCTTGTGTTGAGTGGCTGTTTCTTTCATAAACCTTTCTTGTGTTGGCTGCTGTTATGCTCAGACTTTTTCCCAAGGTCAGCGTGCAATGTTTGAAAGTGCCCGCCTCATTTTCAGGGCAAAATCTTATTACTTAACATGTACAAAAGTGTACTCTATAACATGATTGCATCAGGAGGGAAAATTATGGTTAGTGATGGAAGAGGGCGCTTGTTCAGGAGGAAAGACGGCAAATACCTGATTTACCTGCCGAAGGACCTGGCGGAAGACAGCATGTTCCCGTTCAAAGGAGCAGACAGCATATTTGTTAAAGTAAGCTTCAAACTAGGCGGCGAGAAAATGCTTATCGAGAAATGGGTTCCGCCGCCAGAAGAGACCGAAGAATAAAAAACCCAAAAATTTAGATTCCGCTTCCACCCTTTTTGTTGGTGTATTGCTGTAACCACAAGTTTTCTTATAGTATAACCTTTTAAACTGTAATTGCAGCACCAGATGCAGAAAAAAGGGCATCAAGGCTCTGGCGACCAGCGCTTTGGCAAGACGCGAACCCCCGAGGCGATTCCCCAAGAGTGTTTTTCTACCTTCGCGTTCTCTCAGCGTTTCAGGTCGTCAAAGCCCTAATTTTCTGAAGTGTACGCTTTAATCCGTGAAGTTTTGCACCGAACATGTTTAACTGTGATTGCTTTGGAACACCAACTATAGCTTATTAACCGCGGTGGGCTAAGCCTTTTTTTGGAGCGTTCTAACTATATGCTTTTTCTGCAGATCTCTAAACATTCGATAGAAAGCTGTCCGCTGCACAATGAGAAAGTGAAGAAAGTATACGCGGATTCCTTTGCAAAAATGGGTCAACTCATGGAGAAGCATGGGATTAAATTGGTTGGGGCATGGACTGCGGTGTTGGATCACCTTTTTGTAGCTGTGTGCGAGGCGCCGAGTATGGATGCCCTTATGAAGTTTTCAATGGAACCCGAACCCATGAGTTGGTTTGAGTACAATTCGACTCAGATACTGCCAGTGTTGTCTATGGAAGAAGGTATGAAGCTGCTGAAATAAAAAAATTACAGCTCCCTCTTTTTTTGCTTTAAATTTTAATGGTTTGAGTTTGGAGGATTGAATTTTGGCGCTTCTGCTATGCCCTTCTCGCATCTTGTTGTGATAGCAGGGGCACAATCACAATTCCTTAAGTAACGGTTTTCATTGAAACATTTAGGTGTAAAGTATGGTTTTAGGCGAAAAACTCTGGGAAGGCACAGCCAAAAGCGCTGGTGCAGGTTCCATAAAATCGGTTGGAGCTGAAGGCGTAATTTCGGAGTATTCGTGGTCGGCTCAGATGACGGGTATGGGACGAGCGAAAGGCATAGACGGCAGCATCCACGTGACAGCGGTCGGCAAGATGCCTAGTAAAGGCGTAGCTACAGAAAAAGAGCAAGGGGTATTCATGACGATGAGTGGCGACAGGGGTGTGCTGAAAGGGTTTTCTATGATGAAAATGATGATGGGCGGGAATCCTAAGGCCGTAGGCTTGTGGAGCTTCATGGCGATGTCGGAGAAACTAAGCTGGATGAATGAGCTGATCGCCCTTGTCACTTATGAGGCGCAAGACCCGATGTGGATGGAATCCAAAATTACAATCTGCGAATGGAAATAGGAAGCTGTACCCCACCTTTTTTTTGCGTCAAAATTCAATGTCCTGGGATTAAAATTTAACCCAACCCACATTATTAATATCATGGCAGCCTACATTTACAGGGGGACGTACCTTTGCTCTTTAGACACAAAAACAGAAGTAACATAGGCCTCCAAGTAGACTTAGGCGATTTAGAGAACGAAAAAGAAAACCTATCTAGCTTTCTGCAGTCAAACCTGCACGTTTCAGTTGCCCCAGCCCAGAACAAGCTAATTGTGAAATCAGAAAATCTATCTGCTCAGGAATTGCGGCGGGAAGTAATCAAGTTTGTTTACCACAGAAACTTAAACGTAACTCACTGGGTCTCCGTCGTTGGCTCAACCGTAAAAATCAATAGGTTTAAGGGCAGTGCCAAGAAAAAAGAAAAACGCAAGAGAGACTCGCTCCACCAAACGGCTATACAAAGCTGGGGACTATAAAAAACATCATGGAAACAGTTTATTTCTGTACTCAAGTGGCGATTTTCTCCCGCTTGCCTTCTGCCTTTCAAAATTCATAAGCACTCCAGAATCCCTGGAGGCATGCCTTTTCTCAGGGAACGGCATTCCAGACGTACTGTCATTCGTCGTCAGGAATTAAAATTCAATCCAGCAAACATTGGTGACCCTGTATAGTCGGGCGAGTGGTTATTTTACTGCTTTTTTCAGTGTTCGCCATCCAATCAGAAGCAAAATACCAATAATTACCGATACGATTAGAGTAATGCTGAGCAAATAGGCATCATATCCTATCGCTTGAAAGACGAAAAAGAAAAAGACCTGCAACGTAACTGCTACGACAATTCCCCGCGCGGCAAGTTTGAGAACAAAGGCTACGCTCATGTCTGTTGCTCACTATAATCCAGTTTTTCCAAGTTCGAATATATGGGTTGTGAACCCAGCCTACACAATCTACGTTTGACCACTCTATGGAGACGCAGCAGAGACATTAAGATTTAATGCGTAAACCTTGAACGTTTAGTCTTTTCGAAGGTGTCCAGCCAACGAGTGCGGTGTCATTTAATGAGGTAGAAATACGCTATTAACATCACTTGGATAAATAGGAAGATTGGAACAAGCAAGAACTTTATTTTACGGGTCTTATGTCTAAACAGCAACATGCCTGCGTAAGCGCCGAATGGTCCAAAGAAAGCAGTCAACAAAAGCCTCGATTCAGGAATCCTCCACCCGCGTTTCTTGCTTTGCAGCTTGTCTACTCCAAAGATTACGAGAGCAACTGCATTAACAGTGATTAGGAAAATTTGTAGGAGGTAAGTTTGAATCATGCCAGTCACGTTATTTGATGAGCTATACGAAAGGCACTGTACCATTAAAGTCTTATATTCAGCTGTAATAAATCCACAAACGACAGGTGTCCATTGTTGAGCCTTGCAGTTGACGCAAAATCACTGGTCAAACAGTTCGGAAATATCCGCGCTCTAGACGAGTTAAGCTTCCAGATAAAACAGGGCGAAATCTTCGGTCTTATCGGCCCCAACGGCGCGGGAAAAACCACCACTCTCCGCATAGTCAGCACCCTTATCATCCCCACCTCAGGCACCGCGACTATCTTCGGCTTAGACACAGTAAAACAATCAGGTGAGGTCAGAAAAATAATCAGCTACTTACCTGAAGAAGCAGGCGCTTACCCGAACCTCTCAGGCAACGAGTACTTGGAGTTTATGGCGAAATTTAACACAAAAAACCAGAAGGAACTCCGCGTAACCATCGAAGAAGCAGCTAAAATCAGCGGCTTAGGCGAACGCCTCAAGGACAAAGCCAAAACCTACAGCAAGGGCATGAAACGGCGACTTCTGGTCGCCAGAGCGCTCATGACCAAACCGAAGCTTGCTGTGCTTGACGAACCTGCAAGCGGGCTCGACGTGTTGCACGCTTATCATGTGAGGCAGATTATCAAAAACTATGTCAAAGAACACGGCACCACCGTGCTGTTAAGCAGCCACAACATGCTTGAAGTTGAATATCTATGCGACCGCGTCGCACTTCTCAACAAGGGCAAAATCGTCGTTGAAGGAGAACCAGATGAACTCAAAACCAAATATCAAAGCCAGAATCTGGAAGAAGTTTTTGCAAAGGTGATTGGTTATGCTTAAGGGTTTCAGAAACATTCTCATAAAAGAACTCAAAGAGCTCATCCGCGACCCCAAAATCCTAATAGGGATCATCATTATCCCCATCATCATGTTTCCTGTCCTAGGGTTAGTCATAGGATACGCAGAGCAAACCGCCATCGAACAAGCACAGAAAACCAGCCTCCTAGTTGTCAACAATGACGGCGGCAACTGGAGCGAAACTCTCATTAGCTACCTTCAAGCTGCAGGAGCTGAAACAACAATCGTCAACAACCTGACCTCGCAACAGCTCGTCAGCCAAGGACTTCTAGCCAAGAACAATGCCACGCAGTTCGTTGAAATTCCGCAAGGTTTCACCGAAAACTTAACTAAACATTTTGCAGGCGACACCAACATCACAGCCGTGGTCAACGTGTACGGGATCTTCAACATAGGGGGTATCTTCTCAAACATTGGCTCATCAGGCATCACCAACTTTGTCTACAGCTTCAACCGCTACGTCGCCCCAGACGTGCTGCAAACCACCCAATCATCCATAATCAAAGGAGAAATCCAGCAGAACGTAGACCCAGCCACTCTCTCGTCGCTGCTGATTTCCCAATCCATCATCCTGCCAATTACCATAATGATTCTGCTCACGTATTCGATGCAAATCGCAGCAACCTCAGTGGCGATGGAGAAAGAAGAAAAAACCCTTGAAACTCTCCTCACCATGCCCGTTGACAGGTTCTCCATCCTCATGGGAAAACTCTCCAGCAGCGCCCTCGTCGCAGGACTAGGCGCAATAACCTACTTAGTAGGCTACAGTTACCTTTTCGGCTCCATAACTTCAGGCGTTTCAACCACTGGCGCATCACTCGATTTGGCCGCGTTAGGATTGGCGCCCACAGCGTTAGGGTATATCCTGCTTGGAATCACGTTATTCGTCACCTTGCTCGCAGGCTTGGCGCTGGCGGTTATTATATCAGCTTTCGCCGAAGATGTCCGAGGAGCCACAGCACTAGTGGGCTATATGTACCCGTTAATCTTCATTCCGTCTTTCGCTTTGATCTACATCGACATCAACGTGTTGCCATTGCCGATAAAGGCAGTGTTGTTTGCGATTCCTTTCAGCCAACCAGTTATTGCCAGCAAAGCCGTCATCGCAGGCGACTATCTCACCACGATACTGGGCATAATCTACGTAACTGCTTTTACTCTGGTCGTCATGTACATCGCTTCACGGCTATTCGCCACAGAAAAAATCCTAACCGCAAAACTACGGTTCGGACGACGAGGATCAAAGAAAACAGCAGAACAACAGGAATAAAAAATCTTCAACTACTCTTAGCTCTCCGTGAAGGCTCACACGAAATTGATGAACCCGCATATCTTCCGCCTATTTGGATCCTAATAGCAGTTCATTGCAGAAACTATAGAGGGGTAGGTCCGTATTGGCGTTTTCCCGCAACCAAAAACATGTAGAATAGAAAACAGCGCACTGCACTTCCTTTAAATAAGGGGGTATAGACTGTTCCACGCGCTAGAGTACAGCAGTTACAATTCAAAGCTTAAATGAGTTGACTACATCTTATTTTTTCTGGCAGGAGAAAAACTGGTTGGCAAACGAGAAAATACGCGAAGGTGACTACGTGCTTCTCTGTTTAGACGCACGGAGAACGTACATGGTTAAAGTGGAAGCTGGCAAAACCTTCCACACCCACAAAGGCTACCTGAAACTGGATGAAGTGGTTGGAAAAGATTTCGGCGTGACATTTCAAAGCAGCCTCGGCACGGAATTCACCGCGCTCAAGCCTTCACTCACAGATTACATCATGAAGTCATCCCGCAAAACACAGATAACTTACCCGAAAGACGCAGCTTTAATCGTCATGTTCAGCGGAATCGGCCCAGGAAGCCGCGTTGCAGAATCAGGCACAGGAACAGGCGCATTAACCACCGCCCTCGCGCACTACGTAAAACCAAACGGCAAAATCTACACCTACGAACTACGCGAAGAATTCCAGAAAACAGCCGAAAAAAACCTGAAACGCGCAAACCTACTGGATTATGTAGAGTTAAAAAGCGGAGATGTCACAGCCGGAATTGAGGAACGCGACTTAGACGCAGTCATACTAGACTTGGCAACTCCATGGTTGGTTGTTCCGCATGCTTACACGGCGTTAAAGCCCTCAGGCATCTTGGTGTCCTTCAGTCCCACTATAGACCAAGTTGTGAAAACCACCGAAGCCCTAAAAGAAACAGGCTTCGTCTTCCTCGAAACCGTCGAGTGCCTGATGCGTGCCATGCAAGTTGAACGAGGCAAAACGCGCCCGCACACCATGATGACTGGACACACCGGTTACATCACTCACGCTCGTAAAGCCGTGAAACCCCAGGAAACACCTGAAAAGTCGGATTGAAAACCCTGCGAAGGCACTTTATTGCGCTCGCACTGTAGCTTGAGGCATACCTAACGTCCAAAAAGCCTGCTTTAACTGTTCGCCACGCGTCCAGCCATAATAAAGACCCATAACCCCGGCGAAACAAGGGATGAACACGTTGTTCACGAACTTGAACAGTAGCGGATTGCTTATCCTGTTCTCAAGAAAAGTAGGCTTCCAAATCTTAATGTTATACTCCCAGCAGCGAATGAAGAAGTCCCATCTCGCTCTTGACAACGAATCAATTTCCGCACCTTTCTTATTCATCAACACGCAGTTCTCAAGCGGCACGAAGAAAAGCGGCACATAAAACGCGTTATACCCTTTTAGCCTGTCCATAAGCTCCAGTGTTGCCAAAACATCTTCTTCCTTCTCATCAGGAAGCCCCACAATCAAAGTTGCCAACGGATACCAATCATTATCGTTCAATATTCCAAACGCGTCCGCGACTATCTCCTGCCACTGCGCTGGCTTGTAGGGCAACATCTTGCCACCCATGTACTTCTTCATCAACCGACTGCTACCCGTCTCAATGCCAGTTTCAGCCGTGATTATCGCTTTTTTGCCGAACGAATACCAGCTACGCTCAATAAGAATCTCAGCCAACTCTTTAATCATCTGAGGATTATTAACTATAGGCGCCAAAGACATGTGCGACGCTTGAATGCTTTTAACACCTGGATACTCCGCCACGCTTTTAACAAGGTTCACAACAGCCTCCTTGTTGGGAATGAAAGTTTTGTTTTTGGAGCCGTACAGAAAGAGGTCTTCCGTCACTAAAGTGATATGGTCGCTGCCTTCTCTCGTAGTAGTCGCAACCTCCGTCATAATTTTATCCAGCGGCACATCCACCTTGTTCTGCATGGTAGGCGTGCAAAACTGGCAGTTTCGACCACAACCCTTTGAGATTTCAACCGCGCCGTGTATCCCTGCATGCTTAACCAGAGGCATCGTTCCATAATCCCAAGTGCGCAAGGATTCATCAGCGTGAACTATACGTGGAAGCACTTCTCCATTGACCGCTTTTTTGAAAACTTCTACGATTGGATCAGGCCTTCCCCCCATAAGAACGCAGTCCACACCATACTTGTCAGTCATTTGTTTGCGTTCCAGCTGCCAAGAACCAAACCCGCCCACAATAATCTTGGGTTTGAACCTTTTAATGCTAGGATGCCTGACAAGTTTTTGGAACTCAACAGCGTTCATAGGCTCTCCGCCACCGATAATCGAAGAATACGTCTTGCTTACATAACCCATACCTGTTGGATCCATGGAGGAGATTCCAACCACCTTGGTGTCCGACCCAACAAAAACATCCAAGTCCACGGGGTGAACCACAGCGACATCAGACTCCACGAAACCACTCTCTAAGAGCATGGCTTCCACCTTTCTCAAACCATACGGTGCGTACTTGGCTCTGCCATCAGGATACCGTTCGACTGGAGGATAAAGAGTTTTCCTGGCGAACCCAACAGGAATAGGACCCAAACCGAAGCCTGCAGAAAAAGCCATAAAAGGATTATTGAAGAAGTCGCTCATTTCCGTAGCTGAAGCAGTGAGTACAATTTTGACGCCTGAATTCGTCGCCATTTCTCTCCTTCATCTTACACGCAAACAGAGAAAAAGATGTCCTATTGCACTATTAAAAATTACTGCTAGTTATAAATCTACACACAGGATTTAACAAGAAAAAAATTCACTATGGATTCTTGAGAACCTTTCTTGGTTCTGGAAACGCTGCTAGCCTGAAAGGATTTGGTTTATTGTTTGTTTTACTGCTTGACTGCTGTTTAGTTTCGGATGCCATCCAACCGATTTCATTTTTTCAGTGTCAAGACGCATAATTTTGACGTCACCTATCCAGCCTCTTCCCCCATCTACTCCACCAGTTAGTTTAATGTCAACGTTCGTAAGTCCCATTGCTTGTATTACAAAATCTCCGATGTCTTTAACGTTGATCTGATCCTCTGAGCCTATGTTGAAGTAGTCTACTTGCTGTGTGGCTTTTTCAACACCTTTTTCTAAGGCTTGGACGCAGTCGTCAACGTATATGTAGGATTTGGTTTGTTTGCCGTCTCCTAGGATCTCCAGTTGTTCAGGGTTGTTTCTTAGTTTGAGAATAAAATCGTGGATGACGCCGTGATTACTTCTAGGGCCCACTACATTAGCGAAGCGAAAAATTCTGGCTTTGAAGCCGTAGTTATAGGCATAGGCGGTGATTAACGCTTCGCAGGCGAGTTTTGTGGCGCCATACACTGATATGGGTTTTAAAGGTCCATATGACTCAGGGGTTGGAATATTTTCAGGTTCACCGTAAACAGCTGATGTTGATGCAAACGCGATTGTAGCTTTGCTTTGTGCTTTTCTTAGGTATTCCAGTAGGTTATAGGTGGCAACTATGTTTTGGTGGAAGTGAATGTCAGGATCGGTTGAACTTACTCTCACTTCGGGGTTTGCGGCGAGGTGAAACACGACATCGTAATCCCGATGAAGCATTTTCAAGGCTTTAGTGTCTAATAGGTCCCCTTCAACGAAATCGAATCGGGAGTTGGCGACCCATTTTTTGATATTGCTAATAGTTCCAGAACTAAGGTTGTCAAGTACCTGTACCTTTGCTTCTTCAGTCATTAAAGCGTCCACGAGGTGGCTTCCGATAAAGCCGCAACCACCTGTGACGAGAACATTCTTCAATTATTTCTTCTCCAGTTGTCTCTGTTATTTGGAATTGAAGTCGGATGAATTTTAAGATACTTGTTTGCTTTGTTCGTCATTCAGCTTCATCCTAAATAGGCGAATTATAGTTCACTTAAATTGGATTCGAATATCTGACTTTTGGTTATTTGCAATATTTGCACCAAAAGATGGCGCCTGCAATTACAGATAGCATTATGAGAATTAACGCGAAAACTCCCAGATTGAACAGTCCTGCCCAGTTGATCATTTGCCTTCTCCTTAACCTCATCCGTGCATAAGTGCATATAAACGGAGTTTTCCATAGAGACTATTGCCACAACATGATATATTGCGAATTGGAAACACGGATTATTAGATGAATCGATAAAGTGAATGATGGGAAGGAGAGGGCTCTTTCTGTTTAACAGACAATGGCGAAAACTGCAGAAGATGAAGCGTTCCTATCACAAGGAAAGATGGGAACAGCAACAGCAGCTGAAGGAAGAGTTTTCCAAATTAAACGTGCTTCTTAAAGAAAACTCGATTGATGAAACAACATATGAAAGGCTTAATAAACTATTAAGAATGGGCTATAAGCTGAAACGTCAAGAAACAAGGCTCAAATATGGTTTCGCGTGAACTACCATCCATGATGTGATGGCTTCTCCGATCCAAGGGCACTTTGAAGTTAAGGGCTCGTTCACTCGCAACCCTTGACAGACGCTTATAGCCCAGTCCCGTTCTCAAGAATTATGCAGTAAATCTTGCTTTTTTTACTAGAATTGGCGCGTTAATAGTTCAAGAAGCTCCTGAGTATTTACGGGTTTGACTAAATATTCGTCAGCTCCGTTGTCTGCTGCAAGGATCCCTATTTCTTCTGTGGAAACCTCAGTTATCACGATCTTAAACATAGGTGACGGTTTTGCGGAGATCTTTAGCAGCTCGATTCCTGACATGTCGGGAAGGTTTATGTCAAATATGGCGGCATCGTAGTCTTTTACCTGCATTTTCTGAATAGCTTGGCTGCCTGTCTCCGCTGTATCCACGATATATCCGTTTTCTTGGAGGAATCTTTTTAGTGTTTTTTGAATCGACTGATCATCGTCTACCAAGAGAATAGCTTTCTTTTTGCCTGAAATTAAGCGGTTGCTTGCTTTGAAGACGGGTTCTCTGAAGTACGCAAGCAAGAATACAATCGAAGCAACTGATATAATCGGGATTAAATCCGCCCAAAAGTTATTTTTGATGCTGGATTCTAGAGCTTCGTGGGTTGTTGACAACTTGACGGAGTCAGCATAGATTAAAAGTCCATCTTGTACGTTTGTGGCTGAGACGATTCCGAAATCAAATTGCCTAACATTAAGGTTGGCGCGCGCGCGCTTGGTGTTGAATACGCTTATTTGAATAATTTTTTCTCCATCGACGAACATCTGTGCTGTTCCTTCCGTCGGGTTGTAGTGAATTTCAACTTCGTACCATTTGCCGGTAAGGACTTCTGACGCGGTTTTTAGGAATCCACCTGCTTCAAGTGTCCACTTGTTAACTCCTGCCTCTCGTCTCACTCCAACCCAAGCAAGTGATTTATCTCCGTTGGTGAATCGCATTAGGCAGATTGTGTCGCCGTCATTTCTGAGTAGTTGTGAGTAGTTGGCGCTGGATATGTAGAATTCGCCTTTCGCGTAAGCTTCTTCAATGTCGATATTTTTTGCTATATAGGCATATACTGTTTCAGCTGTTTTTCCTTCTGCGGTGAAGCGGGCGATTCCATCCTCCGATTTTTGGTCGGTTGGTATGGTTGTAATGTTCCCGCCTGATTCTACCTTTTCGCTCCAGAGTCCAGCGTTTTCAGATCCAAAATTGTCTTCTAGTACAACATCCGACTGTTGAGTTGATTGTGGAGTGGTTAATGAAGGTGTTATTGAAGCATTTGGAGAAGGAGACGGTGAGGGTGAAGGATTGGGCGATACAATTGGTGTTGTTGTTGGTGTTGGCGTAGCTATCGGTGTTGGCGTCGTTTGCGGACTTGGTGATTGTGTGTATATTGGAGTAGATGTTGGCGTAGGCTCTGGCATGGGTGCCTGTGTCGGCGTTGGTGGCGGGCTCGGTGAAGGCGTTGGTGTGGGCGTGGGTGTCGGCGTTGTTGTTGGTTCTGGCGTGGGTGTCGGCGTGGGCGTTGGCGGTG
>CAZPND010000003.1:0-41059 GCA_964587975.1 uncultured Candidatus Bathyarchaeia archaeon
AAAGAGAGGGTGTTTGTGCGTTTGCCCTTCAGCATTTACTTGGGCTGGATTACGGTGGCATCCATTGCCAACGTCGCTTCCGCGTTGGTTGCAGTTAAATGGGACGGATTTGGCTTGGCGAATGACGTTTGGGCTGTGATTGTGATTGCGGTGGCGTTGCTGATTACGCTTGGGGTCATCGCTACGAGGAAAGATGTGGCTTACAGCCTTGTGATAGTTTGGGCGTTGGTCGGCATAGCGGTTAATCAGAGTGGGTATCAAAACATTGTGTTGGCAGCCACGGTAAGCGTGGTTAGCATAGTAGTTGCGTTGGTTGCGGTTCTTGCTGTTTCCATGTTGAGGAAATGAGGGCTTGCTAACGTGGCGGACGCTTGCTGGACTGACGTGCGATTTTCTGTCTATCCCCCTCTATAAATACTGAACTGCATGAAAGTTATTTGCGGTAACTTTTTAGGGGCGCCAGTGGTATGGTGAAGGTGTCTGTGACGCCTTCTATCAAGCGGATTTTGTCGCCTACGAAATGTAGGGCGTTCGCGTTGGTGTCTGCTTGAAAGAGAACGGCGAAATCCCATTCGCCAAAGACCTGGTACGCCTCTTCAAGCTTCACGCCTTTCATGGGAGTTTCGTTGTATTCCATCAGTGGCTCATAAAGTTTTGCAGCCATGTTGGGGCTGAGTTTAATCATCAACAAGTATTTCTGAACAGATTTCTCCATGATAAACACCTGAGAACACTGTGGTAAAGGTATTTCCTCCTAAAAAACGTGACGCTCGCCTCTTTTCGCTAAGTGGCTTCTGGATTCATTATTGATGTTAGATTGAAAACAAGTAATGTTGTTTGCCTTGAAAGAAACATGTAAAAAAAAAGACTTAGCAGTCACATAGCTAAGCTATGGTAAGAAAAATGAAAGAATTGTCGGTTTGTTGTCCTTTTATGTTTCTACGCTGGTTTTTTCCTGCGCTGATACGGCAGTGGATATTTCTGGGAGCTGCTCCCTGAGTTTCTGTTCCGCGGCTGTTTCTGCTTCTGACAGTATTTTTTCTGCTTCTAGGCTTGCGGTTCCGATGTTCACTGGCATGCCCGTGTCCTGGTGGGTTGTGGAAACTATGTCAGTCAGCAAGCATCCGATGTTTTCGAGTTCGCGGCCTGCCTCTGGAAAAACACCTGTCATTCCGTTGCGAATGTTGTTGAGTACGCCTGCTGCCGGTGCTATAACTGTGACTATGTCACCTAACTCTGAAACTGTGTTAAGTCGCAAGGAAACGCTTTCCAAAGCCAGCGAGGCGTGCATCAGCATCTTCTCGACTTTGCGTATCTCAACCAACTCGCCAGCCAAAACGTTCGCTCGCATGTTGTCTCTTTCCGAAAGTGCTTTAACCGTGCGCCTGAACAATGTAGCGTCCCGCTTTTCAAAACGGCTCTGCGCATTATTCAACTTGTTTTTTTGAACTTCAATCCGCTGAAGAACCGTGCTAATCTGCTTCTTTAAACCTACAGAAGGCTTGCCCACATCCTTAATCTTCGACAAAAACGAAGGCTGCTGCGGCTTTTCCTTCCATCTATCAACGAACCCATCAACCAAAATCAATTACACTCCTATGTTTCACTTGCCTTCCTTAGGCGGTGACCGCATAAAAAACTGTTTGAACCAGCAAGCTAAAATCTTCGACACAGCATAACAAGTTTTAAACCGTTTATTTGAAAAAGCCGAAAGCAACCACCCAAGTTTCACGGTTACTTATTAAAGGCATAATGAAACAGGCTGAAACCTGCTTTTATATCGAACCGCAGCCCATGCTTATTTTCTAACTAAATAACTAAAAAACCAACGATTACTTCCTTCAAATTTACATTTATCTTTAAGTGAACCACGCAAGCCTTTCACCCTAAAAGCACCTATCAAGAAATCCGTTCAGTTCAGCTTCTTCACTTCAAAAGCAAGAATCTTATGACAGTTAATGCATCTTGTCAAAACTAGCTCAAACCCGTTCAGTATGTCGAAACGTGTCTGCGTGTACCATCTCTGCTTTCCATGGTCACAGGTGACTTGACTGATAGAAACCAGCCTGTCCTCTTCCATTCTCCCTTCCCGCAATTCAACCTTTGCTCTAAGTAGGTAAATAACTCTTATGAAAGAATCTTCTATTCAAGAAAACCTCCCAGTCACCGTCAGAACTGCATCACGTACACAATCAGGCTTGCCTGCACCATGTACCCGAAAAATGTTTTTATCCGCTATAGGTCTAAGCGCCTACAAATGATCAAAATAGAGAGCAGTTACATTTCTAATGTGACTTTGTTTTCGATTTGGCTTTCTATCTTTGGGCGGCGTTATTTTCTGTGAATTCTTGCTTGTTATGAAAACTGACCCGCCACTTGCCAAATGTTCTTGCACTCTGGCGAAATCTACCTGCTCTGCTTCCTCAACTTCAACGTTTTGACCAGAATCGTTATCTAACAGGAGCACCTGAAAAGTCTGAACTTTTTCTTTTTTGACTGCAATTAAACTCTTCAACATTGTTTTTTCATCTTCCTATTCATTTAGAACAGTACTGAGGGTGTAGCTGAAAATTTTTAAATATATGTGACTGTCGCGCCACAACAACACTGCAGAGGTCTCAACCAAAAACGAAATTGAGGATTTCCTTTTTTTCCGTTAAAGAATCCACTATCAAATCCGGACCTGCTTTTTCAAGCATCTCTTTAGAATGCACGCCGGTGAGAACCGCGATACACTTCATCTTAGCTGTTTTGGCGGCTTCAACCCCGAAAACCGAGTCCTCAACAACCACACACCTTTCTGGACTGCTCTTAAGTTCGCCTGCGCACTTCAAGAAGATTTCAGGATCAGGCTTTGAGCGGGCAACATCGTCTGCCGTAACAACCACGGAGAAAAACCTCTTCACGCTCATCACTTTAAGCAGGTGCTCAATGACTGCACGGTCGTTCATAGAAGCCAACCCTAACTTGATTTTTCCCTGCAAAGATTGCAGAAGCTGTAACGCACCATCGAATAGGTTTATGCCGCGGCTCATTTCAATTTCGTTCCTAACCTTCAACTTCACCAAGCGCTTTATCAACGCTTCATCGAAGCTTGTCTTGGAAGAACGTAGAATCTCCCTGAAAGTTTCGGCTGAGCCTATTCCTATCCGCTGCTCAATGAACGTGTCACTTATTTCGCAGTCCACTTCGCTGAGGGCTTTTTGAAACGAAGCCACAACTACCCTTCGCGAGTCCGCAAGCGTTCCATCCCAGTCGAATACCACAGCGTCAAACATTTCAGAAGCCCATACGCCTTGGCTACTCCGCGTTGAAGCCAAGTTGCTCACGGATGAGCTGGCTTTTCTTAGCGGCTTCCCCGACGGCGCGCATAAGCGACTGCCTGATCTGGCTACCTTCAAGCTCGTAAATGGCTTCAATGGTTGTTCCGCCAGGCGTTGTCACCATATCCTTTATCTTGGCGGGGTGCTCCTGCAACTCAATGACCAGCTTGCCCGTTCCCAAAACGGTTTGGGCTGCGCTCGTCAACGCGATGTTCCTGGGTAAACCCACCTTCAAACCTGCATACATGAGCGCCTCAATTATAATTGAAAGGTACCCGGGTCCGCTGCCGCTTAACGCGGTTATAGCGTCCATGTACTTCTCATCAACCTCCTCACATATGCCCATCATGTTCAGCAACGTCTTAACCTTCTCCTTGTCCTCTTTCGTCACATTTTCGTCGCAGCAGTACGCCGTGTAAGACGCCTGCACCAAAGCGCCCACGTTCGGCATGATGCGCACGGTTTTGGCGTTGGGTATGAATTTTTTAACGAATTTCAGGGGAACAGTAGCGGCCACAGAAATCACCAGTTTCCCTTTGACTTCATCCTTGACTTCTGACAGAACTTTTTTCACGTCGCCCGGCTTGACAACTATGAAAAGTATGTTGGCGTCAGCCGCGGCTTTGCGGTTGTCAGTGCTTGTGGATGCGCCCAGTTTTTCTTGCTCTTGAAGCCTTTCGGGTCGGATGTCAACGGCGGTTATCTTGCCTTGGTAACCACTTTTAAGAAGACTTTTCACGATAGCGCCGCCCATCATTCCTGCGCCTATCACGGTGATTTTGTCGTTCATGATATAATCACTCTTTGCTTTAACTACATGGCTTCCGCTCTTAAGCTTTTATTGTCCAATCCCGCCTAGTTTTCACTTGAACTTGGCTTAAGCAGAAACCGCTTCCCTTAGCAAGTTTTTCATGGCGAATGCGGGCGCGTTCGCCTTTACGCCTCTGGAATTAAAATGGGTCGGAACCGCCTGAAAACCATTATCGCACAGAACCCTTAACATGGTAGCCACGGAAGGTACGGACAAAGATAATTTGTTGCTGATTTTGTCGAGAACGTAGTAGGTCGGTGGCGCCTCAGCCTCATCGCTGGCTACGGAAAGCATGTGGGCGATTTTTCCGCTGTTCCGCAGTGCCACATGACCGTTTTCCTCCGTCATCAACTCGCAGAACCGCTTGTCAAAGATTTTTCCCAGCCACAGCGGTCCAGCCCAATCCATTTTGAAGCCGCATTCGGGGCATTTCTCTATGCGCAGGTCGAAGGGACGCTGCGTGGTTTCTCGGTGAAGACAATTGAAGCAGTGCAGTACGTACCCAAGCGTTTTGACGCTGGCATCCGCTTTTTGTGCGCCGTAGCCTATTTCCACGTAAACCCGTATGTAGTGATCAGTGGCGTGACTGAAAAGCACGTGGACGCCGATGTCCTGTTTCGCCGCCGTCGCCGCCACACAGCCAGCCAAAAGCCGAACCGCCAACTCTTGGCAGTACTCGGTACGCAAGGGTTTTCCACCATACTTGCGGACGCAAGCTTTGGCGTGCACCCCACACAACGGCGCAAGGTCAGTTGCGGTTGCTGCTAAGACACCCTGATTGCGGAGGGCGCGAACTGACGAGTCCAAGTAAGGCACAGGGGAACCAAACGGGTCCACATCCACCACATCGAACCTTTTGCGTGGCGCACCGTAACAGCTTAACAGGCAATTCGCGTCCTTATGCTTCACTTCTACGCATGCTTCAAGCCCGTTAACATGCACGTTATGCTCCGCCAGCTGAAAGGCTCGTGTGTTGATGTCGCTTGCCACCACCTGGTTGATGCCTGGGATTTCGGCGGCGAGGCGGACGGCTCTGATTCCCGTACTTGTTAAGGGTTCACAGACCTTTATGTCCCTGCTCACCTTATGCCTGTAAGCTCGATAAACCAAGACGGCTAAGTCCCGGTTCAGCTCCATGACTGGATTATAGAACACGGGCGCTTTGGATGGCGCGTAGTCGGAAGGCTGCTTTTTGAAGGCGCTCAGTTTTGGAACTAAGACATGCGCCTTGCCTTCCGTTATGATTTCGGCTGGATAATCAACGGTGAATTCGGGGTCCGTCATGGTTTCGTGCCTTGCCGTATGAGAAGAAATTTATCCGCATATTAGACTTCTGGTCTACAGGAAGCAGTTGGCTTTGCGAAAGCGCGTGATACTTGTGACCGGGAATCCCGGAGTTGGAAAAACCACGGCGTTGACAAGGGCGGTGGGCGCACTAAAGGAAAAAGGCTACTGCGTCGGCGGCATGATAACCCGCGAAGTACGGGAAGGCGGAACCCGGGTGGGCTTCGAGCTTTTAGACCTGAGCGGCGGCAGGCGCGGATGGCTTGCACGCATAAACCAAGAGCATGGTCCGCAAGTAGGCAAATATCGCGTGAACATGGAAGATCTCAACGCTATCGGTGCTGAGGCGATTGCTGAAGCCGCAGAAAAATGCGACATTATCGCAATTGACGAGATTGGACCCATGGAACTGTTCTCAGAAAAGTTCAAGCAAGCCACGCGAAAAGCGCTGGAAAGCCGCAAGCCCGTTTTAGCCGTTGTCCACTGGAAAGCCATAGACAGGCTGATAAGCGAAGCCAAAAACCGCCAGGACGCGGAAAAATTCACGGTCACACAAGAAAACCGAGATAAATTGCCCGAAGCAATAGTTGAAAAAGCAGTCCGAGTTCTTAACTAACGTGAGGAAGAAAAAACAGCCTATTCAGCCAATTGCCTGTTGCTGTTATATCCAAGCGGTTTTGAGTTCTGTTACATTTTTAAAGTGCTTGTCATCTGAAAGGCATGTTGCCTTCAGCTGTAGAGCGGTGGCGGCGATTATGCTGTCCGCCAGTGACATCTTGTATCTGTGCCTTATCTCGGCTGAACTCTTCGCAATCTCCAAATCTATGTTAACCACCCTGAAATCTTTTTCAAGCAGAGCGGTTCTTAGAATTGCGAGTTCACGCCCTTCAAGCTTCAGCGTGAGCTGGTAAACCTCATGTAGGACGATGCTGGAGATGAAGCGCTCAGGAGTTTTTCGGATCGTTTCCTTGGTTTTCTGCACAACAGCTTGGTTCTGACCGTAATAGTGTTCCATGAAGAATCGGGTGTCAAATACGATTTTATGCATCTTCTTCCCGGAGCTCGTCGAGGAGTTTCTTCATTTCTTCGGGTGTAGCGTACTTGGCGCCTGAACCAGCCAAGTCAAGCGTTGATAGTTTGGGTTTTAGGAGTATTCCTTTTCCCGTATCTATTACTTCGAGTCGGGTTCCTTTCTCTATCTTGTATTTGGCGCGGAGCTTGATGGGAATTGTTGTCTGCCCCTTTCTGGTTACTACCACTTCAGTTTCCAACTTGACCACAGTACTACCAAAGTACAGTACTACCTAATAACCATTCCTCCACCACAAATCCCAAGTCCCCCATGCCTCAATCCTCCGCTCGCATCACTAAAGAAAACTGCTGCCAACGCAACTTTCCGCGTGCCATCTCAACGGGCAAAACCATCAAAAGATGGACCCTAAAAACGCTATGCAGAAAACCTGATTTAAAACATATGGCGTTTTTTATCGTTTGAATTTTATGTCGCCGTGATCTAGCACTTTGTAGAAACGCACTTTTACAAAATCTATAACCAGGAAAACCGATAAGGCTTCAGCCCAGACAAGACCTGCCAACGCCCAGCCCATAGCAGGTAACAAAACGCCGTAAACGGTGATTAACGTTGCCGTAAGCTGGGTCAGTATGACCGCGAAAAGCAGCTGGTTTGCCGGCCTCACCGTCCAGAAGTGGCCTTTCGTTCGCGCCATAAACACTGTAAGATGCCCAGCTACAGAAAGCTTCAGGTACATGAAGGATTGAAGAACCTCAGGAGTTAAGTCCAGCACACGGTAGCCCACGTAGAACAGGCCAAACGATTCTATAACTCCAAGTATTCCAAGTAAGGAGGCGATGCCTATTATGACGCGCATGTTCCACCTTTCAGGGAAATTGGAATACTTGACGTGGTCGTAGGCAATTGTAATTATTGGCAGATCATTCAGAATCGCAAGCAGAACAATCATGAGCGCCGTAACAGGGTAAAGCCGGAAAACCAGGATTGTTGTGGTTATGAAGAACAGCACACGGAAAGTTTCCGCAATACGGTAGATTGAGTAGTTGTTCATTCTTTGAAATATCTGTCGGCTCTGCTTTATGGCGTCGATTATAACCGACAAGCCAGGCTTTGTAAGAACAATATCTGCCGCAGATTTTGCCGCATCAGTGGCTCCGGCAACGGCAATCCCAGCATCCGCCTCCTTAAGCGCCGGTGCATCATTAACGCCGTCACCCGTCATTCCGACAATATGCCCCCTATTTTGAAGCATTTTAACTATTCGAAACTTGTGTTCGGGAAAAACTTGAGCGAAACCGTCGGCTTTTTCGATGATGGGTTGGGCTTCGCTGTCGGGTTTTCCAACGAAGGAGTCGGCGGGCATTATATTGCTGCCTAAACCTACTTCATGCGCGATTTCTCTGCCTATCGCTACGTGGTCGCCGGTAACCATCTTGACGTTCATGCCCATGGATTCAGCGGTCTTTATGGTCTCTGCTGAGTCTTCACGAGGCGGGTCGTAAAGAGCGATTAAACCCACATACGCCCATTTGCCTTTCTTGTCGCTTTTGGCAACCCCCAACGCACGGTACCCCGTTGATGCGAATTCTTCAACCTGCGCGTTGATTTTATCGGCGATTTTGGCTTTGTCTTCTGCCAGCGACAGAATCACTTGAGGCGCTCCTTTAGCTACCTTGAAGCTGTTCCCATGAGTATCTTTTATTTCGGCTTCTGTCCGCTTTGACACAGGATCAAACGGTTTAAATTTACCAACCTGATAATCGGAGAGAGCTTTGGCTATGCTTTCTATGGTTTTGGTTTTGCCGATGATGGCGTTGTCTATGGGGTCTTGATCTTCTTCCCTGGACGCTAGGGTGCCGAACAGCATGACATCGTTTTCCGTGAAATCTCCGAGAGTTTGAACTTTGCCAATTGTCAGTTCATTTTTGGTTATGGTGCCTGTTTTGTCTGCGCATAAAACGTCTACACCAGCCATCTCTTCGATTGCCACCAGTTTGCTGACGATGGCTTCTTTTTTAGCCAGCGCGATGGCGCCTAACGCCATGGTGACTGAAAGAACGGCGGGCAGCGCGGCAGGTATAGCGGCCACGGTTAGAACCAGTGCAAACTGTATGGTGGCGACTATGCTTTCCATGCGGAAAATCGCCACAACAATAATTATCAGCACCAATATGCCTGCGAGGGCGATGAGGTAGTCGCCTATCTTGGTGACAGCCTTCTGGAAGTGGCTTTGAGTGCCGGCTTCCTCAACCAGCTTGGTGGTTCTTCCGAAGTACGTGTTCATTCCAGTGGTGACCACCAGCGCGTCCATTTCTCCTTGGCGGGCGATGGAGCCTGAGTAAGCGACGTCTTCCGCGTGTTTTTCCACGGGCAAGGATTCCCCTGTTAACGCGGATTCGTCCGCTTCCAAGTAATCGCCGTTCACGAGTTTTATGTCAGCGGGGACTACGTCTCCTAGGCGAACGCGCACAACGTCTCCTGGCACCAGTTCTTTAGCGGGTTTTTGAAGCCATTTGCCGTCGCGCAGCAGTCTTGCTGTGGGTGCTAACCGCTGTTTCAGTAATTCGATGGCGTTATCTGCTTTGTTTTCTTGCCAGAACCCCACGATAGCATTTAGCATCAGAAGCATCAGGATGATTCCAAAGTCAGACCAGTGTTGGAGTATGGCGGACATCACCACCGCTGCTTCAATCATCAAGGGAATCGGACCCCAAAAATAACCTAAGAATTTGATTAGAGGACTGACCTTTTCTTCTGTGATTTCGTTGGGTCCGAGCTGTTGAAGCCGCTGCTGAGCTTCAGTGGAAGAAAGCCCAGTCTGGCTTGATTCAAGCTTTTTGAATAACTCTGCCGATGAAGTCTTTTTTGCTTCCTCAGTAGTTATGTTCTGCATACCCAACCATCACAAAATTTCCCTTAATTACGCCTAAACACTTAAGATTCCAAGTAATAGTTTTGTGAACCTGCCCTCTCGGCAAGTTTATTTGAAATACCGCAATTACCCTTTTGAGTTTAAGATTAAAAATGCTTGTGACTGCGTTAAGACAACCACAACCCTAATGCACCGAGGGCTTCCAGGTTGTCGAGGCGGAGTTACGCGAAAAGTCTATGAACTGGAGCAGAACATTATTTGTAAATGAGGGCTAAAAAGTTGATCAAAAAAGTTTTGGTGGCGGTTGATGGCTCCGAAAACTCGTTTAGGGCACTGGGTTTTGCACTGGATTTAGCTGAGACGTACGCTGCGTCGGTTTTGATCTTGAACGTTTTGCAGCTGCCTGCCATGTATGCGAGTCCCGATGATCAGATGGTGTATTCAAGCAGTCGGGCGGCGTTTATCAAAGACCTGCGAAGGATTCATGAGGAAACTTTAGCTAAAGCTGTTGATGAGGCTAAGCGGTTAAAGCCTGGTTTGGAGGTTGCTACGGAGTTGAAGGAGGGTGAACCAGCGGCGCAGATAGTTGACGCTGCCAACAAAGGCGGTTTTGACGTTATCGTTGTTGGGCATCGAGGCTTGAGTAGGCTGAGCGAGGTTTTGTTGGGCGGTGTAAGTGAGAGAGTGGCTCACTTGGCCAAGTGTGCAGTTGTTATAGTAAAATAGCCCGTGTAAGGGAACGTACCACAAGACTTTTTGGTCTGCGCCGCTTCTTTCCTGTTTACAAGTCTGCGGTGCTATTACCGGATGAGTGAAGCTGAGAAGCGTAAGAAAAAGCGGAAGAAACGGCAAGTTCTTGTTTTGGAAGAGCAAACTGAGGAAAGCCCGGCTCTTGCCGAGTTGGTTAAGGTGTTGGAGGAGCTGGAGAAAGAGGGAAAACTTGTTGAAGTGCAAATTTGCCCAAAGTGCAAAAGCGCACGAGTGCATAGAGTGAAAACGATGCAGGGCGACCTGTGGAGTCATGTTGGGTGGACTCCGCCGAAGTTTGAGTGCGAAGAGTGCGGGTGGAGAGCGCATCTTGTTTTGAAAGCAACCAACAAGCGGTTAAGCGTTAAGGACGTTGAGATAATCGCAGAAGCGACGGAAGCCAGTGATCAGCCATAAAAGTTGAAATGCTCAGCCCAAAACCAAGCTAATTCGGTCTTTACAAAGGGGCGGAGGGTAGTATTTCTGAGCATATCAGCGCCGTTAGGTTTATGATTAAAACTTGTTGGTGTAGGGTAAAAGCATATATTTTGTTGTTTGTCTTTTACCTGCTTACACTTAAGGCGAAAATATGAACATAACTGAGAAAATTGAAGCCCTGAAGAAAGAGAAGAAAGCGGTGATTCTTGCTCATAATTATCAGCGTCCTGAGATTCAGGATGTTGCGGATTATGTGGGTGACAGTATCGAGTTAAGCCGTAAAGCCATGTCAGAGCAGGAAGCAGAAATTCTCGTTTTTGCGGCTGTTGATTTCATGGCGGAATCCGCGGCGATTCTGAACCCTGCGAAGAAAGTGTTGCTGCCTTGTTTGGGTGCGCGTTGTCCGATGGCGCAGATGCTCACAGCGGACGAGATTAAACGTGCCAAAGTGCATTATCCGCATGCGCCTGTGGTGCTTTACGTTAATACGCTTGCGTCGTCTAAGGCTTATTGTGATGTTTGCTGCACCAGCGCTAACGCGGTGGAAGTGATTAACTCGCTGGACGCGGATACGGTGCTTTTTGGTCCAGACCGTAACTTGGCGGAGTACGTGATGGAAAAAACCGGGAAAACTTTGGTTCCGATTCCTGAGTGGGGTTTCTGTCCCACGCATGTTCTTTTTCAGCCTGAAGACGTGATTATACTTAAGCAGCAGCATCCAGACGCTGTTGTCATGGTTCATCCGGAATGCAGCGCTGACATGCGCAAGGTAGCTGATTTTGTGGGCAGCACCTCAAAGATGTGCCGTTACGCGCGGGAAACTCCGGCGAAAACGGTTATTGTCGGCACGGAGGAAGGGCTTTTGCATCGTTTGCGCAAGGAGAACCCTGAAAAAAGGTTTGTTATCGCGTATAAAGACGCGGTTTGCCCGAACATGAAATTGACTACGCTTGATAGGCTTTACACTTCGCTGAAAGAGGAAAAACATGTGGTTAAGGTTCCTAAGCCTGTGGCTGAAAAAGCACATGCGGCTTTGGAACGTATGTTTCAGGTGAAGTAGCCGCTACACGGAAACTATCATGGGCTTGAGGATTTTTACGCCTCTTTTCGTGGCCAATTCATCGCTTAAGTGTCTAATCTCAGACGTTTTGCCTTTCACCGCTATGGCTTCTAAGCAGTCGCGGTCGCCAAGGTGAATGTGCATGGTGGCGGAGACCAGTTCGGAGTGGTGGTGTTGGGTTTCGGTTAGGTCGCTTTCTAGTCCTCTGACTTCGTGGTCGTAAACCATCAGCAGCACGCCTGTTTGATCGGCTTTTTCTTCTTTGAGCCATTTTCTTTCGGAGACGAAGAGTCTTACGGCGTCTTGTATGGCTTTGCTGCGGCTTTCGTAGCCCATGTTTTTGGTGATTTCGTCGAATTCTTTGAGGAGTTCAGGTGGGAAGGTTACGCCTACGCGTGTGATTTTTGTCATGCTGGTTCACATGGTGTAATGTTGGTTGTTTGACCTAAAAGCTTTTATATGTACGGTAACACTATTTTACTAAAACGTGTTACTGAGGCTGATTGAATGCACATCCCAGACGGACTAATCGCCACAAACGAACCCTCAAGCGTGGCAATCGCCATACTCATGTGGATAGTGTCCATAGCGTTTCTAGCGTGGTCATGGAAAAAAGCCAAAACCACCTACAACCGCAGCATAACCGCGTTACTGGCGATCTCCAGCGCCTTCGTCTTCGCGGCGCAAATGATAAATTTCCCGGTAGCGTTCGGAACAAGTGGGCACCTGGTTGGCGGCACTTTCCTGGCTGTGCTTCTGGGACCTTATGCTGCCATGCTAAGCATGACTATTGTCTTGTTGATGCAGGCGTTCTTTTTTGCTGATGGTGGCATAATGGCGTTTGGCATGAACGCGTTTAACATGGCAGTTATCGGCGGGTTAAGCTTCTTCCTGATAAAGTTGTTCACGAGAGGTCAAGCTAACAGCAGGCGTTTCATACCAAGCGTTTTCGCCGCGTCTTGGATTTCGGTGATGGTTGGCGCTTTGGTTGCGGCTTTGGAGGTTAGTCCCGCTTTCGCTGGCGGCGTGATGGTTACGGTGCCTTCGATGCTGCTTTACCACTCTTTAATCGGGTTGGGTGAAGGCGCCATAACTGCGGTGCTTATCTCTTCGATTCAGCGGATGCAGCCTGCGATAATGGGTGGTTTATCGATGTTGAAGGAGAGGACACGATTATGAACAAGCAGTTTGCGGTGGTAGCGGCTATCCTTGTTTTTCTGGTGGTTTTCATTCCGCTTGCCTCAAGCAGTCCTGATGGGCTTGAGCGTGTTGTTGAAAACTTCGGGGTGGCAGAGCAAGCGCCAGTGTGGAATGGGGTAATGTCTGACTACGCGGTCGCGGCGATCGGAAACCCGTACGTTTCCACTTTGCTGGCAGGAGTCTTCGGCACCTTAATGGTTTTGATAGCCGGCTTTGTGCTTGGAAAAGCCATAGCGCCGAAAAACACCAAAGTTCCAGAATAAACAATTCGCCACGTTTGCCAGAAACCCAACGCGCTAATATGCGTGGAACATTCTATACCCCCTCTATATATACTGAACTGCATCGTTTTCTACGGATTGCTGCTTTCTACATGCTATTGGGCGGTTTCTGCGCCAATACGACCTACCCCCTATAGGTTTCTGCATCGAACCGCTATTAGGCTCCAAATAGGCGGATGTTCTTGTGTGTTGTAGGTTTGAGATTAGGCAGCTTAGCTTCGCTACTGGAGTGAACGAAATTTGTATGGCGAAGTGTTTTTATTTGTTGGGTGAAAAGGTATTTGCGTGCCTCGATAGCTCAGCCAGGCACATCTGTTTGCTTAATGGAGTTCTATCAAGGGCTGAAAACGCTACCGTTATGAGGGCAAAGGTAATATGTTAAGTTGAGGGATAATGTTTTGTCGCTGGTTTAGATGCCTGTTGATGTAAATCAACTTAAACAAAGGATTAATGAGGTTTTAGATGCCAAAGCAGAGTTGAAGAGGCTGACGTTGAAGGCTTACGCTGAACTGAGTTTGGACGAGAAATACGCCATCAGATACCACATCATAGTTCTCGCCGAAGCTTTAGGCGGTATATGTCTTCATGTAGCTAAAGAAGACCTGGAACAGGAACCCCTGTCGTACTCGGAGTGCTTTAGGCTTCTAGACGAAGAAGGCATATGCGGTGACTGCGCAAAGGATTTGTCTGCGATGGTAAGGTTAAGAAACCTGCTCACTCATCGTTACTGGGCTATCGACGACCAACAAGTCTACAATTCAATTAAGGATAATTTCAGAGGCGTTGACAAATTCATAGAGAGCGTGCAAGAAAAATATGCAAGCGAATTATGACAGCATACAGTACTATAAGGTTGGAAAAGACGAAAAAGCCAGCCTAATCGCCAAACTCAAAAAGCTCCTTGAAAAAGAAAAGCAAGTCCAGCAGGCATGGGTGTTTGGCAGCTTCACGCGCCGCGACAGCGTAAGAGACATAGACGTAGCCATCCACGCAGAACCTGAACTCACCTTCAGAAAATATCTTGATCTAAACGCGCAAATAGAGTTAGAACTCGGAGTGCCAGTTGACTTGGTGGAAATAACGAAAGCCCCAACAACGCTTAAAGAAAACATACTCAAAAGAGGCACGAAGATAAAACCAGCAGGATAGCAGATGTGAAACGCTCAGTCTTTTCACTAATCAAGAAACAAGAATTGGTGAAGTGTTTTGTTTGTTGGGTGAAAAGGTATTTGCGTGCCTCGATAGCTCAGCCAGGTAGAGCGGCTACCTTGTAAATGGATTTTTCAGGGTTTATGCGCTTGATTGTAGTTGGAGGTTTCACGTAATCCTTAATAACCACTGGAAACATTTACTTCCATATGGAAGGAAAATCTGCCAATTATTTCAAAATACTATCACTATTCAGAACTGACTACCCAACAAGCCTCCACGTAAGAGCCATGGCAAGCCTCCTCAACGTCAGCCACATGACCTTGCTCCCACACCTGAAGCAACTTGAAAACCTCAAAGTCCTCCGATCCTCAAAAAAGGGCAGAAACAAGAACTACAGCTTAAACCAAAACAACATCCTAACCAAATACTACCTAACAACAACCGAAGAAATAGTCACCATAGAATACTTGGAAAAAAACCAGTTAATAAAGAAACTCGCAGAACACCTCACCAGCTTCAACACGTCAAACCCGCTGATTCTCTTCGGCAGCTACGCCGACAACTCCGCCACCGAAGAAAGCGACATAGACCTGTTCACCATAGGCACACACGCCAAAGCCCAAAAAACGCACATCAAAAAATTCCAAGCAACATACGGCAAAAAAATAAACATCAAAACCGCCACAACCGAAAACTTCAACAAAGCCCTCAGGACAGGCGACATCCTAATAAAGGAAATAATCAAAAAACACATAATCCTCAGAAACCCCGACCCCTTCACAACAATGCTGTGGCGAAACTATGTTGAAAGATAACGCATTAATCTGGTGCCTCAAACAGAAACGAGGCATACGCATAACAGAACCAAACCAGAACCTCACAAAAGCATACCTAAAAAAAGCCACAAGCGCATTAAACACCATGACCGCAACCCTCCAAATCAACGAAGCCGACTGGACAGCAACCACAGCCTACTACGCAAGATACTTCGCACTCTACGCCTTACTCATGAAAATAGGCGTCAAATCCGAAATCCACGAATGCACCATCAACATGGCACAACTGCTCGCAAATCACGGAATCATACACCAAAGCATAGTCAACGAAATCTCAGAAGCAAAACAAGAACGAATCGACACGCAATACTACGTAACAACAGAACAGAATCCAAAAGAAACCAGAAAAAACGCAGAAAAAGCCAGAAAATTCGTCCTCGAAATCGAACAAACAACAGAGAACATAACACCCGAACAAATAGACATCATACGAACCCTACTAAAAGAAGCACGCAAAGAAACGAAAAAATAAAAAGAAAAACCTACAACCGAGACAGGAAGTGGTGAAGGTTTTTATTTGTTGGGTGAAAAGGTATTTGCGTGCCTCGATAGCTCAGCCAGGTAGAGCGGCTGCCTTGTAAGCAGCAGGCCGCGGGATCAAGGCCCGCTCGAGGCTCCTTTTCCAGTAAAAGCAGATTCTACGGTGTTATCGTGATGTAGTATAGCTCGGTGATTGTGCTTCCGCGGGTCTTGATTACTCCGACATTCAAGCCTGAACTGTCCATCCACTCATAAACCGTGTTCGCAACGCTTCCAGACCCATACGCGCTAAGGAAGCTCGCCACATCAGCAACCGTCTGGTTCAAGCCCGCAGCGCCAAGCGACACCTTGCTGGTTTGAATCCACACGGTGGGATTAACCGATGTCGCGTCAACAATCGTGTAGTTCATCGAAGACGCTAAAGACGCAATCCCGTTAACGAGCGCCACCGTATTGTTACTCGGCGTCACGGTGCGGTTAACTCCGATCAAGTTGTAGTACGCCGTAGCGGCATCCGCGCCCACACTCACGTTTCCTGTAGTCGGGTTTATCGCCGTCATAAAAGGCAACTGTGTCACCACTCCCGAAGTCCTAGGATTGGTGTACACCGCCACAAAATAATCCAAACTCCCCCCCGCAACAGAATACAGCAGATACGACCCAAACCTGTAGTTAGGCAAAAGCGTAAGCTGCGTCCTCACCTCCTGATTAGTCGTAAGCGCGTTCTCCGCAGCCGCGGGACCAATAAACGTCGTCGAAAGCGAAGGATTCTCAAACAAGTCAATCTGACCCAGCCGGTCCCCACCGTAAGCGATGTACACCCCCGCCAAGTTCTTACTGGAAGCACTCTTGAAGTGAGCCAGCTGCATCCCAACAAGATAAGTATTCTCGCCTATAGCCCAAGGAATATAATGCACAAGGGTACCTGACGGACGCTCATAGAACTCTGACCCCGACCTCCACACAAACGGATCACTAACATGGTAGTAAAAATCGTAGTCCAGTTGCCCCTGAACCGTAGGCGTGCCAAGCAGCGTCTCAGGATACCTTAACTGAGACTCCAGCCAACCTGGCGCCTTCTGCCAACTACTATAGTATCTGCTGTAGTATTCGGTCAGGAAGTCTGTGCTGTTTGAGCCAATCAAGTCAGAAACGGTGTAGCCCTGCAGGGTTCCATCATACACGTTTACCAAAACCACACCGAAAAACCGAAGGTAAGGGCTGGCTGAGAAACCAGACTGAAGGGGATAATCCGCGTAAAGCTGAACCGTGTAATAGATGTTTTTTCCATCAGACGTCAGATACGCATCTGGATCCATGGAGAGACCGGGAATGAGGATGCTGTCTACTCTGTTGAAGATGTCCCTGTTCCACAACATGTCAATCGGATAGCCCGAGAAGGCAAAACCAAACTGCCCCTCAGAGAAGATGAACCACATGGCCTTCTGCCACCCAGTCAACGTGTAATCCGATGCGCCGCTGTAGGACACGTTTTGCACCTCGTCGTAGCCGGGGATGTGCACGTAAACGTCGCCGTTGAAACCGCCTACACCGGCGGTTGTGGGTTCACCGTAGTAAATTAAAGGTTCAGAGTTGACGCTGAAGGCTTCTTGCGTAGGCACTTCTGCGCCCGTGTGCGTGTTAATCACCATGACCCTCGCGGCATGCGTGTATATCAGGTGCTCGCTTATCCAGTCTGTGGATGGGAAGGTGGGGGTGGTGGGGGAAACCCAGTACTCCGTGTTGTTCAAAAACACTATCTGGGAGCTGGCTAGGCCCATCCAGTTGTATGCGCCTATCTCCTTAGTCATGGTGACTGAGGCGGCTTGCTGATCCCACTGCCGCACCAAACCCAGAATAGTAGACGTGTTACTTGTAGGCAGACTCAAAACTGACCCAACCTTGATGCCGTCCAATCCCGCTGCCCACCGAGTCACAGTAATCTCCTTTTGAGTTTGAGGATACCACTCATACGGCAAGTAATTATTATTCCAGTTCAAAGAGAAAAAGGCAACAGCGCCAAACTGAACAATCAAAATTCCACCAAGCAGAACCGCCAAAACCTTGAACAGTAGACTTCTCGAACCTCGCCGCTCAAGGGCTCTTAAACCAAAAACTCTGAAGTAAACCCAAACAAACGCAAAAACAAAAAACAAAGTCCACACCGCACCGTACACGTAGGGTGTTGTGATGTTCATAAGCCAGTACGGCGCACCAATTATAACACCCAAAACAATAATCATCAAAATTACCAGAATTTCACGTATCCACACCACAACGGTGTTGGCGCTGAAGTTCGCAAGCAACCTCAACACCAACCTTACCACAATAACCGCCAAAAACGTTATCAGCACAATCTGCAGCAGACGGTACTCCGCCTCCATAGACGGCATAAGAGCCACAAATTCCGCTCCGGACGCGGGAGACAACGGAAGGACAAAAATTCTGCCAATGTTCGACCAGCTACCAATTCCCATCGCCGTCATCATTAAAGGATTCATCACATCGCCAATGAACAAGAGGTTCCCGCGAAGGGCAATGAAGAAAACGAATCCGCCCGCCCATTTGATGAGTTGCCATAGAAACCACCTCAGTTTCCCAATCGTTAACCGTGAATTTTGAATCGGCACCATGACCTGGCCTGACCGTTCAGTTGAAGGATAAAAAGCCCTTTGAAAAGAGTTAAAGAACCGCCAAAGGTCGCTGTGACCTACCAGCGGGTTGACCAGCAGAAGTGAGAACAGGGCGGCGGCTATGAAGACGTAGTTGTGGTAGAAGATTATTCCAAACCAGTCTAAACCCGCTTTTTGCTGATAAACACTTATGGATATAGACCACTGAAGGTCTATCCAAAGCAGGCTCAAAGCAACGATAAGTGCTATGATTACAACGAGAAAAATCTGAAAAAGCCGTTTTGACGTGAATATTCTCTGTCTCGTAATAGTATCTTCCAAGAAACTTGCATCTCGATTCAATGACTGTGGGTTTGATTCTTGACTCCTTTCGCATAAACGGGTTGATTTTGCTTGATTTGACTGTTTTAACGTTTAATACGAAGTCGATTTCTATTAGGGCGGCTGAGCTTTTTAAACTTGTGTGACTGTAGTTGAACAGCAACAATGACGATGCTGCTTATGGAGGAAAGTTGAGCAGAGTTGCCAAGCTGACTTTAGAAAAAAACGGGCGGACCTAACTGTCTCTCGCAGGTTCACATGTCCTGTTCGGAGACCTTTTGATTTCCTGATGAACCGCTGAACCCGGCAACGCATAGTAACTGGCTGTCATGAGGCGTTCTTAAGTTTGTATTTGCGGGCGCTTGTTTCCACAAGCTCGTTTTCGAAAAGTTTGCGGAGAGACTTGAAAACCTTCTTGGATGTTTCGCCTGTTTGGTCGGCGATTTCCTGGAGAGTTAATTCTTTGCTGTCTTTCAGGGCGTCCAAAACGAGTTTATCGGTTTTGTTCAGCTTCATGGCATTTCCTCTTTGCTGGTTTGCTGTGTTATGGTTTCTCGGGTTTTTCAATTTTGCGGTACGCAAACACGAAAAAAATGCAGGCTGCTCGGCTTACTCCTTCGAGTTCTTAGGAAGTTCCACGATAAACTTTGTTCCTTTGCCTTCCTCGCTTTCAAACGTTACCGTACCATTTAACGCTTCAGTTAACCGCTTAACCACAGCTAACCCGAACCCTTGACCCTTCGCCTTGGTCGTGAACAACGGCTTGAAAATCCTGCTCTTAGCCTCTTCAGATAATCCTTCTCCCGTGTCCTCGCTTACAAAAGCCTTGTCGCCTATGCAGTACAAGTTTATCGCTATTTTTCCTCCGTGAGGCATAGCTTGCCGCGCGTTGGCTATGAGGTTAGTCAGAATACGCTTCATGTAAGAGGAATCAATGATAAGCTTCGGGAAACCTTTTTCCGCGAAATAAGATACTTCTACGGTTTCCGGAATATCCATGGTCGAAAGCACAGACTCCACAATCTTCTCAACATCGTTTTCGTCAAGGAACGGTGCCAACGGCTTAGCATAATCCTGCAGGTCAGTAACAATCTTGTTTATGTAAACCGCCTGCTCCTCGATGACACGCATGCTGTCTGCCAACTCCTGTTTAGCTTCGCTTTCAGGTAAAGAATGCAAACTGCCCTTTGACAGGTAAAGCTCGCCAATTATCGCCTGCAACGGGTTTCGAATGTCATGCCCAATCATGCCCGCGGTCTCGCCAATAGTCGCTAACCGCTTTGCATCCCGCAACAGCCTCGTTTTTTCCTCAACCAACTTCTCCAAATGCTTGCTGTAATCCTCCAGTTTATCCTGCATCGCCTTGCGCTCAGTGATGTCTATAAACGCCGCTACTGAGCCTCTGGGCTGCCCCTCTGCATCGTAAAGAGGACAGGCGTTACCCAACAGATGCCGAACTGTTCCACCTGTAAATTCAATGGCAAACTCGAAATCTCGCAAGACCGCGCCTTTCGCGGCTAACTGAACCGGCATCTCTTCAGGTTTTAACTCACGCCCCGCCTTAAGCACGCGATAGTTAACTGGGCGTTCGCCATCCGGCGCGCTCATCGAAGCGTTCGAGCCTTCAGGCAAGCGGAGAAGCTCATAGGATGGAAGGTTACCCGCAATCTGACGGCTTTCAGGGTCGTTTGCAATCCAGACAGCGGCTGGAACAGCGTCCAATATAGTTTTCAATTCTTCAGCTCGCACCCGCTATTTTTCTTCACTTTTCATCAGCGCTTCCTCAGCTTTCTTGCGTTCGGTGATGTCTCTGCTGAACACTGAAATCCCGTCTTTTGTGGGGTAAGCGTGTATTTCAAAGAAAACGTTGCGGTCACCTATCGGGTGCTCGTTAATAAAAAGCCGTGGTTTCTTAGTTTTGATAACTTTTCGGTAGACTGGTTGCTGCTTTTCGTGTTGGTTTATTGTTCCCGAAAACATCAAAGATGTGTTTCCCGATGGCTTCTTCAGCTTTAATTCCAGTCAGCGTCTCGGATGCTTTATTCCAGTAAGTGTACCTTAAATTCGAGTCCATCGCAAAAAAAGGGTCGGTGATACTGTCGGCAAGAGCCCTGTACTGCGCCTCGCTCCGCTTAATAACCGCCTCATTTCGTTTGCGCCGTGTTATGTCATGTGCGCAGGCAAAAATTCTTCCACCGTCTTCACCCAAGTATTTGGCTCTTACTTCCATGTTTACAACTTGCCCGTTTTTGCGTCTTTGAAGAGTTTCGAAGTGTTCACACCCTCGCTTCTTAATTTTCCAAATATGTTGCAACACTTTTTTCGAAGACTCTTTGGCTTCCACATCCTGAATTTTCATCTTAAGCAGTTCGCTTCGACTGTATCCTATTAGCTTACAATAAGCAGCGTTAACATCGAGAAAACGACCTTCAGCGTCTATAAGCCAAAAACTATCAATGGAGGTTTGAATCACATTTCGGTAAAGCTCCTCAGCGTTTCTTCTTTCATTAACATCACGGTTAACCGCAACTGCCCCCATAGGCTTTCCTTCGTGATCTCTGATCAAAGACGCGTTTCCCATGGAACATAACCTACAAAATCTACACCGAACTTCCGCAGCGTGTCAGATTCGACAAACTGTGTCATAAAAACTACCTAAGTTAAATATGCTGGATACACAAAATAAGCTTTTCCAGCCCTTGCGTTTCACCAAAAATCAGAAGCAACATTAATAGGAGTCTCTTATGCAGTGTTTAAGGTAACTATGATACCTTTACTGAACGTTAACTGGCAAGGTCTTTCTCCACATTATTCTCTCAGCGAACGCGACACCGACGTCCTGTCCATCATAGACGAAGAAGACCTGACCACGTTCACATTCGACGGGTTAAAGCGAAGACTAGGTTTGCACCCTGAAACGCTCTCGCGCATACTCAGCCGACTCGAAGACGAAGGCATCGTGAAAAAAACACCTGAAGGCTACAAGGTCACCCCGAAACTCACCCGTCTTAAACTGCACGCCCCACACCACGAAACACAAAGTGTCTCTCTGCTGCAGACTTACTTGCCATCCAACATGCTCACCCAACAATTAATCTCAACGCTGAAAGGAAAATGGTTCGGCATTCTCCGCTGGCTTGGAATATCAGAAAACAGCGAAGGCGTCACCCTCAAATGGGTCACCGAAGACGGCGGCATCCAAATCGCCGCAAACATATCTGGAAACTCGCTCAACATAGACGCCAAGTTCCTACGCGACAACAACCTTGACTTAGCCCTGAAAGCCGCGTATCAGCTTATGGCGCACATAGGTAAACTCTACTCGGGCGCGAAGCTGGCGAGGCACGTAGCCTACTACGGCGGCAACGACGACCTCTACCTGATGCCAGCATAAACATGTGACCGACTTTCGCCATTCCTTAGTCAACAAATACCGTCGTGCCCCATTCTTTCTATGTGATAAAAACATGAGTCAATTAGTAAATCCCTTAGAAGTTTTAAAATCAATCTCAGACGCCACAACCGCACTTGTCCAGAAACTCTCCAAGTCCATAGTCAGCGTAAACTCGCGAATGTCAAGAGGCACAGGCGTAGTCCTAAACAAAGACGGCTACATCATCACGTGCAACCACGCCATCGCCGGATGCAACAACGTCAAAATAGGTCAAGGACAAAAAACCTACAATGCCCACATAGTAGGCACCGACCCCTACAATGATATAGCGCTGCTTAAAACCGAAAAAACCCCGGATTTCCAACCTATCGAACTAGGCGACTCCTCCACGCTAAACACCGGCCAATTCGTCTTAGCACTCGCTAACCCGTTCAACAGGCAGCAACCAACCGCCACCACAGGCATAGTCACGAATCCAGACGGCACACTCCGCGGCTTACGCGGAACAGCCATGGAAAACATCATCGCTACAGACGCCAAACTGAACCCAGGCTTCTCAGGCGGACCCCTCGTAGACGCACAGGGCAAGTTGATAGGCATAAACACCGCTTACGTCTGGTCACGCGGCATAGCAATCCCCGTGAACAAAGTCAAAACCATAGCTGACAGGCTAATGAGCGGGCGCGTGTTCAAAAAGGCTTACCTGGGCATAGTCGCCAACAGCGTCGCCATCCCCCGAGAAATTCAGGAGCAAACAGGCTTAGACCAGCAAAGCGGAGTCATGGTCTTCTCGGTTGAGCGAGGCTCACCAGCCAAAAACGCGGGCTTAGCCATGGGCGACGTGATAGTGGGATTCAACGGGAAAACCGTCACAAGCTTCTACGACCTGCCGAGGCTCTTAGCTGAAGACGTTATCGGAAAAGAAACCAAGCTCACCATAATCCGCCGAGAAAAACTGCTCGCACTCAACGTCACCCCAACAGAGCACGGAGGCGAAAACAACGAGTAAACAAATCCTGATAGAACTCAACCCGCCGCAGCCGCTCCCCACGCCGTCCCCTCTCCGCCCTTTTCCCTCGCCCACGCCACATATACCAATAGACCCTAATCCATAACCCCACTTTCTTTTTTAGTCGAAAAACATAGGCGCAACGGCTCCGAAGAAAAACGAAGCCCTTAACGCGGCCAACGCAAAGCAGTGCAATACTTATAGAGGAAAAGCTAAATTATTTCACATAGGAGTGAAAAGCTATGCACCCGGCACTGGCTTTCGTCGCAGCGATATGCTTAGTAATCGCAGGGCTTCTTCTGTGCTCTGCCCTTCAAGGCGTAAGCTACTACGGCGTAGCCCCTGAAGCTCAACTAGCCCTCGCCATCATAATCATCGTAATAGCCTTAATCATCATATGGATGATATACAAGGCAGCCCAAGCCAAACTATCTAAAATTAAAACTGGAAAAGAAGCCTTAATCGGCTCAAGAGGCGTGGCAGTAACTGACCTCAACCCGAAGGGTGAAATCCGCGTTCTAGGCGAATTCTGGCAAGCCACCGCCAAAGAAGGCGAGATAAAGAACGGTGAAAAAGTGGAAGTTGTGGGCATGCAAGGCATGTTCCTCGTCGTAAAGCCCGTCAAGGAAAAAGCTTAACTCGCTCAAGTAAATTAGCATATGCTTGAGGCTTAATTATGATTGACATATTAGCTCCACTTATAGCGTTTGTAGGCATCGTGATCGCACTTTTTCTGCTAAGCGGCATCAGAGTCCTTAAAGAATGGGAAAGAATCCCCGTCCTGAGGCTTGGCCGCTACGTTGGCTTAAGAGGACCCGGAATCACATATCTCATACCCCTGATTGACAGAGCACCCGTCAGAATCTCAACCAGACTAGACACCATTCAATTCAGAACCGAGTCAACGCTCACCTCAGACAACGTTCCCGTAAACGTGGACTCAGTACTTTACATGAGACCCGTGGACCTGGAGAAAGCCGTATTGCAAGTTGAAAACTACTACCAAGCCACACAGTTAGCCGCACAAACCACACTCAGAGAAGTCATAGGCAAAGTCTCCCTTAACGAGCTTCTTGCAGAACGCGAAAAAGTCGGCGCCCACCTGCGCGAAATCATAGACGAAAAAACCGAGTCATGGGGCATAAAAGCCACAGCCGTCGAAGTCAGAGACGTCATAATACCGGCCAATCTGCAGGACGCCATGTCCAGACAAGCACAAGCGGAAAGAGAACGAATCGCCAGAGTCACATTAGCCACCGCAGAGTACGAAGCATCCCAGAAGATGATAGAAGCAGCCAAAAACTACGAGAGTAGCCGCGAAGGCTTACGGCTAAGATGGATGAACATACTGTACGAGTTGGGACAACAGTCAGGCACAAACACCATAATGCTGGTGCCCTCAGTTATGCCGGAAGCAGGATGGCCGCCAGTAGGCATGTACGGCTTCAAAGAACTACCCAAAAACCAATCAAGCAACAAGAAAAAA
Organism: uncultured Candidatus Bathyarchaeia archaeon; assembly: GCA_964587975.1. GTDB lineage: Archaea > Thermoproteota > Bathyarchaeia > Bathyarchaeales > Bathycorpusculaceae > SG8-32-3. The sequence goes on from CAZPND010000003.1 coordinate 24,361, forward strand.
GAGTAAGATACGCACTTTTTCCCCTATTTCTTTTATTTTCCCTGAATTACTGAAAGCAATTTCTCAGCTTTCAAAACGTTCTCGCGTGTCAGCTGCTTTTTACCGCTTTCACAGTTCTCTCCAACAACAAACATGCGGCTTCTTGGCTAGGCCAACTTCCCACGCCACAGTCAGGACCCGTAAACATCATCCAGTTCCCATACTTCTCCTTGGCTGCGACATACCGCTTCTTTATCGTTTCTTCATCTTCAACCAGTTGCTCCGCCGTCGGCTTCGTCACGCCTTTATCATGCAGTTCCGCCACAATCGAGTCTATATCCGTCCTTGAAACGCCCACTCGTATGTGCTTGTCCGCGTCCTCCAGCATTTTCCGTGAGATGCCTTCAATGTTTTTCGGCGACGCCGCATACTCAAAAGACACCACGTCAATGTTTTTCACTTCCAACACATCGGGCAGCCCCGACGCTGAATGAAGATGAATCTGCCTTACTGCACCTTGAAAGTCAAAGGCTTTCTCCAGAACATCGCGTATAACGTCGCTTCCAGCGGCTATGGTTTGGAACCCGAAGCTTGGCTCGTCTATGGAAACTACTTCGGTCTTGATGTGTTTGGAGTTCAAGATGGAGTTTTTGGCGAAACGCCGTATGGTCTCCGCGAAGCTTTCAAGCACGTCGCTGTAAGGCGTTGTCCCTATTTCCTTCAGATACTGCTCTAACGGCCCAAAAATGGCGACCCGAAACGGAATCGCCTTCCCATACGCCTCGCTGAGCGCCTTTGCTTCTTCATTGATTACGTAAACTTCCGGCAAAACCGCCAGCTTCTCCTCCACCAGGAAAGTGCCGTTTGCCATTGCATTGTGGATAACGTCGCTGACTTGGTTGATTCCATCATACTGCTGCGGATAAGTAATCACATCCAGTCCATAGGCGAGTTTCTTCCTGAAGGCGTCCAACGTGACCTCCCAGAAATTTTTCGTCAGAAACTCGTCTTTTCGAACATCGCTTCCGCTGAATATGGCTTCTCGTGCAAGCCTGTATGCCCTATTGAATGTTTCCCTGTTCACTTCAGGCGGCAACGGGAAACTTCCGATGTCGTCAACTAACGTGTCCATGACGCTATATTACCCGCAGACTTCATTTAAAGCATGTTGCGCCAGCCGCTTCTCCGTAACACTAAAAAACCACAACGCATTGGAATAGTAAAAACCTGGAATCGCCATGTCCGAAACTTGCACATTCTGCAAAATAGTCCGGAAAGAAGCACCCGCAAGCATAGTTTATGAGGACGAAAAAGTCATCGCGTTCATGAGCATCAGACCCATAAACATCGGTCACACACTCGTTGTTCCAAAGAAGCATTACGAGAACATCTACGAAATTCCAGAAGACGAAGTGGCACACCTATACACAATCGTGAAGAAACTAACCCATGCTGTACAGAAGGCAGTTGACGCGGAAGGCATCAGAATCGTCCAGAACAACGGCGAAGCCGCAGACCAAGTCATTTTCCACATGCACGTCCACATAATTCCCATGAACAAAGACCATGCATGGATGCACCACGCCCAAATGCGCGATGCTGACACACTAAAAGAAGATGCACAAAAGATAAGAGAGCTTGTTTGAGGCGCTTTCCAAACTTGGTATCACTAAAAACTATCCCAAATAGGAACACCTATAAAAGAGGGAAAAACCATTTGCTACACTGCAAAAAGCGGGAAAAACATGACTGAAGAACCTAACAAAAGTGAAACCCCTGTTCCAGAGAAACTTTTAATTGATGAACCAACAAATTTTCCGTTTCACGCCGCTTATGGCGTTTATTCCGAGTTGTTTGACAGCGCTACTGAAGATGAAGCTAAAGCGGATTTAAACAGGAACATCGAAGCCTTAAAACAGAACAGGATTGACTGTGAAACTTTTTACAGGAACATATCTCATCACCGAAAAACAGGGCATAATCAATATCAAGACAGATTTTCCCTGCAAACTCAGAGAAAAAGAGACTGGCGCAAGAAAGCTCAAAGACAAGAGCGCATAAAACGACACAAAAAATAGGCAAACTTGCCCTGCTTTACTTGAGTATTGATTCAATGGTTAAGTTCAGCACTACCTCTGCAATGTCACTGGCGTACTCCGCGGTTCTGCGGATGCTCTCAATTATCAAACGCAGATGGGGCGCATCTTCAACATCTACCTTTTGAGAAGAAATCACCGCTTCTTTCTCCATCAAAGCAATGTCTTTTGTTTTTTCAACAATGCTTTCGGCAAGCGCGTAATCTTGCCTGAACAGCGTTTATGTACTTAGGGCAACTTATGGAATACGGCGAGACCGAAAGTGTGTTCGAGAATCCAAAGAACGAGTTAACAGAAAACTACATAACTGGAAAATTTGGTTAAGTGAACGATATGACTAGACTGTTGGACGTAGGTTTAGAACAGCTAACCGTGATGGTCTATAAGAGCGGCGAAGTAGCTGAAAACGCGGTTCGCGTGTCCATTCGCGGTTTCATTAACGGCAAAGACGCAACCGAGGCGGTGCATGAACTTTCAGACATCCTCGGCTCCATGACCGTGGACATTGAAAACAAGGCTTTCGAGCTGATAGCTAAATACCAGCCAGTAGCATCCGACCTGCGAATAATAAACTCTTACATGAAAATAGCTTACGACTTTGAAAGATACGGCAGGTACGCTTGGGACATATCTTTCACCCAGCAAAAACTGGCAAAAATAGACAAATGTGCTGTTTCTTCGGATTTGATGCAGAAACTGATTGAAAAAGTTTCCGAGATGGTCGGCAAAAGCGTAGAAGCCCTCAAGCAGTATAACGCAGAATTGGCTAAAACGTTAGCAGACACGGAAAAAGAAGTCGATGAGCTTTACTTTGCGTATCTGAATAAGCTTTCTAATGCGCGTGGGCAAAATAAGTGTGTGATGTGTAACCTTTTGGTGTCACGATACCTTGAAAGAATCGCCGATCACACCACGTACGTTGGCGAAGCAGTAGTTTACATTGCTACTGGAGAAAAAATAAGCCTGCGGTAACTGAAAAATCTGAAGAGTTAGTTACTGGAATATTCTGATTAACGAAATAAAGTATTATGTACTCTTTCATTAGTTTCTTTATAGGCTGGAGCTTTAGGAGATAGGCTGAAAGATGCAGATGGACGATGCGCGCTTCCGTAGTAGTTGGGTTGAGCGAAAGGAGAAGGCGAAAGCCGCATTAGCCAAGTTGCAATCCTTGAAGAAGCAGATTGCAGAGTTAAGGATGCAATGTGAGGCCTTGAAAAAGCGGCAGTCTGAAAGGCAAACGGATTTGATCTGTAGCGAGTGTGGAAAGTTAATAGAGCCAGGTCAAGAAGTTGTGCTCAAGGGTTCTTTTGGGAAATTAGATAGTTATTATCATAAGGACTGTTTTAAGGCGATTTGGCTGTCTCAGACTTGGACTTTTGATTATTCGGAGCCGGGTTTTCTTAGAAAATTAGATGATAGGTAGCTTTTGTTTGGCTTGTTTGTGGTTTCTTGCTTTCTGGGTGTTTTTGTTTTTTCTTTTTCACCCGAAATAAGTATTATTGAATCGTAATATTTAAGTTAGGCGTTGCACATCAACACATAACAAAAAAACTGGAGGAAAAAGCAGTATGCCCGAATATCTGGTATTGATGAAATTGAACCCAGGAAAAATAGTTGACGCCTTAGGCGACATAAGAAAAATGGAAGATAAACCGGTTTCCGGTGTAGACCTCTGCTACAGCATGAACATTTTCGGAGCTTGGGACGTAGGCATCTGGATCAACGCTGAAAACAGTTCAGAAGTTCTAGAGTTCGTTCAGAAAAAAGTGAAGAGTCTGAGCGGCGTCACCGACGTGTACACAGTGCCCACATTTCCACATGGAAATGGTGCCAAGACCGCAAAGCCCTCAGAGGAACAGAAAGCCCCTTTAGGAACTTGAAAAAGCGGACTAACCGAAAATAGGGTTCAACGACTTCGAAATCACAAAAACTCCCAATATCTTCGTTTCTTAAACATGTTAGACTAGTCTCCGCTTGGCGGAAGGAACTGGCTGATGAGCTATCATCGGAGCTTAATGGCACCGTGACTTTTGGAACCCAACGTGGAGCGCTGATTCACAACAGTTAAAGTCAAATCAGAAAAAACAGAATAAGCGACAAGTGACATCAATGGCAGAAATTGAAATCTTGCCACAAAAGATAGTTGACACAAGGATAGTCATTCTTAAATCTAAATTTGATTCAAGCAGGGTGAAGGTTCAAGGAGAGAAAATAAAAACCAGTTTTTTTGCCAAGTTTGGCTTCTTGAAGCCTAAACCCAAGGACGTGTTGCTTGTCGCATTCAGCAAGTACTATGAACCGTACATTGTGATTGGCGGCAAATACTCGATTGATTATTGCAGGCGCCACGGTTACGCGCTTAAAGTTGAAGATAGGACGCAAGCGCTTTTTATTGACGGCAAAAAACTGAAACCGGAACCCCTGTCTGATCGGGGTGCTGCCCGAGTGATTAAGCTGGTGGGTGAAGAGCATTCTCATTACGAAAACGAAACATACGTGGTTCTTGATAGAATGCTGCAGGAAGTCTCGGCTGAAAACTTGTTTTTGGCACCTTCCGAGAGTGACCTAGAAAATGAACCATCAGGCGGCTTGGATTTAAGAAAACCTCAGGTCTCACTTGAAGAAGAGATAGCGATTCTTCGCGCCAGAATTGCGAAGCGGCCTGCGGATGTTGCGGAGATTATCCGAGAAAACTTTGAAATCAACGAGCGCACGATAATTTACAGTCCTGTTTATGAACTCACTTTCAAAAACTTGAAAAACGGAAAAAAGGTGACTGCGATAGTAAACGGCGTCACCGGAGGCGTGATTGTAAGCAAATTTGAAAAAACCTCCGTAAAACTTGATTTAGAGGCCGTACCTGAAAGTTTTTCAATCACGCATACGCGGTTTTTTCGAGCTGAACCTGAGCAGACGCGTCAACCGCAGGTTCCTGATGAAGCCTACGTTTCCAGTTTAACCAGTAAAAGTCCAGCTGGGAATCTTATAGTTGAAGAAAAGGTGAATACGGTTGCGGCTAAGCCCCAACCACCTCAAAGGGAAGCTGGTTTTCAGTTCAGCGCGGAGAAAACGACGCATTTAGCCACTGATTTTATGAGCCGTCTAGGTTACAAGCAAGGCCAATTTCCAACTAAGCTATCGTTGGATGGCGAAACTAACGTCGTAGAAATAAAACTTCAAAAAGGAACTGCCAGAGTGCAGATTGACACCAAAACAAAGGAAGTCAAAGAATACGAAATCCAAGAGGAAGAGCCTGAGGAAGGCTTTTTCACTTCAAAAAGAAAAATTCTGTTATTACTATCATCAATTGCCACAATCATCGTTGTTCTAAAGCTTGTCAACGTTTTTTAATGCTTGACACTCGCTTCAGGTTGTTACATTTCAAATAGGCATAGTCGTTGAGAAAAGCCGTTACACCAACACGTTGGAGGCATCAGTCCCCTTTTTTCTGGCGTAAATCTGTTTTTGCAGTTAATTGGAGGTCAGTGTTCGGCGGGGTACCACTTTTTGATCTCCTCAACGCTTTCTTTTGATTTGTAGTAGTCCCCGAGCATGCAATCTAAAGATTTGGGGCATTCTAAGCATGTGGCAGGTATTTCTTCTCCTTTTTTGCGTTGACTGAGGTAACCAAAATAATGTTCACATCCAGAATCGGATGATTTGTCAGCCTCCTTTGCACTAGCTGCCTGCTGTTCAGCTTGAGGCGGTTCTATCGGCTTTGGCGCTTCAATTTTAACATGTTGCCGCTTTTCTTTTTCCTTCTGTTCCGTTTCCATTCGCTCTGCCATTCGTTCTGCCAGTTGCTCTACTTTTCGTTTAACCTCTATTCGCCGTGCTTCCTTTCGCTCTGTCTCTAACCGTTCCGCTTCTTTTCGCTCTGCGTCCTTTCGTTCAGCCTCTAAACGTTCTGCTTTCAGTTCTGCCTCCAACTGTTCGGCTTTCTGTTCCGCTTCCAGACGCTCTGCTTTCAGTTGTTCCTCTTCATTCCGTTTCGCTTCTCGTTCAGCCTCTAACTGCGCTACTTTGCGTTCTACCTCTAACCTTTCTGCTTTACGTTCAGCTTCTAACCGTTTTGCCGTCTTCTCTGCTTCAAGGCGCTCTGCGTTTAGGTGTTCTGCTTTTCGCTCAGCCTCCAATCGTTCCACCTCTAATCTCTCCGCCTTTTGCTCTGCTTCCATCCGCTGTGCTTCCAACCGTTCTGCTTCTGCCCGCTCTGCCTCCTTTCGTTCCGCTTCTAGCCGTTCTGCTTCCAGCAGCTCCGCCTTTCGTTCCGTCTCCAGCTTCTCTACCTTTTTCTGGATTTCCTCTCGTTCAGCTTCCAATAATTGCGCCTTTCTTTCCGCCTCTAACCGTTCTGACTCTATGTGCCCTACTTTCTGTTTAACTTCCTTGCGTTCAGCTTCTAGTTCTGCCTCCAACCGCTTTGCCCTCTTTTCGGCTTCAACAAGCTTTGATTCAAACTGCTCTGTTTTTTGTTCCGCTTCCAACTGTTCTGCCTTCCGCTCTGCCTCCAGCCGCTCCACTTCTCTCTGTGTTTCTTCCCGTGCCGCCTCCAACAACTCCAGTTTGCCTTCGGCTTCCACTCGCTCGGTCTCCATCTGCCCTGTTTTCTTTCGTTCCGCTTCCAGTGCTGACTCCAACTGTTTTGCCTTGCGCTCCGTTTCCAGCAGTTCCGCTTCTAGCCGTTTCGTTTTCTTTTCCGCCTTCAGTTGTTCTGTTTTTCTTTCCGCTTCCAACCGTTGCGCTTCCTTTCGCTCTGCTTTCAGTCGTTCTGTCTGCTGCCGCTCGGCTTCCTTCTGTTCAGCCTCTAATTGCCCTAGTTTTAGCTGCGTTTCTTTTCGTTGTGCTTCTAACTGCTCCACTTTTTGCTCCGCTTCTAACCGTTTAGCCTCTGACTGCTCTGCCTTTTGTTCTGATTCTTTCTGTTCTGCCTCTAACCGTCTCGCTTTTCTTCCCGACTCCAAAAGTTCCGCCGCAATCTGCTTTGCTTTCAGTTCCAGTTCGAGTCGTTCCGCCTCTAGCTGCACGGCTTCCTGGTCTGATTTTTCGCGTTCTGCTTGCAGTTTCTCCTTCAACTGTTTTGCCTTATGTTCCGATTCTAAACGTTCAGCTTTGTTCTTTTCCTCTGACTGTTTCGCCTTTTGCTGCGCTTCTGACAACTCGGCTTCTAGGCGTTCGGCTTTTTGTTTAGCCTTTAGCAATTCAGCTTCTTTTTTCTTGAAGTCTTCCTCGGTTGGTCCACGCTTTTTCTTTTTCGCGTTGCCTTCCGCCGTTTCCATTTTAACAAGTGTTTGGCATTTAGGGCACACGTAGTACTTGATTATTTTAGGTCTGGAAAAAACGCTATTACAATTAGGATTTGGGCATCGGTAGCTTTCTTTCTTCTGTTTTTCTTCGTTCTGCTTCTGCATCACTTTAGCGCGCCATTCATTAGATAATTGTTTCAAAAGCGTATATAGTCCTTGTTTAAGGAGAGTAAGTATTACTTATCCAATTTTGTATTCATGTAAAACATAACTACACAAGCATGCGTAATGTTAACTTCAAGATGTAAAAAAATAAAAAAGACAAGCCCACCCAAATGGGCTTTTGCTCAGCTGTTGCGTTTTTGATGCGTTGAGTCTTCAATTCTAAGCTTCGGCTTCGTTGATGCTTCAAGTGCTGCCCGTGTCGCCGTGTGGAAACGTGGGAATTGGGTACACGTCTGTAACGCCGTTAAGGTCTTTCAGTTTTTTCTGTACAAACTGCAAAGTTTGAGCGTTTTCTTCAGCGTTTATCCAAAGTCCTGCGTCCCAGGAACCGAAAATGTTTATGGTGTACTGCAAGTCTACTCCGGCAACGGGTTTTTGCTCCATTTTTCTCAGGGCTTCTAATGTCTCGGCTAATTTAGCTGGGTTCACTTTGAGCAATATTAAATATTCTGGCATATCTTTTCCCTCTTTTGTGTTTTCAAGTGATAATTCTCATTAACTTAACTCTTATGAATCGAAGATAATGAGCACCAGCTTAAATTAAAAAAGCGAAATTAACATAAGCATTTGAAAAATGTTTAAGCAGTTCGACTGGATACCCTTGTTATTTTTCCATGAAAATGCAAATGGCGAAAAAGCTTCATTGGAATCGTGGGAAGTTTAAACATGTTTAAACATTATATACGGAATACTTAATTGGGACACCTTATGTGAATGTTAAGCTTAAGTTCAAAGGGAAAACTGTTGAAAACTCAAGATATCGCTGTCATCGGCATTTGTGCAGCGCTTTATGCTGTGGTTGGAATTTTAACTGCCAACATCACTTTTTTTGGCGTAGGATTTCTGCCGGCAGTTGTCATACCTGCCATTTTCGCAGTATTATATGGTCCATGGGTAGGGGGGTTAAGTGGCGCCTTTGGCATCTTTATAAGAGACATGTTTGTCCATGGAAATGCCGGTTTAAGTCTCGCAGCCGGTGTACCGCCGAACTTTATATTATTCTTTCTAATCGGATACATAGCAAGTAGGAACATCAGCCTGAAACAGGCCCTTGCAGGCGTAGCAGTCGCCGCTGTTGGGTTGCTTGTACCTACGATGATGTTTCTCCCAGAGTTTGCGTCTTACACAGGTTTGTCAACTGAAGTGTTTCTCCTAACTTTCGTGTTAACAATCATCCTAAGTCTTGCGGTTATCGCTGCAGTTGCCATTCGTTGGAAAGAATGGAGAAGTTACGCTATAGCGTCCGTAATCGGGCAGGCAGTAGGCGCTGGTTTGCTGTCCGTTACTGTATGGGCAGTCAGCCCGTTTTTCCTCTCCTTTTTCGGAACGCCGTTTGCCGCCTCATATATTCTTCCTCTTTTTGTTTGGACATTCGCCACTGAAATCCCATTCATTCTTCTTGCAGGACCACCCATAATCAAAGCCTGTTACAGGGCATTTCCATCCCTTAAATTTAGGGCAAGAACAGAAAGAAAGGGCAAAAACGTTGACCAAGACCGCTAAAGCCTTTGCGCCAGCTGGAATCTCCAGTTTTTTTGAGATATGCGACAGAACAGAAGATGGAAAGCCCATCGTGGATTTGGAGCGCGTTGGCTCCAGAGGTGGCGGCTTCGGCATCCAAAAAGGCGTTTTAACGGAAGTATCTGTTTCGGAAGCAAAAAAGAGCGGCATCCGCGTTTTCATTAACGGAAACCTTGCGCCGGAGGCAGAAACCACAAAAACGGTTGCTCAAATGCTGCTGAACAAGGCTGACAAGCTCTTCGATGTTGTGGTTAATCATAAAATTGATGTTCCGGTCGGCGCGGGCTTCGGCACGAGCGCAGGAGGCGCATTAACCACTGGACTGGCATTATCGGAAGCGTTGGGTTTACACTTGACTTTTAATCAAATCGGCAGAATCGCGCATGCTACTGAGGTCAGGTGCAAAACGGGTTTAGGCACTGTCGGTCCATTGATGCTGGGTGGCTGCGCAATCACGGTCGAGCCAGGCGCACCCGGAATAAGCGTCATTGACCGCATACCGCTAAGCGATGATTATGTAATTGTGGCAGGAGTTTTCGGTGCCACGCCCACAAAGCAGGTGTTAAATTCGGCTGAGAAGCGACAGCAGGTTAACCGTTATGGGCGAAGGACGTTGGAGGCGATTTTGGCTGAGCCTTCTATAGAGAATTTCATGGCGTGCTGTTTGGATTTCGCGGATAAAGCAGGATTCATGACGGCGCGGGTTAGGCGGTTGGTGGAGACGGCTGAAAAAGCTGGTGCGGTGGGCGTGGCGCAGAACATGGTGGGCGAAGCGGTTCACGCGCTTGTGCTTGAGGAAAACGTGGGGGAAATAGCAGAAGCTTTTAAGCAGGTTTTACCCAACGAGAAAATCCTTGCGGCTAAGATTGACTTTCAAGGAGCCAGGCTTGTAAGCCATGAAGAAATTTAGAAAAGTGGCGGTTGGCGGAACCTTCGATGAATTCCATAGGGGACACAAGGTTTTGCTTATGAAAGCGTTTGAGATTGGTGAACACGTTTTGATCGGTTTGTGCTCTGACGAGTTTGTCAAGAAAATGAGCAAGCCGCACGTTACTGCGTCTTTCGAGGAAAGGCTGAAAGAGTTAAAGGCTTTCTTGGAAGCCTTGAACTTAAGTGATAGGGCTGAAATTACCCCATTAAACGATCCTTACGGCGCTACAGCAACCGACAAATGCATAGAAGCCTTGGTCGTGAGTGAAGAAACTGAAGAAACCGCCACAAAAATTAACCAGAAAAGAAGCGAGGCGCAACTGCCACGGCTCACCATAGTCGCAATCAGCATGGTGCCTGCGGAAAACTGTAAACCGATCTCCACCACAAGAATCCGCGAAGGCGAAATTGACCGTGAAGGTCACATGTTGAAATAGTAATAGTTGGCTTGCGCTTGTTGGTTTTTCATAAAAAACTGCCTCGAAATCTCCGTTAATCAGGTTCTCGCTTATTTTATGTTCACGGTTACGGCTATGCCGTTTCTCACGCTTTGAGTGACGGTGCAGTAGTTTTCGAAGACATCTAAGCATCTGGCAACTCGTGACCTGTCTTTTTCATCGACATTCAGGTGCATCTGAACGTCCAGATTTTTTACTCGCAGATAGCCCTGTTCATTTCTTCCCAAAGTGGTTTTAACCGTGGTTTCGAGGTTCAGAACGCTGATTCTTGCTTTGGCTAAGCAGTACAGGAGGCTTGAGCTGAGGCAGTGACCCACAGCAACGGATAAAAGCCGCGTTGGATTAGGCGCGGAACTTTCACCTATGGGCTTAAACTCGTCAACAATGAGGTCGGGAATGCCTTCAGCGTCAAATTCGGCTTTAAACTTGTATCCTTCAACGCGTTTCAGTGTTGTCACGTTTGATTCAGACATTCATACATCAACTCCTTAATCGGTCACATGTTGCTTTTGGTGATTCAATGTATATAAAAGGGAGGGGTAGGTCTTTTTGAGAACGTTTTTGGTGCGGTCGCCGGGATTTGAACCCGGGTCGTCAGCGTGGCAGGCTGATGTCCTAGCCAAACTAGACTACAACCGCTTGTTTTGGAGCCTGTAGCTGGCTTCTTTTTCTGAACAACTGAACACTCTTAGTGTTTAAAGGTGTTTTCAGTATTCTGCTTGTTAAAGATTTCCGCCTTTATATTCTTTAGCTGCGCCTCAGCATGAACTTGAGTTTGTTGGTGATAATAGAGTGGACAAACAGCTTTAGCTTTTAATTCTGAGCGGTAATGTCTACTCGGTAGCAATTCCGTAACTTCTGTAACTATCCTCTTGATGACGTATTTCGCAAACTACTCTCATTTTGTCTTTCACCTCACTACATAGGTTTAGGCGGTCCACAGAGAGCTGTTCATGCTTATAATGACCATTAAAACAAAATCAGGGAGCGTCTAAAAAACAGTCCCATAACAAAGGATAAGGGCTATTTTAGCGTATTATTAGGTGGTGCTGTAATGAAGAGAACAGAATTTGCAATCATGCTGATACTAGCCAGCTCTGTTTTACTAATAGCTGGAATGCAGACTGGTGAAGTGGCTAATGCTAATTTCCTTCCACCGGATTATCTCGCTATTCACTCTCCAAATTCCAAAGAGGTCTACGCAACCACTTCTATCCCACTCAAAATAATAGCTTATAGAGAGGTAAGTAATCCAGAAATTGTCAGCATTGCTTACCGTCTTGATAAAAACCCAAATGTAACCCTGACTGATTTGCATAAGTCACTGGGTAAGCGTCTCCTTGCCCAATCTCAGTTCTGGGCAGAAACAGTTTTGAATAACCTATCTGAAGGCAACCACACACTAAAGGCTTATTCAACAGATGCTCATGGCGAGCACATGGATACATTTGTGGATTTTGTCATTGACACCAGCTACACAAGTCCAGACCCTATAGCCTCTCCAAGTCCTTCAACAGAACCAACACCCACTCCGCCTGAAGGCAGTTCTCACTCTATTCCAGCAATAGTTGTAATTGGACCTGTGATTCCGATAGCTGTTGGCTTAGGTCTACTAGTCTACTTTAAGAAACGCAAACATTAGAAACCTATCGTATTGTTGAGACAAAAAAAATTTATTAAATCTAAATCAAACTTATGTTGTTCCTTTCTCTATCTCTATGATTATATCATCTATGGTGCCAATTTGTTTCTTTTGTTCAGTGGCGTCTTGTCTTAAGGGAATTTCTTGCTTTTCAACGTTTGGAGGATTAGGCTTTTCCATATTGTTTATTCTTTGAGGCTTGGCGTAATACAATATCACCAATCCACCAGTTAAGGTAATGCTTCCTTGCATCACCATGATTAGTCTTGGTGAAAAGGGTATTCGGTAGGTTACTCCCTCAAAAGTAAATGAGAGCATGAAGAACCCTATTACCTCAAGAACGCCAATTATAGCCAGAACGGTGCCTATGTTTTTTCTCTTTAAGGGATATTTCAGAGACAAGTCCGTAGCCATCAAAAGGATAATAAGTGGCAATATTGCAGTGATTAACAGCGTTGAAACAATAGAAATCGTTGGTTGAGCCAAACTTCCTCAATAACTTAATGGATGCATAGCTAATATGCTATTGTTGGCTCAGTCCTGGAGTTACATGTTTAATAGGAAACTGTTCCATGGAAAAGTGCACGTTGGTTGGAAAACTTTAATTTCTATCTTTGTTGTTGTTGGGTTACAGTCACATATTGTTATTTTTTTGAAGTTGCGACTTAGGTGTGAGAAGGTTTTATGTCTGATATAATATCCGTGAAGGATTTAGTGGAAGTTTATTCTGACGGCACAAAAGCCGTTGACAACATATCCTTCAGCGTGAAAGAAGGCGAGTTTTTCGGGTTCCTCGGACCCAACGGCGCGGGAAAAAGCACAACCATAAAGGTACTTACCACGCTTCTGAAGAAAACGTCTGGTTCCGTCAGCGTGGCGGGATATGATGTTGACACTGATTCGTCTGAGATTCGCAAGATAATTGGCGTCCAAAGTCAAGAAACCACGGTGGATGGTGATCTCACAGGCAGAGAAAACTTGACTCTGCAGGGGCATTTTCAACAAATGGACAGCGGCGAAATACGTGAGCGCGTTGCTGAATTGTTGAAGCTTGTGGAGCTTGAATCTGCTGCGGGCAAGCGTGCACGGAATTATTCGGGTGGCATGAAAAAGAGGTTGGACTTGGCGACTGCGCTTATTCATAAACCTAAACTGCTTTTCTTGGATGAGCCGACAACTGGGTTGGATCCTCAGTCGCGGATAGCAATATGGACTTATCTGGAGAAACTTAACAAAGAAGACGGCACCACGATTTTTCTGACAACTCAGTATTTGGAGGAAGCGGATAGGCTTTGCAAGCGGCTTTCAATAGTTGACTTTGGAAAAATAGTGGCTAGTGGTTCTCCTGCTGAGTTAAAACGTCAAATTGGCGCAGACTCCATTAGAATTTCGCTTGAGAACTGCAAAAAAGACGGTGCTAAAGCAAAGGAACTCATCAAAAGTATGACGGATGTGACCGAGATAATTGATTCAGAAGAATGCCTCAACGTTTACGCCAAGAACGCTAGCCTGCTAATCGCCGATATTGTGCGGGCGTTAGATAGCATCGACATTCGGCTTACGTCTGTGACTTTTTCCTCGCCTTCGCTGGATGATGTTTTCATGAAGCACACGGGTAGAAGAATACGAACCGAGGAACTAGTTAAAGCTCCTAGTAGAATGTTTGGTGGCGGGAGGCGTTAGAAGTGACTTTGCTTTCTGACACTCGTTACATTTTCGTGCGGTATCTTACGAAACTTGTTCGCACTCCTATTTTGCTTTTCTTTTCTCTTTTTCAACCTATTTTGTTTCTTGTTTTGTTTACTCAGTTGCTGACGCGGCTTTCTAATTTTCCTGGAATTTTGCCGCCTGGAGTGAGTTATCTTGAGTTTGCGACTGCGGGTATTCTGATGCAAAACGCGTTTGGGAGTGCGTTGCAGTCTGGGAACTCGATTGTGGCGGATATTGATTCTGGGTTTTTGCAGAAGATGCTTGTGACGCCTGTGAGTCGTCCTGCGATTCTTTTGGGCAGGTTAAGCAGTGATGCCTTTAGGGTGGTGATTCAGACGGCTATTATTCTCGGTTTAGCGTACGTTTTGGGTGCCTCAGTTACCACTGGTGTTGTGGGAATTGTGCTTGTTTTCTTTACGCTTGCATTCTTTGGGTTGGCGTGGTCGGGAATTTCTTTAGCTTTGGGCATGAAGACGAGAAGTTCCGAGACGGTTTTCGCGATAGGTGGAGTCATCACTTTTCCGTTGCTGTTCTTGAGTCCTGCGTTGTTTCCGATTAGTTTTCTGCCCTCATGGGTGCAAACTGTTTCGATGTTTAATCCTGTAAGCTACGCTGTTGATGCCAGTCGAGCGCTTATGATTAATGGCTATGATTGGGGCACGATACTTCCTGCTTGGGGCGTAATAGGGCTGGTTGCCGTTATAACGATGAGCGCTACGTTGTATCAGTTCCGAAAAGTGGTCAGCTAAACCCGCTTAGCGGCTGCATTGAACCAAGCAAAAACTTGCAATCGCCGATGCGGAAAAGGTGGCTTCTGCAGCGGCAGTCGGAGCAGCCGAAACCAGCGATTGGTGTGCCGTTTTCGCCGATGCGCGTGGCGGTTTTGCATTCCCAGGTTTTGTCCGCTTGTTTGAAAAGAACCTGGGTGATTTTTGCCGCTTCGTTGGCAAGCAGGTAGTCGATGTGCCAGAACAGGCGTTTTTCGCGTCTTAAGTGGCGTTTCACTCGCTGCTCCAAGTTAGTCTGTGCGGAGCCAACGTAAGCGTACAAGCCTTTTGCGAAGTTTTTTCTGCCCAGTGCGCCTACGTTTACGTTGATGTCTTTGCTTACGCGGATTATCAGGACGTAGATGCCTTTCACGGCTCAACCGTTTCCCGTTTCAACCCGATTAAGGGTATGTGTGCGCGTCAACTTCCACTGGCTTCGATAGCTTCCGGACTTTCACTTCCATGTTCTCAGGAACCGTGTCCAATCCTTTAAGCGTCTTCGAAAAACCCAAAAGGACGTTGGCAACCGTTTCCTGCACAAAATGATTCAACGGCAACTTTTCTCCGTTAACCCACATCTCCGTCTCAAAATTTTTCTTCACCAAATTATGACTTTCACCCAAAACAAACACCTCAAACAAACCATAACCAATCTAAACAAATAAAGACTTCCCTACCAAAAACCTGACGTTACGGCTCTAACGTGTGATTTTTTGTCTATACCCCCTCTATATATACTGAACTGCATCGTTTTCTGCTGAGTGCGGTTTTCTGCATGTTTTTGGGCGGTTTCTGCGCCAATACGGTAGACCCCCTCTACCTTTCTGCAACGAATTTCTATTAGGATCCAAATATGCTGGTTTGCCTGTGAATCGGGCATAAAGAATAGCCCAGAAAACGCGAGTATTATTAAAAAGGGAGAAGCATTGAAGCTTGTCCCCTATTGCCAACTCTCCATAGGCTTTCCGCAACCAGAACAGAACTTATCATCGTTCACTTTTATGACATCTAGTGCAAGACCACTCTTTAGGCTTAGAGACTATCTTCCCATAGCCTTTGCGTTTCTTTGCTTCCTTTGCAATCACTGCTGCTACAGTTTCTTGTGTTTCATATGTTATTTCGTGTTCTATTGGTACGTCGATTGGGTTCCCGAATAATCGCACTATCTTCTTTTTACTCTTGATCTTAGTAGGTAATCCCGTTTTACCGTCAAAATCAAAAGTCGCACCAGCATTAGCTATATCTTCAAATCCTTTGATCTTCCATGTGCCATTTTCCTTGTACAACTTGTGCTCCCTATTCGCTTTGCTTACGAAACTAGGTTCCTCTACAAAGGTTATCAGGTAACCCTTCCAAGCAACAGCTTGAATTTCTGCTAATATCTGTTGAAACTTTGCTTTCAATTCGTTTATCTCATGTATTCGATCCACAGTCCCATAAAGATTCAAGCTTCGAATTTGAGAGTCAAGTTGTTTTAGTTCATTGTACCGTTTCTTGAATGCTTCTGGAGCTAACGCTAACTCATAGTTTTGTTCTTCTTCCATTCTGTTTCGTTTTACTTTTTCATCTTCTTCTCTTTTCGGGGATTAAAATTTAATCCACGAAAGCTATTCTATGCAAGCAGAATCCCTTATACTGCCTAATGGAAAATCCGTCGAAACCAGTTGAAGAAACTGCTTACTCCCAGCTAAAAAGAACGTAAAGTAATAAGAAACAACAAAAAGTAACCAAAAGCAACTAAAAGTTATCGATTTGTTTTTTCAAAGGTTCGCCACACACAGGCCAAACAACGGCGCGCTTCACGCAAGGACACAACCAAATATCGCTCAGACACCACCGACCCGACACCTCAGGCGGTTGGTGACCGCAGGCTGAGCTGGTCGACCAAAGTCTTCCAGCTTACACCCCGGTTCCATCAAACCCATCTTTTATGGGAGCCTTCGTCCCGGAAAACCGGGAACGGCTGCCTCTTTTCGGGAGAGGCTTCGAGCTTAGATGCTTTCAGCTCTTATCCTCAGCAGCGTGGCTGCCCGGCAACTGCCCTGTCGGACAACCGGTTAACTAGAGGCTACAGCGTCCCGTTCCTCTCGTACTAGGGACCCTTTCCCCTCAGGCAGCCAGCACT
>CAZPND010000004.1:0-37645 GCA_964587975.1 uncultured Candidatus Bathyarchaeia archaeon
CCGCAAAGGCTTGTTCACACTTATCGAAAGCATGCCCGCCGTGGTTCGCAGGGTTCCCCGTGCCAAATTCATAATCTCCGGTAAAGGACAGAGCAACGAAATGAAGAAGCTCGTGGACCACGCTACGCGGCTTGGAGTGAGAGACAACATAGTTTTCACAGGATACTTTCCTGACAGCAAGCTGCCAAAGCTCTATCAAGCGGCGGATGTTTTCGCGTTTTCCACTTTCTACGAGAACCTTCCTTTCGCGGTGTTGGAAGCCCTGTCCAGCGGCTTGCCCGTTGTAACCACGAATGTGGGCGGAATTCCAGAAATGATAGCGAGCGGGAAAAACGGGTTTTTGGTGCAGCCGTTCAACGCGAGAGAACTGTCGGGCAGGATTTTGTATCTTCTGGAGCATCCTGAGGCGGCTTCGGAAATGGCGTTTCAGGCGCGGAAAACTATTTTGGAGCGGTTTGATTGGCGGCTTATCGTCCAGAAGGTGCTTAAGGTTTATGATGAAGCGCTGAGCTAGCCGACTTCTATCGGCTTTCCCCTGTACGCCACGGTGACTTTCTGGAAGAGCTTAACGACGTCCAGCGAGCAGAAAAGCAGTTTCGTCAAGTACTCGTGCTTGTAAATTTCGATCTGCGCTTTCACGGGTAAATCGATTCTCGGAGGCTCAAACCGACGCTTCACATGGTTTACCTGCAAGCCTTCCACATTGATTGCTTCTTCGTGTAAGCCTGTTTTTGCAGCGATGTAGCCGAGGTAGGTTTGTTTCCAGTCTAGGCACATTATTTTTGTGGCGGTTATGTCAAGGGCTAACGCGTCGTTGCTTGTGAGCATTAAATCCATTTTGACAGGGTTCCCTTTTGTGGGGCCGTTTCCTTCGATTCCCACTCTTGCATCCATAACTGTCAGCTGCGGCTTAAAGACCGTGTATAACCTGTAGAAAACTTGGGGCAGGTACGGGTGCAGGTAGATGCGCCTGTCGCTGGGGACGCAGCCGAACAGGTTTTTTATGGCGCCGCTGTAAACGGCGAACTCGTGGGTTTTCATGAGCCCAACATCCACCACGGCGTCTGCGTCCAGCACGGTTTTGGGCAGGAACAGCCTTTTCAAAGGGCAGCCGTCTGGGAAGTTTACTTTCACCACCTTGTCGTCTGAAAGGTTAATCACCGCGCCCCCTGCTTTCTTCACCGCAACTTCTATGCCTGTCTTTTCGAATGCTGAGCGGCATGGATAATTGAACCCGTTGGATTCGCCCACTATCACCTCTTCCGCTTCATCCCGAAGCAAACTGACCAGCTCGCTCAGGAGTTCTGGATCTGTCACCACACCGGGAATGTACCCGGGGTGGCTCATGTTGGGCTTCACGAAAACAGTGCGTTTCCCACGCAAACCTGCGCCTTTCACGGCTTCCTTCAGAATTTCTGCTATGCCGTCTTGGGTTCTGAATATTTTGACTGTTTTTTGCCGCCTTTCAGACACCGTTCTCACCCCTCGATTCTTTAGCTAGTATGCATCCGGGGTCAGAAGATAGGACGTCGTCGTTGTAGGCGCTTGCTCGGGCTCGGCATCCTCCGCAGATGTACTTGTAGCTGCATTTTCCGCAGGCACCTTTCAGGTTCTCCCTATTTCTAAAGGCATTGAAGAGTTTGGAGTTTAGCCACACGTCCCCGAACTTCTCTTTCTTTAGGTTTCCAACGTTCACGGGGAAAAACACGCACGGGTGCACATCGCCCTGCGGCGACAGCGAACAGTACAGGCGTCCAGCTCCGCATCCGCCTATGAAATCAGCCAGTGGCACGGCTTTCTTGCTCACCTTCACGGTTTGCATGTGCGCCATCGACATGGTTGCCTCGTCGCCGGGTCCTTGGCATTGCAGGGCTACGCGGGCTAGCTGTGGTGCCGTGGTTAAGATGGTGACTTTGTAGCCTTTTGACATTCTATCCAGCAGATAGCGCATGAGCTTTTCTCGTTCTTCAGGTGAGAGGTCTTGGTCGTAATGCTCTTTTCCGCGTCCGGTTGGGATGAAGTTGAAGTAGGTGAATCTTTCCGCCCCGATTTCCTCTGCCAAATCCAAGATTCCCGGCATCTCCGCCAAGTTGCTCTTGGTTGCCGTGGTGGCTATGCACGCGCACAGGTCAGCTTCCACACAGGTCTTCAACCCCGCCACTGCCTTGTCAAATGCGCCGGGCACTCCCCTGAAAGCGTCATGCGTCTGCGCCGTAGCGCCGTCGATGCTTACTTCCACGTAGTTAATTTTGGCTTGCTTGAGTCTGTTTACGTTTTCTTTGGTGAGTAAGGTGCCATTGGTGGCTACTGAAACGTAAAGTCCGCGTTTTGCTGCGTAGCTTGCCACTTCAAAAAAGTCTTTCCTGCTGAGGGGTTCTCCTCCTGAAAAGGCGAGGGCTGTCACGCCGAAATCCGCCAGCTGATCCACCACTTCAAGCGCTTCTTCCGTGGTGAGTTCCGCTTCGCTTGCCGCGCCCGAGTTTGAGTAGCAGTGTTTGCACCTTAGGTTGCATTTATGTGTGAAATCCCATACCACGAGGAACGGCGCGTAAATGCTGAGCGGCTTCCTTATTCCGAAGTGGCTGAACGAGCGGACTATGGTGATTATGGCTCTCTGCGCGTAAGGGTCAGCCAAGAGTTTTTCCACTTTCTCCCTTTTCACGGATAGGCTTCGCCTGAGGAACTCTATCCAGAACCCTATAATCTGCGAGTAGAAGCCACCACACCTGCACGTGCTTTCCTTTCCCACGTAATCGTCCAGCGCCGCTTCAAGGATTGTTCTGCCGCACGCGCCGCATTTTTTCAGGGATAGCTGTAGCATTTTTTTTGTGGTAGGCAAGCTGATTACAGCGTTCCAGAAGCTGTCGTGGCTTAGTAGGCTCATTGATGTTTCCCTTGGCGCGTGACCTTTTAATTATAGAATTGAAGTGCGATGGTGTTAAAGATTTCTGCAAAAGCCCGAAAATTAATACGCGGATGTCGTTTTGAAGCGAAAAACCTTTCCGTTTCGATTCACGTAAGCATCGGGTTTATACGCGTACTTTTCAGACATAGATTAACAAAACCCTATTGCGACTCTGCCAAGCCTGCTTCTAATTTTCAAGACCTAGATTTTGAACAATTTCTGTCGCTATTGCAAGCGCTCCTTCGCTGTTCGGATGCACACCATCCTCAAAAAACTCTGGATGGTTCGCCAAAGCAGCATTAATGTCAATCGTGGGCAAGCCAAGTTCATAAGCAACTTGCTTGATGCCGGGGAGAACGTAGCCGTCTAAATGTGTGTCGTTCAGCTCTAATTTGTTATCGTAAATGGGGGGAGGTTCCACCAGAAGAATTTTCGGATGGGATGGAAGTGTTTGGTACTCGGACACCAGATTCTTATAGTCAGAGGAGAAATTGCTTGCATTTTGGGATGTGTGGGCGTCATTGGTTCCAAGCATTATTACCACAATCGAAGGCTCAACATCCTTTGATTCATGAAATTCTGGCTGCTTGACGTAGGACGTATACCCGCTTGGTGACACCGCTGCCCCAGCCACGCCGAAGTTGCTCACTTCGTAACTGCTGCCAAGCATGTTCTGCAGTATCGTTGGGTATCCCGACCATTCAGTAATGCTGTCGCCTACGCATGAAACCGTAATGGGTAGAGTTTGGGCAGCCTGATTTCCCATTTTTTCGAGAAAAAGCACTGCAGAGCTTGTTGAAATCATTAAAATGCAAAGCCAAGTTACGAGTAACACTACTCTTGCAGTGCTAAATATCATCGCCTCAGTTTTTCCCACATGTTGGGATACCAGCTATTTTAGGATTTCCTTGAAAAAATGCAATTCTAATTATCGACGTTCAGTTGTGCGCGAAACAAAAAACAGACATTCAAAAAACCACTAAGCCCTAAGCGCCACAGTCTTTTCCCGGCGATAGAGCCGCTTCAGTTTACGCTCGGGTTTAATCTATATATAGAGGGGGGATAGACAAAAAATCGCACGTCAGTTCCGAAGCAACTGGAACGCTTCCCGTTTACAGATTGACTTCATTCTTTCATTGCTTCGCCGAAAATGCGTTTTAACTCTCTCTTCATCGTTGCAGTATCCTGAGTCAACCCGAAATAATCCGCGAAATAATCAGTTGTCCTAAGCGTCATAGAACGTCCAGCGCGTTCAGCCGCAACCAACCCCATATCTCTAAGAACCTTCACATGACCGTAAGCATGCTGACCCCGAACTTCAATCACTCTTTTCTGCGAAACAGGTTGCCTATACGCAATGTACGAAAGAGTTTTCAACGGACCAGAAGAAAGCAAAGGCCTGTTGACAAGCTTCTTAACCAACGGCGTATAATCCGCTTTTAGCTGCAAAACGTAACGTTCATCCTTCAACTCCAAAATCTCGAGCGCCGTGTTCCTAGCTGAATACTCCTGAATAAGCGTTTTAATGTACTTCTTGGTCTTCTTTTTAGACCGCGTGTTCAATACCGAACACAACTCGTTAAGATCCAAAGGACGACCAGCAACATACAAAGCCGCCTCCAACAACTGCAAGCAAAGCTGCTTTTTCTCAGCTTCTTGCGCCTGCTTACCCGCAACATCTGCGTTAACTGCTTGTTCCTTGGTCTTTTGCAACGTTAAAGTTCCCCACAGCAATGTATAATTCCTCTGTCTCCTCATTCTGCCACAAACGCACCTTTCCATCCTGCGCCAGAAACAACAGCAGAATAAAAGTGCGAACCGCTTCAATATGAGCAACCCCTCTTATAATAGTTAAAAATTCGATAATCCCCGCACCCTTAACTTTCTCGCAGAGAAGCTCGTAAAGCTTCTCCATTTGCATCTCAATCTCCGCCAAAAACATATCAAACTGAGGCAAAATATCCACCATAGAAGGAAGAACAGGCTGCGCAACAACCCTATCCAAACGATGCAGCTTCTCACCCCTCAACACCTCATCCAACACATCCAACAAATTCTGTATAGTCGTCGAAGTCAACTCATGCCTAAGAGGCAAAAACAATGGAGGTGGAATTAAACCCGGAGAAGCTTTGGGCGGCGCTGGCGGTTCCTGCAAAGTCAGCAAAAGCTTGGATTTCATCAAGTAAATAAGCGCAGAAGAATCAAGCGCTACACCTGAAGCCCTGAAATCCACCTTTCCCGTCTGCTCCATCTCCGAAAGAAACGACCTAAGCAAATAAGATATGTTCACATTCCAAGGCTTGAGCTTGTCAAGTTTGTTAAGTTCAAAGAGAATGTTCCATGGTGGTCTCAAGTAAAAGGGCTTTCGTATTGCCGTTGACACTAAGCAGCTGCCTCCAAGAACTTAGCGGATATCACGTTAGAAACTCCGTTACGCTCGTACACTCCATAAACTTTCTGGGCTTTATTCACCATTTCAGGCTTCAGGGTAATCACTATGAACTGGATTTTTCCAGCCTCTTCCAAAAGAACGTCAGCAAGCTTCGAAACGTGAAAAGCATCCAAGTGCGCATCAACCTCGTCAAGAATATAAAACGATGAAGGCGTAAAGTCCTTCAAGGCAAATATGAACGCGACAGCCGAAACCGAACGTTCACCGCCACTTGCACCACTAACAACAATCGACGGCTTATTCGGAAACTGAACAATCATGTCTATGCCGCCGTGAAAAGGCTCATTAGGGTCTTCAAGCTGCAAAACGGCGTTGCCCTCTCCAGTTAGTTTGGCGAAGTAGATTTGAAGATTCACGTTGATTTTTTCAAACGCATCCATGAAAACCTTGCGTTTCTTAGCTTCAATCTCATCCATAAACTGCACGATAGCCTGCTTTTCACGTTCAAGCTCATTCAAACGAAGAGACAATTCCCTGTACCTGGAAATCTGCTCCTCATAATGCGACAAAGCAAGCTGATTCACCCCACCAATCCTCTCAAGCTCAAACCGCATCATCCTTATCGAAGTTTCAGCTTCCTCAACCTGCTTCTGCGTAGTTTCCAAAGGCTGTTCATACCCGAACAACCTAAGCTGATTTTGATGCTGCTGAAGCTGCAAATTACAACTCTGAACATTCAGCTGTAATTGATTTAGAAGCATCTCAGCCTGCTCATACTCAGAATCAAGCCCCCGAAACTCCCCGTCAATATTGTCTATCTGCGCAGTGAACTTTTTAGCTTCCTCTCTCGCAGAAAAAATCACCTTAGAAAGTTCAACACGACTCTTTTCCAGTTCCTGAAGTTCCTGCTTGAGAGATTCCCGCTCTTGAAGCGCTTCACCTACTTCCTTCTCGACCTTATTATGCTGCTGCTTAACTTTCGAAAGCTGAATCTTGGCGTTTTGATATCCAACCCGCAAGACATTGTCAAATTGAGATTGACGTGTAGACATATCCGTTTGCACAGTGCCCAAGTTCTGCCTAAGAGTGATTATCTCTTCCGCAAGCTTTTCTCGCTTCACCTCCAACTCCTGAATGTGACCAACATCCGTTTTATTCCTTAGAACGCCCAGTTCAGCTTGCAACTTTTGAGTTTCTTTCTGAATGGCACTTCTTTCAGATTTGTATAATCCCATCTGAGCTTTTCCAGTTTCAATTTCTTTGCCAAGTTTTAAACAATACCTTTCGACACGCTTGATGTTACTTTGAGTCCGTTTGACGTTCCGCTTCACCCTAACCATCTCCCGATCAAGAGTGCCTATGGAATCTGACAAACGAGCAATCTCAATCTTGGTGCGTTCAATCTCCTCTTCGAAAACAGAAATATCACTATCTCTCTGAGAAAGATGCTGCTGAAGCGCCTTCACCGCTTCATCAAGGCTTTTGATGGCGTTTTCACTAGGAATAATCTTCGAAAAATCTATCGGCGACCTGTAATAACCGCTTTCGAAGCCTCCTCCAGCCTCGTAAAGGTTTCCATTCACCGTAACCGTTCGATATCCTTCACTTGAGAGGGCAAACGCCGCCTTATCCGCAGAAACAATAAACGTGTCTCCAAAAACGTAGTTAACCGCTGGCTCATAAGTCCGTGCGCACCTAACAAAGGAGGAAGCAACACCTTGAACACCCTGTTTTTGAGGCATTTTCAGTGAATGCGGATTTGAAGCCCCTTGAAGCGGAATAATTTTTATTCTTCCCAGCTTCATTCGCTTCAGAGTTTCTGTGCACATAAAGGCGGAATCAATGTCTTTCACAACTAACGCGTTAAGCCACCCCGCGGCAGCCGCCACTATAGCTTTCCGGTAAGCTTTATCAACTTTAATCAGCTTGCGCAATCTACCATAGATGCCTGAGATTGCCCCTAACTCACCCAGTTCTTCTATGCTTCTTAACGCTTTTTCTTCAGCCGCCACAGTTTCCGCAAGCTCCCGCTGAGTAACAAACTCTATCACCGCTTCCTTCGCGGAACTCGCGATTTTCCCCGCTTCAGAAATCTCCTTTTCAACAGCCTCTCTCTGGGCAGTTCTTCGCTCAAGATTATGCTCAAGGCTCTTAAGCTGAGCTTTCTGCTCTTTCTGCACCTTATCCAGCTCGTTAAGTGAAGTCTCAATTTCGGAAAGCGTAGCGGTGAATCTATCCTTACGCTCGGTCAGCTCCTTGAGCCGCCTAGAACTGAGATGAACCGCAGTCCGATCCTTCAAGAATTCCGATCTTAAAAAGGCAAGCTTCCGGTAACGTGAGTCAACCTGCGTTTCGATTTGACGTACCTTCTTGCTATTTTCGCCGAGACCACCCCAAAGCTGAGCTGTCTCCTGCGCCAGAGATTCATGTTCACAATCTTTCGCGTTGATTTGAGACTGCAGGTTTTCGTGTTCAACGCGTAACTTTCTTATTTTCAAACGGTTTTCTTGAATCTCGGTTCTAAGTGACTGGTACTGTTCCAGATTATTCTCTCTTACACGCCTTAAGCTTTCGAGACTTGCCTGTCCAGAGCTTATTTTCGTAGTAAGTTCTGTGAGTTTCGATTTTAATTCGCCGATTTTAATCTGCACCTTTAGGACTTGTGAGCCGCCTTCTTCAACCATTTCTGAGCTGAGTTTTCTCCATTCTCCTTCGACTTCTCTTCTTTTGGCTCTTCGAGTGTTGCGCAATTCACGGAACTTTTCAACTTTACTCCTGACCTTGTCAGCTTGCGTTGACGCTTCCTTAACTTTTTTGTTTAGCTGAATAGCGTCATGGGAGATTTTTACCGCTTCGAACTTTTTAATCTCGTTCTGGATGAAATTGTACCGTAAAAGTTCGTTGCGTTCCCGTTCAAGGTCGTCCAGTCGACTTTGCACTTCATCTATTCGCCCCATGGCTGTCCGAATTGAAATGTCGGCCGTGCGAAGTTTTTCCTCCGCATCAGTTTTTTCAGCGTCGTACTGCGCGATTCCAACAAGGTCTTCAATGATTTTTCTGCGTTCCGTCGGGTTAACATCCGTCAGCCGCGTTATGGTGCCTTGTGGGATTATGTTTTGGCTTGCGCTGCTTATCGCTGCCATTGAGAGAATTTCAAGTATATGCGTCCGTGAGATTCTTCTGCCGTTCAGCCGGTAAACGCTTTGGCCGTTTCTGTAAACTTCCCGCGAAACAGTAACTGTTACGGTGTCAACGGGCATGGTGCCGTCTGAATTGTCAAATTGAATTATAACCTTAGCTCTTTTCGCCTTTTCCAGACCTGCCTTTTCAGAACCGTGAAAAATCAGTTTGGCAGCGTTTTCAGCGCGCATCCTTCTGGTGCTTAACTCTCCAAGTGCGAATAGGCATGCGTCCATGATGTTGGTTTTTCCGCTTCCGTTGGGGCCAGTTATGGCGGTGAAGCCCTTATCTAGGTTTACTTTAACTGTTTGCGGTCCGAAGGACTTGAAGCCTTTAAGCTCTATTTTTTTAATGTAGGGCATTTAATTTACGCCCTCACGTTTTGGAAGCGGTGGTTTCGTCGCATAAACATCTCATGGTCATTCTTATAAAAGCTTATTACACATCGTCAAGTTTTAACGTTTATGTAAAAAAAGCAGGCAAAAGAGAAACCTAATAAGTGATGCTGAGAAAAACGAACAAGGTGACGCGAAAATGAGCAGCCGATTAGGCTTAGGCAATATGAGCGGCGTACAAGAGGCCTTGGTGTTAGCGCTGATGCTGGTGTCTGTTTTCGCACTTTTCTTTTCCGACATCGAATTTATTTATAAAATTGGGATAGCGGCGTTGGCGTTCAGCGTGGTCTTCTTGGCAAGCTTGGCGAGTCAACTGCTGAAACAGGAAGACGAGCAAAGTAAGCTCCGAACTAATGCTTGAAGCAGTCTATACCCCCCTTAGTGTCTGGATTACGGGATGCGTGGTTATTCTTGTTTTGGGTAGAGCAACTCTCGGTATTCTGGGTTCGCTTTACCGTATTCGGCTTCTATAGCTCTGCTTGTTCTTCGCCAGTCTTCACTGATTATAGGCCACATCTCGCTAGTTACCACGCGTGTTGCCACGTATTCTTTCATCGGCTTTTCTCGCTTTATCAAACGTTTGTGCCAGTCTATGCTGATGAGTCTCGTGCGTCTTAAGTGGTGAAGGTTCTGCACTACCTCGTCTCTGGTGAACGGGTAGTTCATGCTTCTCGCCAAGTCGTCAAGCAGGGAACTGACTGATATTTCGTCTTCAACGCGGAGGCAAAAAACTGCCACGATGTCTTGGACAAGCCGCGTTGTTCTGCTGAGATAGAGTGCTGCACGCCTCTTCGGAATCAAAACCTGCTCCAATCGGTATGCGTGCCGTGCGTAGAACCAGTTTTTGACCACTTCAGCCAGTAGCAGGTAAGCGATTACAAGCGCGGTTAAGACAGCGAAAAACCCTATTGGAGGCTGAACAAAGTGGAAGTACATGTCACCCAAGAAAGTGTACGGCAGTATCAACGCGAAAGCAACTATGCTCACGCTGCTTATCGTCAGGAGTCTGCCAGGTTTGCTCCTCCAAAACGGCGAGTGCCGCGTGCGAAAAGCGAAGATAACAAGAGTCTGAGTAACCAGCGACTCAATAAACCACGCCGTCTGAAACAGCTGCTCTTTTTGGGCTGGCGGCGCGAACGCGGGCACCATGGGGAGAAACACAAACAGCATAATAAAGAACGTTAAGAAATCGAAGATGGAGCTCACTGGTCCCAGAGAAATCATAAAGTTCTTTATGAAACCGATGTCCCACCGCTTAGGCTTCTCCACATACTCTGGGTCAACATTGTCCGTGGTTATAGTGGACTGGGACACGTCGTAAAGCAAGTTGTTGAGAAGAATCTGAATAGGAAGCATGGGCAGAAAATCAAATCCGAGCAACGGCAGAACCAAGGAGGCGCCGGCAACGCTGAACATGTTGCCGAAGTTCGAGCTGATGCCCATCATGATGTACTTCATGGTGTTGCCGAACGTTTTCCGTCCCTCCAGCACTCCTTCGCCCAAAACGGTCAAATCATTCTTCAACAGGATGATGTCAGCAGATTCCTTAGCAACGTCCACAGCATTGTCAACCGACACGCCCACGTCAGAAGTCCTTAATGAAGGAGCATCGTTTATGCCGTCGCCCATGAAACCGACCACGTGACCGTTGGTCTTCAAAACGTTAATGATGCGGTCTTTCTGGACAGGCGTAACTCGTGCAAACACGTTGGCTTCTTCAACGATTCGGGCGAGACCCTCATCCGACATCTGCAAAATCTCCCTGCCAAGGACGGCGCCTTTTATTTCGAAGCCCAACTGCTCACACGTTTTTCTTGTGACCATCTCATTGTCACCTGTGAGGATTTTCAGCTCTATTCCAGCGTTGCTCAGCAGTTGCAGCGATTGCTTGGCGGTTTCCTTAGGCGGGTCCAAGAACGCCACGAACCCGAGGAACACCATGTCAGTCTCGTCGTTGACGGAGTAAACCGCTTTCTCCTTCCGAAGCTTCTTGTAGGCGACACCTAAAACCCTAAAGCCGTCGCTGCTTAAATCATAGAATTTCTGCCCAATTTTTTTCTGCATCTCTTCAGTTAGGTCAGAGGGTATCCCCGCCAACTCGGTGTAAGAACAGACTTTTAGGATTTCTTCAGGGGCGCCTTTGGCGATGAAGAAACGCTGCCTCTTGCGCTCAACAACCACTGAGACGCGTCTGCGCACGAAGTCAAACGGGACTTCATCGACTTTCTGGAAGCTGCTGATGTTCAGTTCCTTGTGTGCCAGTATAGCCTCGTCAAGCGGACTCTTCAATCCTGTTTGGAAGTAGCTGTTCAGGAAAGAGTACAGGAGTATCTTGTCGTTCTCGTTTCCCTCAGCGTCTATGTGCAACACCAGCGTTATCCGGTTTTCCGTGAGAGTTCCCGTCTTGTCAGTGCAGAGCACGTTCATGCTGCCGAAATTCTCGATGGATGACAACCGTTTTACGATGACGCCTTTCTTGGACATGGCGATGGCGCCCTTGGAAAGGTTCACGGTGATAATCATGGGCAACAGTTCAGGGGTTAAGCCCACCGCGAGAGCCACGGAGAACAGAAGCGAATCCAACACGCCGCGACCAAGCAGGGCGTTTACGAAAAAGACGAACAAAACCAGAAGCATGGTGACTTGCATGATGAGAAAACCGAAGCCTTTGATTCCGCGCTCAAACTCGGTCTCTGGAACCGCGCCAACAAGTTTTTTAGCGATTTTGCCATACTCGGTTGAGCCGCCCGTCTTAACGACAACGGCTGTTGCGGTTCCGCTCACCACCGAGGTCCCCATGAAAAGGTAATTACTCCAATGTGTAACCGACGCAGCCTGCCCAGTTACGGGCGCAGAAGTTTTCTCAACGGGAAATGACTCACCCGTCAGCGCCGACTGGTTTATGAACAGGTCCTTTGCGTTTATCACCCTCGCGTCTGCAGGCGCGATGTCTCCCGCGGAAAGGTAAATTATGTCGCCTGGCACGATTTCCGAAAGCTTCACTTCCCTTCGGGTGCCATCTCGGAGCACGGTTGCGGTGGTTGTTACCTTTTCCTTCAGCAGCTCTGCGGCTCGGCTCGCTTTGGATTCTTGATAATAATCGAGGATGACGCTTATGAAAACTATCGAAAGGATGATTACCATGTTGGCTATTTCTTGGAGGACGCCAGAAATCAACGCGGCAAAAATCAGTATGATTACCAACGGGCTCCTGAAATGCATCAGAAACTCAACTATGCCCGCACGCTTCTTCCTTCTGGCAAGCTCATTGCGACCAAAAACTTCCAAGCGATTCTCCGCATCCTCCGAACCGAGACCGCTGAGAGACGAACCCAAACGCGCAAGCAGTTCATCAACGGGAAGGCTCAGACTTTCCTCCACGCCCAACGGAGACGCCGCATGGCGGGTTGCCTCTTCTTGAGCATTGATGCTGCCTTCAGGGTTCTGCGTTGTTATCCATCCTAATCGCGCCGCGGCATCGAGAACTGAGCGGTACAAGAGCATACGAGATTTGCCGTTCTTAAAATATTTTCTATAATATCTGCAGAGAAGCGTAAGGTGAGTTGGTGCTCCGGCCGGGATTCGGACCCGGGTCCACGGCTCGAGAGGCCGTTATACTTGACCGGACTATACTACCGGAGCAGGTGATGGCGAGAGGGTACTCTAAGGTGTTTGGTTTAATAAAAATAGCGATTGTGCAAGCATCCTGTTTTGCGCCTATGGCGAGCAAGTTGCCCATCAACTAAAAGCATGCATAAAAAAAGATTAGCCTATTTAAAAGGGAGGGGGTCTAGTCCGTGAGCAGTAGCAACCAGCCGGAATCAGAAAAATCACCGATGCACTAAAACTTTTCAGCAACAGAAAGTTGCGAAAAAGAATCAATTTGCTTTTTTAAAGAAACAAAAAATAAAGAAAAATTGAAGGGGTTTAATATCCGCCTTCAGGACCGCCTGGGGGCATTCCGCCGCCTGGACCGCCTGCGGGTGCTTTGGCTGTGATTACGTCGTCGATGCGTAGTATCATGGCTGCGGATTCTGCGGCTGATTTTATGGCTTGTTCTTTGACGACTGAGGGTTCGATTACGCCGTTTTCGAGGCTGTTTTGTATTTTGCCTGTGAAGACGTTGACGCCTTTGTATTTGCCGTCTGCTTTTTCGTGGGCTGATCTTAGTGCGACGATTATGTCTATGGGTTCTAGGCCTGCGTTTTCTGCGAGGGTTCTGGGTATTATTTCGACGGCTTCTGCGAAGGCTTCTATGGCGAGTTGTTCTCTGCCGCCGACTTTTGTGGCGTATTTGCGGAGTTCTTTGGCGACTTCAACTTCTGTTGCGCCGCCGCCGGCTACGATTTTGTTGTTTTCTATGACGTCTGAGACTACTGAAAGTGAGTCGATCATGGCTCGTTCGGCTTCGTCTACCATGCGTTCGAGTCCTGCGCGTATGAGTATGGCTACGCTGTGTGGGTCTTTGCATTTTTCTACGAAGATCATTTTGTCGTCGCCGATTTTGCGTTCTTCTACTATGCCGGCTTGGCCTAGGTCTTTGGCGTTGAGGTCGTCTAGGTCGGAGATTATTCTGCCGCCTGTGGCGCGTGAGAGTTTTTCCATGTCGGATTCTTTGATTCTGCGTGCTGCCATGATGCCTTCTTTTGCGAGGAAGTGTTGGACCATGTCGTCGATGCCTTTTTGGCAGAAGACTACGTCTGCTTTTGAGGCTTTGATTTTATCCACCATTTTCTTCATCATGTTGGATTCTTGGTCTAGGAACGCTTTCATTTGGGTTGGGTCGCGGATGCGGATTTCGGCGCTGATTTCGGTTTTTTCAATTTCTAATGCGGAATCCAAGAGCGCTATTTTCGCGTTTTCCTTCTTTTTCGGCATGCCGGGGTGAACGATTTCCTTGTCGATTATTATGCCTGTTATAAGCTGTGTTTCGAGAAGGCTTTTGCCTGTTTTCTTTACGAGTTGCAGGTTGTCTATGTCGGCTATTTTTCTGTCTCCACGCTGCTCGATGATTTGCTTTACGGCGTCTATGGAGATTTTTGCTAGGTGTTCTCTTGCTGCGCCGACTGCTTTGCTGTTCATAGAAGTTAAAGCAACTTTAAGCAGGGTTTTGCTGTCTTCGATGTCAACTGGCACGGCGATTTTGTTTATGGTTTCGATGGCTTTTTGAGCTGCTTTTCTGTAGCCGCTTACAAGTATCGTGGGGTGAATGTTCTGGTCGAGGAGTTCTTCGGCTTTTTTAAGAAGTTCGCTTGCGAGAACGACTGCGGTTGTTGTTCCGTCGCCAACCATGTCATCCTGCGTCTTAGCGATTTCCACCATCATCTTTGCCGCTGGATGCTCCACATCAATTTCTTCTAGGATCGCTGCGCCGTCATTTGTTATAGTGATGTCACCTAAGCCGTCGATAAGCATTTTATCCATTCCGCGCGGACCAAGCGTGGTCTTCAAGACTTCACCGATCACGCGTGCAGCCATTATGTTGTTTCTTTGAGCTTCTTTCCCTCTGCTTCTTGTTGTTCCTTCCTTGAGAATTAGGACGGGTTGTCCTGAACCTGTTGTTGTTAGATATGCCATTTTGTTAACCTCATTTTTCACGTTAGAACATTGTTTTCAATCGGAATTATGCAAAAACCCAACAAAAATATAAACTTTTACCTTCACAGAAAGCTTCATTAGGTAAGTTACCTCAGGAAAACCACGTTTCTTCTTTTGCATCGTTTTTTCAGTGTGGATAGCGCGTGATTTTTTGTCTATACCCCCTCTATATATAGAGTCAACCAATGGTTCACTGAGGGCGCAACAGTTCAGTAAAGCTTGGGGACTGCCGAAACTGTTATTTTCAGAACTTTGCGTATTCTATTCTGCAGGAAGATTCAGGCATGAAACGTGAGCGTTACGCCTTCATCTTGGTTGCTGACAAAAAGTACTGGAACAAGCTACGCGAACGCAACAAAGTCAGCGGTGGAACTCATGCTTTTGTTCGTAAAAATCAAGTAGCTCCCAAAACCGCGCAGAAACTCTTGTTCTACGTTAAAAAACCCGTCATGCAGGTTCAAGGAATCGCGGACTTTATGGAACGGTTAACTGGAGACAGCGGAGAACTTTGGGGAAAATACGGCTCGGAAAGTTGTTTTGAAACGTTCGAGGAGTACTGCGCTTTCGCTGAAGGCAGGCAAAGGATGACTTTTGTTAGGTTCAAGAACTTCGTGGAAATTGAAAACCCGAAAACCACGGAAGCCATCCGAAGCATTCTGGGCTCTTTGCAGGGGTTCAGAGGCAAATACGTGAATCTCGCTACAACGAAGCAGTTGGCAACCTGAAATTTCTGTTTAAGCCCGCAGACATGTCTTACGCTTAAATCTGTGATTTGAATATTCTTTAACGAGCGTGAATGAACGTGTTTCGAGTAAGAGTCAACAAAATCGAATCCGCCCGTGATTTAGACGGTAACCTTGGAAAACGAATAGAGCTGGTTGAAGAACGAGGCGTTTCGCCCTTTGTGGTCAGGCCGCAATCGGATGAAGGGAAAATGGCGCAGGATGTGTTGCAAGCACTGCAGCAGCAGATGCCTTTCCTCCAGCAGAGAACACAGTTCACCATACCGAAAATACTGTTATTCTTAACCGAGCAGGAATATGACAGTCTAAGCATAGCCTTCGATGTGAACCAAGTTTTCGAAGTGGCGCTGGAAAATCAAAGCATCAAATTCAAGAAGCTCTCATGATGGCACCGCGCACTTCCTTCAGCGCTGAATGCTTAGGGTGAAACGACAGCACAAACACCATTTTCCGCAAGGTTTCACAGATTTCCTGCAGGTCACCCGCCTTGCCTTCATCGCAATAAAGCGGGATAGGCTCATTTCCGTCGCCGCACTCGTAGTAAACGTAAATCTGTGAACAGTTGTTTCTAAACCTAACAACCTTAAAATCCAAATTCAAAAGCTTAGCCGTTTCCTCCGTTGCAGTCCTAACTGATGCCAAACGTTTCTTGTGAGGAGCATCCGTTGACGCGTACACCAGTAGCTTCCCAGAATTGTTTTTTAACACTCACGTTCACCAGTAATTTGACAGCTGAAAAACGCTTTTAAAACGCGTGCGCAAACGACCCACCCACACAGCAGAGAGGTGTGTTAAAGTGAAAGTTCTTAAACCGCAAAAAACGTCATTTTCATGTTACAAGTCGATGAATCTGGAGCGGAGAAAAACATGAAAACCCGAGCTCACGTTTTCGTGGCAGGCAGAGTGCAAGGAGTATTTTTCAGATCAGCAACTAAACACAATGCAGACCGTTATAACGTGAAGGGATGGATTCGAAATTTGCCAGACGGCGGAGTGGAAGCAGTGTTTGAAGGCGAAAAAGAAGCCGTGCAAAAACTGATAGCGTTCTGCAAGCATGGGCCATCAAGCGCAAGAGTTACAAACGTTGACTTCACTTGGGAAAACTTCACAGGAGAATTTGAAAGCTTCAAACTGAAGTACAGCTAAGCTTTCTTGGGCACTCTAAAATGCGAGTCTTTTCCGGCGCTTATGTATTCTCCGCCCATGCCTCGCACTGCAGAGGCGATTTTCGCAAAGTTTTCAGAGCCGAGAAACTGCCGTGGCTTCACCATTATGTAGTCATCTTTCTCTTGAAAACTCAGCAGGGCTTCTAAATCTTCTGGAAACGCCACACGGACATCTTCCACAGACTTGTTTTCGTGAATTTTATGAGAAACAGCCTCAGGCGTTTGAGGGGCTGGCTGAGTGACCTGTGACCCTACGACTGATTTTATTGATTCTGACATGCTTCGCAGGTCATCTGAAATCCTGCTTAAAACAACAAGAAGTTCATCAATTCTCTCTACAAGCCTTTCTAAGTTCTCTTTTTCACCGCTCATAATCTTCTCCCTCAAATTCTAAAATACTCAAGGCGCTTATTAATTATTTGCAACCCATATTTGAACCCAAAACTCAGAGAGAAGCCAAATTGTTTAAAATCGACGGAAGCCAAAAAAGCGGAAGCGGCACAATTCTGAGACTAGCAGTAGCCCTAGCCACCGCCAAGGGCGAACCCCTGCACATCTATAACATCAGACAAAACAGGCCACGGCAAGGCTTGAAACCCCAGCATCTGGAAGCCGTTTTAACAGCGGCTAAACTCTGCAACGCAGAAGTAAAAGGCGCGGCACTTGGCTCTAAAGAACTCTGGTTTACACCCCGAAAAGTGAACGGAGGAAAATTCGAGGCTGAAATCGGAACCGCAGGAAGCATACCCATGCTTCTGATGGCAACACTGCCCATATGCATATTCGCCAACGACACAGTACGCTTGCATGTGGCAAAAGGCGGAACAGATGTCTCCCACTCACCCACCATAAACTACCTGCGAAACGTTTTTCTGCCGACGCTGAAGCATATGGGCATCGAAGCAAGCGTGAAGGTGCACCGATACGGCTACTACCCTAAAGGAATGGGAGAAGTAACACTGACCGTAAAGCCACCCCAACCATTACAGCCCATCACGCTAAACAGCTTTGGCAAGCTAAGAAGCGTGAAAGTCATTTCAGTTTGCACATTTCTAGCGGATAGGAAAGTCGCCGAGCGCCAAGCAAAAACTGCAAGCGAATACCTTTCAGCGAAAGGCTACACTGCGAACATTCAAGTCGTTAACGACAAATCGAACTCCTTCCAAAAAGGCAGCTCCATCACCTTGTGGGCTGAAACCGACACAAACGCGATAATTGGTGCAGATGCGATAGGCGAGCTTAAAAAAACCAGCGAGGTCGTTGGTAGAGGAGCGGCTGAAAAACTTTATGCGGAGCTTTCCGTTAGACCCACCGTGGATGTGCACATGGCGGACATGCTTATTCCTTATATGGCTTTGGCAGAGGGCACTTCGACCTTTTTGGCAAGGAAGGTTTCGAACCATTTGGAGACGAATATTTGGCTTGCGGAAAAAATGCTTAAGGTACGGTTTAACATTCAAAAAGCGAATAACCTTTTCAAGATAGAGAAAAGCGGCTGATTGCATGACTGAAACCTCACTCTGCTTAAAAGTAAAGAAAATTTACGGCGAAAAAGCCCTCATTTTAGCCAACAAACTAGGGATAAGTAATCGAGAGCTCGAGATTCAACGGAACGCGAATTGCATCTGCTTGCCGCTTATTCGTCAACCAGACAAAAACGAACTGGCAAAACTGAAGGAACAGCTGCCTGATTTCACACTCATAACCAGCGTTTTCACCCAAAAAAGACAAAAAAGAAAAACACTTGACCAAATTCTTGAAAATCAGCTGTCTCCACATTTGCTGGCTAGCCTGCCACACGCACTAGACGTAATCGGCGATATAGCGATAATCGAGATTCCGCCCGAACTTCAAGCACATAAAAGCCTCATTGGCAAAGCGGTCTTGGCGGCACACAAAAACGTGCACACGGTGCTTGCAAAGGTCGGCGCAGTCAGCGGAACCTATCGCCTGCGCGAGTTCGAAATTATCGCGGGAGAACACAAAACCACAACCGTCCACAAGGAATACGGCTGCCAATACCACGTTGACGTTGCGAAAGCGTACTTTTCTCCGCGGCTTTCACATGAACACAACAGGGTTGCGTCTCTTGTTCAGAAAGGCGAAACCGTGGTGGACCTGTTCGCGGGAGTTGGGCCTTTCTCGGTGCTCATCGCCAAAAACAATCCCGATGTAAAAGTTTACGCCGTAGACATAAACCCTGAAGCAATCAGCTACCTGAAGAGAAACATCAGACTCAACAGAGTAGAAAACCGTGTTATCCCCATTCTGGGCGATGCAAGACAAGTGATTGAGAACGGGCTTTTAGGTGTTGCAGACCGCGTAATCATGAACCTGCCTGAAAAAGCCTTTGAATTTATCGACGCGGCTTGCAGAGCGGTGAAGCCATCAGGCGGCGTCGTTCACTATTACGCTTTCAGTCGCCTTCCCGACTCCATAGAAAACGCGCAACAACGTTTTTCCGAGGCTGTGGAAAAAACGGGCA
Organism: uncultured Candidatus Bathyarchaeia archaeon; assembly: GCA_964587975.1. Lineage (GTDB taxonomy): Archaea > Thermoproteota > Bathyarchaeia > Bathyarchaeales > Bathycorpusculaceae > SG8-32-3. Next base: position 18,865 of record CAZPND010000004.1, read on the forward strand.
GAAAAGTTGATGCGTTCCTTTCAGCAAAAACTATCCGCGAGACCGCACCTTACGAGTGGCAGATTGTTTTGGACGCTAAAATTCTTTAAACATGCGCTTCGAGGGTAATTTTCACTTTTTGCTTTGGATTCCTCAGTTTTTCCACCAAGTCTCTGGACAAATCCAGCGCGGCTTTGTCAGCTTGAATCGCTAACGTGCGGTTATCCACGTAATCGCTTTTCCTAATAACCATGTCCGTGGGATGAGTCAGAACCAGTTGTGGAGAACCATAAGCCTCCACCCGCTCCATGATTTCACCCGCTTCAATTAATATAGTCAGCTTCGCATGAGGTTTTCGCAGGTTCTCCTTAAACTTAGCGCTTAAATCGGCTAAACCCTTGTCCGCAGCCACAGCAATTATGCAGTCTCCTTTTTTTGACAGATGCGTGTCCCTTGTGAATTCCAAGGCGGTCTTATGCGCCGCCGAAACGTTCACGTGACCATACCCAAAAACGACTTCTCTTAACTCAGAAGTGGCCATTTCTACTCCAATACCTCGATGGAATCCACTTTTCCGTCTCCATCCAAATCGAAACCTTGAATAACAGTCGCAAAAGTGTCCTCATCACCATAATGCTGCAGGGTTTTCTTCCAAAAATTCGTTAAAGCCAAAACACAAGCTTTAGTTCCTACGGCTTTATTTCCCGCCAAAACCACGATGCGCTTGGTTTTATCCCATGGATTCACAATTTTAGCAATTAACCCCGCCGAGTCGGCGGTGTAAACACGTGAAGTCTTATTCGATGACAAACCACCCAGCAAAAACCCTTGACTACTGGACTGCATGTTAAACCTAATTGGCAAATACTCGTTAATTTCTTGGGTAAGCAAATTCGTTCCTGGACCACCCACCAGAATAAGGTTGCCTTTTTCCTCCTTTTCAGCTTTAACATCCACGTCTAACTTTATGGCAAAATCCGTGGGCATCTTCGCGAACCCCCCCATAAAAAGCGTTAGATGCGCCGCGTAATGACCGTCTCTGGCGCTGGTTTTGAAAGGCCCGTGCGGCGTGGGGCTGCCCACCACTATTTTTCCTTCCAGAACGCCTTTTCCATTGACGAATTCCTGGAAGAACCGTTGGATTTTCTCGTCCATACTCAAAAGAGAGCAGCTGTGAATTGTCTTGTATCCTTTCGGGAATTCTACGCCAAAGGCAGAGGAGACTGTTTTGTAGTATTTCGCCGTTGCTCCCTTCATTTTTTCCTCCTTCTGGACGGCTATGGCTCCTGCTTTCGCCAGTTTTCTTATATGATAATAGACCTTCTGCTCGTGGACGCCCAGTTGCCGAGCAATTTCCAGAGGATACATTTCCTTTTCAGAGAGCATAGTCAGGATTTTCCAGCTTAACTTGCCCAAAATCATCTGTAACTTCTGCGGGTTCTGCATGATGCTGATTTCTTTTGCTTTCTGTGTCTTGCCATCGTCTTGAAGCAGCAGTTTCTTTTCCATAATGATTTCTCCCAGTCATAAAGCTCAATCCGTTATTAAATATTTTGTTATAGTGTCACCGAAAACACGCGCTGAAACTGAAAAGATTGCGGTAAAGCGGCAATCAAAGGAAACCGTTAAAAAAGTTTTTTTAGAGTACACAGTTTTATTCTAAAAATCCTTATTAGGGGAAGAAAGCCTTGAATAAGCTTCAAAGATCTAACCTTGGAAAGAAAGAGGCTTAAAAATGTGTGGAATTTTCGGCTGCATTCTGAAAGAAGGAAATGCGGCTCCTTTGATTCATGAGTCGCTGAAGCGGCTTGAGTATCGCGGATATGACTCTGTGGGCATAGCGACCATTCAGGATGGAAAAATCTACGTGAAAAAGGATAAGGGAAAAATCGATGAAGTTCACAAGCTTTTGAACTTGGATGATTTGCCGGGTAACGTTGGTATAGGGCACACGAGATGGGCCACACATGGCGCGCCGTTAAAGGTTAACGCGCATCCGCATTCCGATTGCACGGGAAACCTCATGGTGGTTCATAACGGAATTATAGAAAATTTTTCTGAGTTGAAGCTTGAGCTGGAAAATAATGGTCATAATTTTGTTTCAAAGACAGATACTGAAGTAATAGCTCACCTTATTGAGGAGAAGCTTGAAAAAAGTCCTGAATTAGATTTGGTTACTGCCGTCATGGAGTCTGTTAGAAAGCTTGACGGTTCATACGCCCTTGCGGTGATCTCAACTAGGGAACCTGACAAAATAATATGTGCCCGAAACGAAAGTCCCCTGATTTTAGGTGTCAGCGATAACGGTGTTTACTTCGCATCTGACATTCCAGCGTTCCTTTCAGTAACCAACAAGGCAGTTTTCGTGGAAGACGGAGAACTCATAACCCTTTCAGCCGCAGGTTACGAAATCAGAAAAATTTCGGATTCAAGCGTTGTAACGCGGGAACCGAAGGTTGTTGCTTGGACGCCTGAAATGGCGGTTAAACAAGGTTACCCGCACTTTATGTTGAAGGAGATTCATGAGCAGCCTGCGACTCTTCGCAACACGTTGAGAATGCAGGAGCATTATCTTGATTTGATCTCCACTTTCCTTGACCGTGCCAGTGAAGTCTACTTGGTTGCATGTGGCACGTCTTATCACGCTTGCTTGGCTGCGTCGTATATGTTCTCGAAGCTTGCGTTTTTGCCAACGTATCCTGTTTACGCTTCAGAGTTCTTGGAGCAGCATGGTAAATCCGTTAACATTGACAGTACCATATTGGCGGTAAGCCAGTCAGGGGAAACGGCTGACACGTTAGCTGCGGTGACATGTGCCCAGCAGCGGGCTGCAACCATACTTGGTTTGACTAATGTTATAGGTTCTACTTTGACGCGTGTTTCTCGGGTTTATGTGGGGCAGCAGTCGGGTCCTGAAATAGGTGTGGCTGCTACGAAAACTTTTACTTCGCAGCTTTCTGTGCTGGCGCAGCTTGCGCTTAGGTTGTCAAAGAAGCGGGGTAAAATTTCGCAGGATGAGATGGATTTCATTGCGGAGAGGCTGGAAAAACTGCCGGAGATTGTTGAGACGATAATTCAAACGCAGGAGGAGAAGATTAAGGAAGTTGCCAAGAAATACAAGGATGCCAAGATGTTTTTCTTTTTGGGGCGGGGTGTTAGCACGGCAACAGCCTATGAAGGGCGGCTTAAACTGATGGAAATCGCCTATATTCCTTCGATTGCGTTTCCAGCGGGGGAAAGTAAGCATGGTCCAATTAGCTTGATTGAACCTGGTTTTCCGGTGGTGTTTATCTGTGCCAAGGATGGAACTCACAGGACTTTGATAGGTAACATTATGGAGATGAAAGCCCGAGGTGCCTCGATAATCGCGATTATAGAGGAGGGTGACGAGGAAATTAAGGCGCTCGCGGATGATTACGTTGAGGTGCCAAAAGGAATACCTGAAGTTTTGTCGCCAATACCTTTTGTGATACCTCTGCAACTTTTGGCTTACTATATGACTCTTGAGAAGGGTTATAATCCTGATATGCCGAGGAACCTAGCGAAATCTGTTACAGTGAAGTAGCTTCTTTTTCCATCTCTTTTCCCGCTCTACGCATATGGTTAAAAAGGAGCCTCTTACACTATTTGGAATGGTGTTTCGAGTTGGAAAAGACAGACTGGGAAAAACTCATCGACAGTCTTATCAAACAGCGCATTTTGCGCTCGCCCAACGTGATTAAGGCGATGCGTGCGGTGCCTCGTGCAAAGTTTCTGCCGTCCGAAATGCAGTCGTACAGTGCCGTGGACACGCCGCTTTCCATAGGTTTTGGCCAAACAATCTCTGCGCCACATAGCTTCAGCCGTGTGCTGGGCTAGGCGACACATGGTTTCAATAATGAATGAAGCCCTCCATTTGGAGGTTGGCCAGAAAGTTTTGGAGGTCGGTGCAGGTTCAGGTTGGCACTCTGCCACGATTGCGGAGATTGTTGCGCCTGGCGATTCGCCTAGGAGCGAGTGGGGCTGTGTTTACACTGTGGAGATTGTGCAGGCTTTGGCTGAGAACGCGAGAAAAAACATCATGAACGCGGGTTATAGTGATCGTGTGAAAATAGTGAGTGGTGATGGGTCTAAAGGGTATGCTGAGAAGGCTCCTTATGAGCGTGTTGTGGTGACTGCTGCTGCTCCAAGTGTGCCTGAGCCTCTGGTTGAGCAGTTGAAGCTTAACGGTGTTTTGTTGATTCCTGTTGGCAGTGTTTCGCTGTTTCAGCATCTTTTGAAAATCACGAAAGGGTCGGATGGAAAGATTAAGCAGGAGAATCTTGGTGGAGTGACTTTCGTTCCTTTAACGGGGAAGTATGGGCAAAAATTTTAGTTCTTTAGCTGTGTAAAATGTTGGGTTTACCCGAACCATTTTTCCAAGGTGGTTTTACTCTTAAGCTCTTTGGTGCCTTCCTGCATTTTTTCTACCGCTTTTCTCACGCGGGCTTCGGAGAAGTCTTTTTCTCTGACTAGAAAATCCACGATGCCTTCTACGTTAGGCTCTTTCCATTCAAGTGTGTAGTCGTCACGCACTTTCGGGTGCAGGAATATTTCGCGTATTTGTTCGGGTGGATGTGGAAACTCGGGGTTTTTTATGTGAGGCAAGGCGTTTTCGAGTGTGCCGTGTTCTTTTACTAGTTTTAGGGCGGTTTTGGGTCCTAACCCCTTTATGCCGTCTGGGTTGAAGTCCGTGCCGATGAGGATGCCTACGTCAATGAGTTGTTCGTAGGTGATTTCGCACTCTTTGAGGACGCTGTCCAGCACGACCAGCTCGGGAACCACGTCGATGTAGATGTTTTTGCTGGGGAGTTTTCTTCTGCCTGAGACGGTGACGTTTCTAAGCAGCATGGGGGCTCCGAAAAGCAAGCTGTCGTAGTCTTGGCTGGCGCAGTAATCAGCTTCTCCGCGACGTGTCATGTGTGCGGCTTGGGCTTCGCCTTCGCTGGGAGCCTGAACCCATGGCAGTCCCATGAGGTCTAGGAGCCTGTGGGCGTCTTGTTTCATGTAGTCTTTTAGGCTTGTGGTGGCTTGTGCAAACATGCGTGCTTTTGCTGTGTCGCCTCTTGCTATGGCTTTTTCGTAGTGGACTGCGGCTTCCACTTTGACTTGTCGGCGTCGCTGAATTTCTTCTCGCTTTAGGACGGGTGGTGTGCCGTCGAAAACGTAGATGGGTTTGATGCCTAACTCTACGAGGTTGCTTGTTCTGTAGAGTAAGCCGCTTAGGTGGCTGGTGACTTTTCCTGTGTTGTCTTTGAGGGGTGTGCCGTTTGGCTGGCGGATTATGGCGAGAAACTGGTAGAGCGCGTTGTACGCGTCTATGGCGACGGTTTTTCCGCTTAGGTCCTCTAGCTTTATCGCCGTTTTTGGAACGATGCCGCGAAGGTTTACTCCCAAAATGAACCCCTGTGATTATAGGCGAAAAACTGAGATAATAAACTTGCGAATGTGGTTCTGCGGGCTTGCAGTTTGGGGTTGCGGTTAGCGGCTATGGTTGATGGTTACGCGTGTATTCTAGCGCGTGGAGCAGTCTATACCCCCCTTATTTAAAGGAAGTGCAGTGCGCTGTTTTCTATTCTACATGTTTTTGGTTGCGGAAAACGCCAATAGGGTAGACCCCCTCTATAGTTTTCTGCATTGATCTGCTATTAGGATCCTAATAGACGGCAAATATTCTGGTTGGTCAAGAAAATTTGACTAACGCTGAGCTTGTTTAGTCAAGAAACCTTGATAAAAACGCTTTAATTGGGGAAAGTGTCTCGATATTATAGGTGTAAGTATGGGTAGACTTGTTACGCTGTTGCTTGTTCTCATCTTTCTGATGGCAACAAATGTAATCGCTCTTCAGCCTATCAAAGCTGAGTCCATAATTGTTGTCCCAGATGACTATCCCACAATAGCCGCAGCCATCGGAAACGCCACAGACGGTGACATAATATTTGTCAAAAAGGGCACATATAACACTTTGAATGAAACCTTGCAAATTAACAAGTCTATACAGCTGATTGGAGAAAATAGTGATACAACCATAATAGACGGAAATCACACTGGAAATGTGGTTGAGGTTACGGCGAATAATGTAGAAATTAGTGGGTTCACCATACAAAATAGCGGTTCCATAACCGCGCCTGGGCAATACGAAAAAGGTATCTACGTTAAATCATCTACAGGTTCCAAAATCAGTGACAATATAATTAAGAACAATTATGGAGGGCTTGCCCTTGACCATTGTATGGACATTCTTATTTCTGAGAACAAAATACAGTCAAACTATGGCACTCCCAACATCTTCATTAGTTATTCTTCATCTGTAACTTTTTCCCAGAATTACGTAACCAATAACTCAGGTGAAACCATAGTAGTTTATCACTCTTCAGATGTTATGGTGTCTGAAAATCAAATAGTTGCAAATGGCTTTGGTAATGTCGGGTCAAGTTTAGAAGATGTAGCGCCTATTGGCTTGTGCCATTCTGCTATTGTTTCAAATTCTCACGGCATTATTGTTTCAATGAATAACATAACAGGAAACGCGAAGGGCTTGGAACTTATTGAATCTCATAATAGCGACGTTTTTAGAAACGATGTGAGAAACAACGGCGACGGAATTGGTATTTCGATGGGCGCCACTGACAACTACATTTATGAAAATAATGTACAAGCTAATGGTAACGGAATAGTTCTCTACGATAACGTAGACAACCATATTCACCATAACAATTTCACGAGCAACACCGTTCAAATTTACCTTGATTCCCTCCTCATAGTTAACATATGGGACGATGGCGCCGAAGGCAACTATTGGAGCGATTATGCGGGCATTGACGAAGACGGCGACGGCATCGGTGATTCACCGTACGTAATTAACGCCAATAATACAGACCGCTACCCCCTCATGGACCCATTCGAGGTTTCAAACATCATTCCGCCCTCTCCATCTCCAACCCCATCACCCACCCCAACACCGACAACACCATCACCCACAGCATCCCCCGCTCCAGAATCCACGCCAGAGCTCCCCGAGTTTCCATCATGGACAATTCCCACCCTATTCATAATCGCAACACTACTAACCGCCTTGGTGCACTTCAAAAAACGTCACCGTTAAACAGGGATTTTCGGTTCACCCTCGTTTTTCCGCCAAAAAACAGCCGCTCGCTTCCTGTTTTGATTTAGACTCTGCGTTATGGTTATATGCCTCCAGCGTAAAACAGAAGGAGAGAAAGGCTATGTCAGACACTGGAGTAACCACAAAGAAAAGCGAAGACTTCTCCGCATGGTACACCGAATTAATCCTGAAGTCAGGAATGGCGGATTACGCGCCCGTCAAGGGCTGCATGATCATACGCGAACACTCTTACGCCATATGGGAGAAAATCCAGGAAATTTTCAACCAGAAAATCAAGGCGACAGGACACAAAAACGTGTATTTCCCCATGTTCATCCCTGAAAGCTACCTGAAAAAGGAAGCGGAACACTTCGAAGGATTCGTGCCCGAAGTCGCCTGGGTAACCGAAGGCGGCAGCTCCCCACTGGAAGAGAAACTCGCCATAAGACCCACCTCGGAAACCATAATGTACGCCACGTTTGCCAAATGGATCCGAAGCTGGCGCGACCTGCCCATCAAAATCAATCAATGGTGCAACATCGTGCGGTGGGAGACAAAAGCCACCAAACTGTTTCTACGCACCCGCGAGTTCCTCTGGCAAGAAGGCCACACCGCCCACGCCACAAGCGCAGAAGCCGAAAAAGAAGTCATGAACATCCTAGGCGAATACCGAGACGTGATGGAAAACTACCTGGCGATCCCCGTGCTCGTCGGGGTCAAAACGGAAAGCGAAAAATTCGCCGGAGCCCTCTACACGACCACGCTTGAAGCCATGATGCCCGACGGAAAAGCCCTGCAGATGGGAACCAGCCACAACCTAGGCCAAAACTTCGGCAAAGTATTCGACATAAAATTCATCGGAGAAGACGAGAAAGAACACTACGTCTGGCAAACCTCATGGGGCATAACCACAAGGCTCATAGGCGCCGTGGTCATGGTTCATGGAGACGACCGCGGCTTAGTGCTGCCACCGAAAGTCGCCCCCGTACAGGTTGTAATAGTCCCCATACTCTACAAGGCTGCTAACTCAGACGCCATAGCCGCAAAAGCCAACGAAATCTACCAACAACTCAAAAAGAAAGGCGTAAACGTAGTCTTAGACGACCGCCCCGAGTACACGCCCGGATGGAAATTTAACGAGTGGGAACTCAAAGGCGTACCCATCAGAATAGAAATAGGCCCCCGAGACCTCAAACAGGAACAGGTAACCTTGGCGCGAAGAGACACCTACCAGAAAACCACCGCCAAGATGGAGGCGGCAGTGCAAACCGTAGAAACGCTTCTTGAAGAAATCCAAACCAACCTTTACGCTAAAGCCAAAACAGCCCTAGAAGAAAAAACAACCATCGTGCAGAACTACGCTGACTTCAAAGAAACACTCCAAACCAAAGGCGGCTTCATCAAAGCCCCATGGTGCGGCAGCTCGGAATGTGAAGAAAAAGTAAAAGATGAAACCGGCGCCACAATCAGGCTACGACCTTTCGAAAAAGAAACGCCAGTGACCAACTGTGTCTACTGCGGAAAGAAAGCGGTGGAAATAGTGTACTTCGCCAGATCCTACTAAACCCGCGGCTTAATCGTTTAACTTGACATAATTGCCAAGTTCCTTAGTTACATCTGACAACCCTAGCTTCTTCAGCGTAGACTTCTTCGGTATTCCTCTCTCGTCCCAGCCTCTCTTCCTGTAATACTTATTCAGCATGGCATCATATTTTAAGGGATCAAGCATAGCGCCCTTCAGCGGACCTTCGGTTAGAGGCTGCGTAAACCACCTCATAGGCGGAACATCCATGTCTTTCGCCCAGTTACTCGCGTACTCCCGAATCCAAAAAGCCCGAATCAAATTTAGAATCTTATCAGCCGTATAGATCAAAGTGTTAAACGGCAGCTCCCGACCTGTGGCCGCGTGAAGATATTTCGTGTACCATTCAAGCTCGAAACCGAGTTCAGCATAGGGGAAACGGCAAACGGTGAGAGATTCGAAAACGCCGCCCCGAAGACGCTGCATCTCTATGACCTTGTTAATTTTTTCTTCACGATACCCCTTGCGCCCAAACTGAACCTCCCAAGAGATAACCCACGCATCCTTATGGTGAGCGCCAACGGAGCTTGTAGCGTAAGACAATGCCATAGCAGGCGCAGCATGGCAATCATAAGCACTTATCTCCAAACCCTTAACATGCATAGCCCAATCCTCTGACCCATGACCTATTTTGGCAGCTGCCGATCGAACTCCCTCAGCGAGAACATCACCAAACCCACGCCTATAGGCAATGTCTTCAATCAACGCCTTGGTTTCCTGGAATTTTCCCCACTGAATCTTTTCGGGAACACGCTTTTTCTCAGAAGTTTCCATGGCGAAACCCAGCACGTTCCCCAGCGAAATCGTGTCCAGCCCCAGTTCATCGGCAAAACGGTTTAAAGCGGCAATCTGTTTAAGATTGCCCAACCCGATGTTCGACCCCAGCATAACTATGTTTTCGTAATCAATCTCAGATTCCTTCCTATCAGAGCCTTTAACCACATTACCACACGTCATGTTGCACTGCGGACAACCACGGTTACCGACTTTAATTTTCTCCATGGCAAACCCCCCTATCTTGTCGGCTTTGTCGAAGACCCCTTCACGGAAATTACAGGTGGGCAACGCACTGTTTTCCTGACTCCACTCCACAGTGGACATCGTTCCCTGCCGCTTCCAAAACGCGTAATTAGGCTTCGTCATGACCTCCCGATAACCAGCAGCACTCAGCTCTTTCATGCTCTTCGGATAAGCGGCGGGGATTTCATTGTAACCCTCGAAAACTACCGCCTTCAAATTCTTAGACCCCATCACGGCACCCATTCCAGGTCTTCCGCCAGCGCGACCCTCTTGAGAAACAACAGTGGCAAACTTTACGAGGTTCTCTCCCGCGGGACCAATCGAAACGATGCCGGCGGTGCGCTCGTAAAGGGATTTCAGCTGAGCCTCGGTCTCGAACGAGTTTAAACCCCATAAATCTTTGGCATCTATAAACTCGGCGACCGTGTCTCTAATATGAAGAACCACTGGCGTCTCGGATTTGCCTTCGATGATAACTGCGTCGTAGCCAGCCTTGCGCATTTGGATAGCCGCCTGGGTTCCCATGTTTCCGTCGCCGTAGCCACCCGTCAAAGGGCTCTTGGCGGCAACGACTAATTTGCCGCTGTTCGGCAAGCCGAAACCAGTTAAGGGACCCGCAGCAAAAATGAGGTTGTTTTCAATTGATAACGGGTCGATTCCGGGTGTTTGCCTGTCCCAAAGAATCTTGGCTGCAAAGCCTCTTCCTCCCATAAAATTCAAAGCCAAGGTAGTGTCATATGATTCGGCAACCACCTTATTTCTGGTTAAGTCAACGTTAAGAAATACGCCAGTCCAACCAAACACTCACATTCACCCAAACCTAAGCACGTATTATTATGGCAACATGAAAGTTAAAGTTTACTGAACAATTAAGACTTACTATTCACCAATCAACATGAAACACGCCATTTCCATTCAAAAAATGAATTATTTCGGAAGCTTTATGTTTTTGAACTGTGCAACTGTTGCAGTAAAACAGGAGCTTAACACAGTGAACGTTAAAGTCGCTGCGCGCGCAAAGGCTATTGAATACGCCATACGCGACGTAATAGTCAACGCAGGACCCATAACAAAATCAGGAAAGAAAATTTTCTATCTGAACATCGGAGATCCTGTAGCCTTCGATTTTCCCACGCCTCCTCACATCCGGCAGGCAATGGTTGAGGCGGTGCAATCAGGAGAAAACTGCTACTCCGATTCAGAAGGAGTACCCGAACTAAGACAGGCAATCGCCGAAAAAGAAAAACGAGTCAACGGCGTAAACATACCAGCAGAAAACGTTTTAATCACCTCTGGCGTCTCCGAAGGAATCAGAATGGTCATAGCCGCCCTCATAGAAAAGGGCGACGAAATCCTCGTTCCAGGACCTGCCTATCCACCGTACCTCTCTTACTCGAAGTCTTACGATGGAACCCCAATCACGTACGAAACGGTTGAAGAAGAAAACTGGCAGCCAGACCTTGACGATTTGCGAAGCAAAATCTCAGAAAAAACACGCGCGTTAGTGATAATCAACCCTAACAATCCGTCGGGTGCCCTTTACAAAAAGAAAGTTGTCAAGCAAATGCTGGATATAGCCGGAGAACATGACCTGCTTGTTTTATCGGATGAGATTTACGACCAAATAAGATACGTTGAAGACTACGTCAGCACCTCCAGCATAGCCAAAGACCTGCCTGTCGTAGGATTGAACGGGTTCTCAAAAGTGTACCTCATGACTGGGTGGCGGCTCGGCTACGTTTACTTCCACCAGCCAAACGGCGAATTAAAAGAGTTGAAGGAAACCATCGAAAAAGAGGAGCGCATAAGAATCTGCGCCAACACGCCGGCTCAAGTGGCGGGCGTAGCCGCTTTAAGAGGTCCGCAGGACCACGTGAAAAAAATGGTGGAAAAACTCAGGCTTAGACGAGACTACGCTTGGAAACGGCTCAACGAAATTGAAGGGGTAAGCTGCGCGAAACCGGAAGGCGCCTTCTATTTTTTCCCCAAAATCCATGGTGTAGGGTCAAGGTGGAAGACGGACATGGAGTTCGCCGTTGACCTCCTCAAAGAGACCGGCGTGCTTCTGGTGCATGGTTCAGGTTTTGACCCTGCTTACGGCGCAGGGCACGTCAGAGGCGTATTCCTACCACCGATCGAAACGTTGGAAGAGGCGTTCAACGAAGTAGAACGGTTCATGAAAAAGAAGTAGTTGCCCGCTTAGATCGGCACGCCTTCGGCTGGGTCAGCGATTGCTTTCTGGAACGCTGCCATTAGCTTCTTTGTGACGGGACCTGGTCTTCCGTTGCCTATTTGCCGCTTGTTCACTTCGCGGATGGGCACGACTTCCGCGGCTGTTCCGGTAAAGAACGTTTCGTCGGCTGTAAACAGCTGGAACGGCGTTAAGTCAGTCTCAGCGACCTCGTAACCCAAGTTTTTGGCAAGCTTGACCGTAAACTTTGCGGTGATGCCAGCTAACGCGCCGGCGCTGCTTGGCGGAGTAAACAGTTTCCCGTCCTTCACTGTGAACAGGTTCTCGCCCACGCCTTCGGCTACCACGCCGTTTTTGTCCAAGCAAATCGCCTCGTCAACGCCGTTCGCGGTGGCTTCCATCTTAGCTAACACGCTGTTAAGGTAGTTCAGAGACTTTATCTCATGTGTGGTGGAGTCCACGGAGTTTCTCCTCACCCAAGGAATCATGGTGGTTATGCCTTTTTCTTTAGCTTCGCTTGACATTATGGAAATAGTGTCCGTTATGATAATCACGGAGGGCTTGGGGCATTTCCGCGGGTCCAGTCCCAGATCACCTATTCCTCTTGTCACGACCAAACGAATATACGCGTCCCGCAAGCTATTTTTCCGCAGCGTTTCCAGCACCGCCTGAGTCATCTCTTCTTTTGTCAGCGGTATTGCCAGCCTCAAAGCATGGGCAGAACGATAGAGCCTGCTGATGTGTTCGTTGAGTTTGAAGACAATGCCGTTGTAGGCTCGGATGCCTTCGAAAACCCCGTCTCCGTACAGGAGACCGTGATCGAAAACTGAGACTTTAGCCTTTGATTTCGGATAGTAAACTCCGTCAATGTAAACCTGCAGTTCTTTCATCATCGGCGTTTCACCTAATGCTGGCTTTCTTATCAAGTTATGATTTGATATATTTTTTGGCAGTGAACTATATGCTTCGTATATCAGCCGTAGAATTGGGGCCTTTTCGAAAGGTTCAGAGGCAAAGGAAGAGGCTTGAAAGGCTTGCCTTCAACTTTACCTGAGATTTTAGTTATCAACTCATCCAGCTTCATCTTTTGCACCTTGCCGTGGGCCTCGCGGTCTCTGACTGCCAGAACCCCTGATTCGAGTTCACGCTGCCCCACCACGATTATGTAGGGCACCCACTCCATCTCGGCGTCTCTAATTTTCTTCTGCAACGTGGACGTGCGGTCATCGATGTCAACGCGTATGCAGTGCGCAGCGACTTTATTGGCGATTTCCGCCACTTTCTCGTTAAAGCTATCAGATATTGGGATTAACCGCACTTGCGTTGGCGACAGCCACAGGGGAAGCATCGGCAACTTGCCTGTCTGTTGCTCTTTGTAAGCTTTCTCCAGCAAGGCGTAGACGCATCTTTCGATGGCGCCGCTTGGCGAGCAGTGCAGAATCAACGGGTTCTGTTTTTCGCCTTTCTCGTCAACGTAGGTTATTTCGTATCTTTTTGCGTTTTCAACATCTATCTGGTCCGTGGAAAGCGCTGCGGCTTTATTCTGGTTGTCTATGAAGTTGGCGTCCCATTTCAGTCTGAAATAGAAAATCCGCTCTTTCCACACTTCCGCTAAAAGAGGCTTACCTACGATTCCAGCTAAATCGGTGATGAACGCTTTGTTTTCTTCGTAAAAGTCCTTTGTAAATCGTATTGCGATTTCGTAATCATCTTTTTGCAAGCCGATGCTGCTTAAGACGCTGATGCACAGGTTAAATCTTGTTTTAAATTCTTCTTTCGCCTGCTCCAAATCGGTGCAGAACGCATGGCAGTCAGGCATGGTAAACGCGCGTAGCCGCCTTAAACCGCAGACTTCGCCGCTTTTTTCGCGCCTGAAACTGTAACGTGTTAGCTCGTAGAGTTTCAGAGGCATCTGTCGATAAGAGAACTGGGCGTCATGCACCATCAGGAACTGCCCGAAGCACGCAGCAAACCTGAGGAAAAGTTTTTTGTCCTCACTTTGTAACAGGTACTGTCGTGCAGGAAAACGGTTCAGATAGTCCGATAAGCTTGGATGATTATAATCGTACATAACTGGAGTTTCAACTTCCATGGCGCCGTACGCTATCATCTCAGAAGTCACGAACTGCTCCAGCAGCGACTTGATTAACCTGCCTTTCGGGTACCAGCGAAGGTTGCCGGGGTCGCTTCCCTGCTCATAATCAGATATCTCCAGCCGCTTCATCAAAGGCACATGAGGCGGCATCTGCGTGACTGCACGGGTCTTCTTAATCTCATACTGAGAGAACTTTTTCAGGTTTGCATGCCCTTTGAAATCGAATTTTTCAATCGGCACCAAAGAGCCGTCAGGTTGAAGGATATGCCAGAAAGACCTGAGTGTATCTTCAGCTTTCAACGCTGCAGAAACGGGTTCCTCTTCCTTAACTTCTTGCGGCACTTCCGCTTTTACAGTTTCGGCTAGGTAGGAGCGTGCCTGCTCAGCCAAGGGGTGCCCTTTGATGGAAATTGTGAACTGTTTGGTCCAGCCGAAAGGAGCACGATACGTCTCAATGCCCTTTTGTTTCGCGTAGGCTTCCATCGCTTTCACGATTTTCAGCGCTTCGGAGGGCTTGGACAGGTTGCCGCTTAAGTGAGCGAAGGGATAAATCAAAATGCGGTTAACTTTGAGGTTTTGAAGGAACGCTTGCACGTCATCTATAGCTTTCTTCGCCGTGGCCTCCTTGTCGCCTTTCTCGATGGCGGTGAAGAGAACCACAACTTCTTCAACGCGATTTTCTTCTTTCTTTGCCTCTTCAGCCAGGGCTATCTCTTTCTTAACAGGCTTGAAAACGATGAAGTTAGAGTGCAGTTGCAGTATTCGCATTGTGCTCACTCTTGCTAGGCGCCGTAACGCCACTTATCAACGGTTTTGTCCTTTTTAGTCTTCTTCTTGAACTCCTTGTAATGCTCCCTGCAAAGGTAAACACGTTTTTCGTTACTGCTAACGTTTAACCCTGCAGACTTGGCTTTTCCAGTCGCCACTGAACGAACAGCTTCTCGGCCACAACCTGACACGCTGCATTTAACTCCCTTGCCTATGCGTCCCAACAATTCTCGCCTCACACAATTTTATGCAGTACAATACGCGTTACGGCTTAATTTCTTTTTCATAGACAGAGCGGGCTCTCTGATAAATCTCTTCCTTTTCTCCGAAAAATGTCGGTCCAATGCCTTCGACAACCAGCGACGCCGCAGCGGAACCCACGCAGGCACACCAAAAAGCATCCTTTTGCCGGATGTACTCGGTTAAAAAGCCGCCTATGAAAGCGTCCCCCGCTCCCGTAGGGTCAACGAACACTCTGGAGTTGCACGCGGGAACCTTGTAAAGCGTTCTTTCTACAGAAAGCACCGAGCCTTCGGCGCCTAAGGTGACGATGATTGTTTTAACTCCGAAGTCGTGAACCGCGTCTATAGCTGAATTAAGGTCCGAATGGCCGGTAAGAGCGGTAATTTCGTCCAGCGAGGATTTGTAGATGTTGATGAGGCTGAAAAGGCGCTTGTCAACTGGAGCGCGTGACGTTACCTTTCCTTTTTTATCAAAACGCCGCAGCAAACCTTGAGGGTCAAGGGATAGAACCTCGGCGCACCCCTTCAGTTTTTCAACCACCTCATAAGAAATTTCGCCGGCAATAGGCGCGATGTGAATAGCCTTAGCTTGCAGAGAACAAGGCAAATCACTCGGGTTGATCGTGGACCCCTTGCTTTTCAGTTTTAAGGTCCTGTTTGACAGGTCTTTGCTGTATCCGAGTTCAAAATGCGTGGTCTGCTCGTTCGCAAACCTAGTGACGCTGGACAGGTCTATGCCTTCTTCCCGAAGCCACCACATGTAAGCCTCAGGAAAATCCCCGCCGACCTTCGAAATTATTGAAACCACGGCGTCCAAACGTTTTGCCACGAAGGAAACATACGTTACGGACCCGCCTAAAACGACGAAAGGGCTGGAACGGCTCGGTAGGCAAATGGTGTCTATAGCGAAATGACCCACTACTGCAACGTCAGAAATTTGAGTCGCCATCCAATCCCTCTCGGAAAAGTAATGGCTAACCTACTATATAGAAATAACTGAACCGGCAAAACACTTGTTTTACGCGTGCGTTGCGCACTAGTATTTTTGGAAAACGCTGAACGGCTCTTCCTCTTTCTTTCCTTTGAAATCGCCGCCGCGTCTTGCCCACGCGTTTTTCGCGTTAAAACTGAAGTTCAAATTGGAACTTTCGCGTCTATTATTAACGCGTTTCGAGAAGCATGTGCTACAGTAAACGGGCTTGCCTTCTTTAGGCTTGAACGGCACCGTGGCGTTTTTGCCGCACTCGTCGCATTTAATCTCAAACATTCTTTTCTGGGACGTGTAAAATCACCTCTATTAGCTTGTGAATGAAATTGAAAATAGCAATTTTCAATTATTTGTTGGTGTAGCTGACCATTTGATTTAAAGGTTTGCACGCAAAATTGCGAAAACTCTTGAAGCGTGTTAACAAAAGGCTGATATGTGAAGTCTGCACTTTCCGTTTGTGTATTTTGAATGTTTTTTCATTAAAACAGCCATATTTATGGGAAGGGTATATTAACTGTTATGAGAATATATATAGAGATAATGGACACAAGTTTTTAGATTATTGCGGCAATGATTTTTTAAAGATTTGCGATCCGTTTAAAATTATGTTAAAAAAGGAGGAGTTAAAGTAAGCATTCAAGATGAAGCCGAATTATTCATGGCTATGCGGAACTACAGCTGTGAGGATAAGGCAAAGTGGGATGAAGGCGTAGACATAACCGCTTTAGACACGGAATCAAACGAAAAAATTCTGTTACGCATAGTGGAGTCGAAGACGAAATCTGGATTTGTTGGAATAAACGCTGTCCGAAAGATGTTGGAAGACATGGAACGTGAAGAATACGATAAAGGTTTTCTTTTCGGCAAAAGGTTCACGGCCGCTGCAAAACAAGAGTTGATGCAGAATGACATTCAGAGAATCTCGGAGCAGTATATGCCATCGTTCAAACCTGAAAGACTGTACCTGCGGATTAACAATTATGTTAACGAGCTTTGCAAAGCGAGATGCGGGAAAATCCCCAAAAAAGAGTCTGATTGCAAAGGCGAATGCAGGGTCAGAGTGATCAGCGACAACGCTTCGTTCCATTTTGAACAGGGCTGGATCAACATGATGAAAAAAGACCTCAAGCAGCTCCTGTCGATGAATGATTCCAAAAAACCAATTCCCATCTCTTAGTTTCCTAATGTATAACCGCTTTAACCGGTTATCCACATAGGATAGAACGTTCTTTATTTCTTAAGAAGGAAAGGTAACTCTTCTTCTCAGCGGCAAAAAGGGAGAAGCCCGAGTGGTTCTAAAACTTTAAGGAACCTGCATTTTAGACAAAACTTCCACTAAGAAGTTCCGCCTTTATAATAGGGAGGGGGAGTCTTTTCTGAGCATAAACGGATCCACAGCGCGGGTTATGACTGAAGCAGCAGTATTGCCTTCGCTAGGTCGCCCTCGCATTCTTCCAACGCGTTTCTGGCTTCCTCTACGCTTTTGCCCGTTTGGTCTGCCACAAGTTTCACGTCTTCCTCTGACACCGTAACTTTTGGTGCGCTAGCCGTGGCGCTTTGAGGCGCTCTTTCGGTGACTTTTCCGCCGATGACTTGGAAGATTTTTTGTCCCTGCATCTCCAGAATCGCCACTTCAGGCTGTTCCACAACAATTTCCTTGCTGTTGGTTTTTATGATGACTTGTTCAACATCTGGCATGGAGTCCATGTTCATGCCCATGCGCTGCATCATGCGCCTTTGTTCTCGGGGATTCACGCGTCTATGCATAAAGGTTCACTTCCACCAGTTATTCTACAGTAGACCCTCATATACTTAACTTTCCTTCGCGCATCCTCGCCTGACTTTAACAGCTACGCCAGTCTTGAACGCCTGCATCTCCGCGCTGGACAGCAAAGCACGCCCAACAGCCAAAACATTACTTTCCTCATCGACAACCACAACTTCATCTTTGGCGTGGATTGCCCTGTCAGCCTTGACAACGTGCGCCGCAAACACATCGTGGCCTTCAGCGATAACGGTTGAAACGTCTTGTTGAACAGTGACGAAGCAGGTGGCTAAACCACGGTTTTCAGCTAAGATCCGAGCGGCGGTGATGTTTAAGGAAAACAAGCCGTCGGTAGGTCGAAGTGTTACAAGTCTTTCACCATTTAAATGGACGTAGCGTATTCTGCCCGTGGCTTTCGAGTACTCGATGTCCACGTTTTCTGGAAACAGCTTAACGCCTACGCCTTTGCCGAATTGGTAGTCAGCTGTGCTTCTGATGCGGGTTAACGCGGTCTTCACGTGTTTTCACCAGTGCTCTGCATTTTTGATTCGACAACTATAAACACTACCTTATAATAAAGACAACGTAGGTGAAAAATCGTTGCGATGCGAAGTTTGCGGACGCAAAATCCACGGTGCTCCAACCAGAGCCTTAATTGAAGGCGCCAAGCTGACAGTATGCATTGAATGTTCAAAACATGGAAAAATAATCAGAGATGAAGAGTTCGAACGTGAACCAAGAACGCTGAAAAAGCCGTTGCCGTCAACGCCGTTTATTCAGAAAAAGAAACCGGCGCAAGCCAGAGTCGACATCACTCAAGAAATAGTTGAAGGCTACGACTCGAAAATCCGGCAGGCACGAGACGGAATGGGTCTTTCCCATGAGGAACTCGGCAAAAAAATAAATGAAAAAGCATCCGTTTTAAGCAAACTTGAAACTGGAAAAATGTCGCCTAATAACATTCTCGTCACCAAGCTTGAGCATGCTTTGAAAATTAAGCTTCTCGTTCCAATAAAAGAAGAAAAAAT
>CAZPND010000005.1:0-37330 GCA_964587975.1 uncultured Candidatus Bathyarchaeia archaeon
TTTTCCCGTTGACCATGGCTTCGGTAACTTTTGGGTTAAAGGGAATTCTGCCAACAACTTTTATGCTGTTGTCTTTACAAAACCTCAAGATTTTGTCAGTGTTATCTTTGTTTATGTCGTACATGTTCACGCAGACAAGGGGCGTAACGCTGAAATGCGCTAGCAGTTGCAGTGCCCTTTGAAGGTCATGGATTCCAGACATCGTTGGTTCAGTAACTACCAAACCAACGTCCACACCCGTGACTGAAGCTATGACAGGACAACCAATTCCAGGTGGACCATCTATTATGATTAAGTCGCTTTTCTCTTTTTCTGACAGTATCCTAGCATTCTGTCTGACCAAACTGACTAGTTTTCCTGAATTTGATTCACCTGGACTAAGCAAAGCATGCGCCATAAAACCATATCTCGTCTTTGAAATGTAAGCATACCCAGAAACGCGTTCAGTCATAGTTATTGCATCCGCTGGACAAATGGCGGCGCAGACACCACATCCTTCGCAAGCAACAGGGTCAACTTCGATGGCTTCGGTTATGGCATCAAACCTGCATTTCTCTCTGCAGAAACCGCAGTTGTCACACTTTGTTTTGTCGATAACAGCGAGTTTTGAGCCTTTAAACTCCTGCGTTTTAATCACTTCAGGATGCAGCAGCATGTGAAGGTCTGGAGCATCAACATCGCAGTCTGCCAGAACAGCGTTTCTTGCTAAAACAGCTAAGGAAGCAGTTATTGTTGTTTTGCCGGTGCCGCCCTTTCCGCTTAAAACCGTTAGCTGTTTCATTCTTCAACCAGCCTCCTTATTTCGCTGAAAAGGGTCTGAAATTTTTCTTTCCATTCGGGCATTTCTAGGCTAAAAGAGACCCCTTTTGAATAAAGTTCTGCTATTCTTCTTTGATAGGGAATTTCGAGAAGTAGAGGAATGTGCTCTTTTTTGCAATACGTGTAAACTTTTTTGTCGCCTATACCTGCACGGTTAACGACGACCCCAAAAGGAACGCTCATTTTTCTCAAAACTTGCACGGTTATTTTCAAATCGTGCAAACCAAACGGTGTGGGTTCGGTTATCAGAAGGCAGAAATCGCTTTCCCTAACCGTTTCTATAACGGGACAGGAAGTTCCGACGGGAGCATCAATAATCACGTTTTTTTTGTCTTCAATTTGCTTCTTAACTGCTTTTATAAGTGGAACAGCCATCGGTTCTCCAACGTCAAGTTCTCCATAAACAAGGTCCACATCTCCTGCCGAGCCAAACTTCAATGCTCCGATTCTACGTTTTTTTTCGGTAATCGCTTGTCTGGGGCAAGCTAGGGTGCATCCGCCGCAGCTGTGGCAAAGTTCTGGAAAAAACAGGATTTTTTCTGGGCTGGCGAATAAGGCGTTGTATTGGCAGAACTTGGCACATTCTCCGCAATGCAAACATAACTCTTCGTTTATATGAGGAACCAAAATGTAAACTGGTTCTGTCCTCTGCAGATTAGGATGCAACAGTAAATGTGCATTCGGCTCCTCTACATCGCAGTCAAGAAGTTGAACATTGCCTACTGAAAGCGCCATGTTTACGGCTACGGATGTTTTTCCAGTTCCGCCCTTTCCGCTGGCAACCGACACAATCATCTGCATACCTCAAAGATTCGTGAAAAACGTTGGAAACCTCGGCTATATCTCCAAGCGACCCTGCCGTTTCTCGTATTCGGCGATGGCCTTGCGCAGCGTCTTTATCGACAGTGCGGTGCAGTCAAGCTTTGACTTTGGCAAGCCCCCAAGCTCCGCTAGTATGTCGTTCCCTGTTATCTTTTTTGCCTGATCAACTGTTTTGCCTTTCAGGAGCGTGGTCATCGCGGATGCTGATGATGCGGAGCCTGGGCAGCCCAAATAGTAGAATTTGGCGTCTTCTATAATGTTTTTTTCGTTGATTTTCAAGTACAGTTTTATGAGGTCGCCGCATGATCCGAGAAAGGTGGTGGTCACGGTTGGGTTGCTGAGTTTTCCTACGTTAACGTTGTTCACGTAAAGTTCGATGGCTTTGTTGGAGTAGCCTGACTCCACCATCAATTTCAGTTCCTCTTCCGAAAGTTTCCTTGACGTCCTTTCACCTCCAGAGCCGCAGGTCATGGCTTTCAGCTTCCACGCTAATGGTGTCGCGCGTCGTGGCAACCTTCTGTGAGTTCTTGGAGCTTATTTTCCTTATATGCTTCAATTACTTCACTGATGGTGTTTGCGTTTGCTCTCAACACGGCAACTCCAGCGTTTTGGAAACTGATTATGCCCCTCTGACCCATACCATAGACTATGATGGCGGTCGGTTTTAAACCCAAAACGACGTCGTGAGGTTGACCGGTTCTTCCAGTATGTTCGCCCACGTTTGGAACGGTCTTAACGTTTGTAACTTCTCCGTTGTCGTTTAAGTCAACAATAGCGAAGTAGGGTGCTCTTCCGAAATGCTCTGCTAAATTAGCGTTCAAACCTTCTTGACTTGCTGCTGGTACTATTATTCTGTTTGGCAATCACTCACCTCCAATTCTCTGGCTTATTTGTCTCTCTAAGGTTAAAATTGTCTAAGGTCTCCATACGCCTCGACCGCCTCCTCTACCCCCCATGCCAAAATGGCCTCCGACAGTAGGTGCGCCAGTTTTGCTTAATTCTCCTCGCTTGTATTTCTCAATAGCCTCTCTGACAGCTCCGGATGCGCCTGTTACAGCTTCGATGCCAGCAGCCGACAATGCTCCGAAGGCGTTAGGTCCTACGTTTCCAGTTATGAGTAGTTTCACGCCTTTGTTTGCGATTATTTGTGCTGCTTGGATTCCTGCGCCTCCTGTTGCGCCAGCAGCGGTGTTCGGGATAGCTTCGAACTGCATGGTTTCAGATTCTACGATTACGAAGTAGGCGCATCTGCCGAATCGGGGGTCTATCTGCGCGTCTAAACTCGCCGCAGTCGCGGTTACACATATTTTCATCTATTTTCCACCTCACTATGTAACTTTCAAGAATTGTTTAATTTTCGTGATGATTTCGGCGAAAGCCTTGATGGTTGGAGAACTGTTTTTTTCAGTGATAAAAGGCGTTCCCTTGTCAGAAGCGTTGCAGATTGCAGGGTCTATTGGAATTTTTCCCAGATATGGAACTGACAAATCGTCGGCTATTATTTTTCCTCCTCCAGTTTTGAAAATGTCAAGCTGGGCGCCGCATTCAGGGCAGACGAACCCGCTCATGTTCTCGATTATGCCTATTACAGGTACGCCTATTTGCTTGGCGAATGTTACGGCTTTCTTGACAACAGCTTGCGAGACTTCCGAAGGCATAGTCACTATTATGACGCCGTCGATGTCTGGAATCAACTGCATAATACTTAATGGTTCGTCTCCAGTGCCGGGTGGCAGGTCTATGAACAGGAAGTCTAGTTCGCCCCACATGATGTCAGATAAGAACTGCTGGATCACCCTCATTTTCAGTGGTCCACGCCAGATTACCGGTGCCTCGTCGTTTGGAAGCAAGAAGTCCATGGAAACAACCTTCAGTCCATATTGACCTGTAACAGGGGAAATGGTTCCTGCGGGTCCGCCGATGAGCTTCTGTCCTTTTAAGCCCAGCATTTTCGGCACGCAAGGTCCGTGAATGTCTGCGTCGAGAACTCCGACTTTGCCCCTGTGTCCTTGCACAGCGAAAGCTGCGGCGAGATTTACGGTGACCGTGCTTTTGCCGACTCCTCCTTTGCCGCTTATAACCGCTATTTTATGCTTGATTTTACTCATTTTCGTTTTGAGCCTTTGTTCCTGTTCAGTTGCTGCTTTTTTCTGTTCTTTTTGCTCATATGGCTTCGAGGCTGCTTGCACTTCAGTTTTTTCTACTTGTTTTTCAGTGTCCATCATTGGCTTCACCGTTTGATGAAGAAATAGTTTAATACATAAACCATATTAATACCTTATGTTTAGAAAATAAACTAAAAGCCAGATAGACACACATTATAATCATTGGATTTAGACTTTGGGTTTCCGCTTTCTAGTTCCAAGTTTTGGTTACCAATTCTCAATCCCGATCTTGCCTACCCCTGTATTTTTTACACACGCTGAATGCTATTTGTTTTTCTACTCACCAAAGACAGGAGGACCCCCATTTGTTTCCAACTGGAGAATGCGAACGCTGACCGCGGCCACAAGTTCTTTTCTGCAAGAATCTGCCGCCAAATGCCGTTCACACTTTTCTATGTCATCTATGTTTTGAGCTAGTTCGGCGTCGCCCATTACATCTCTTATCCAATTTTGAAAGTCTCCTCGCTCAAAATGGAAAACTATTGCGTCGGAACAAACATATTGAAGGACATCAGCAAACTCCTCCAGGCTATGCGCGCTTACTCCGCAATAATCTCCAATGGCTGTGTAGAAATGAAAACCCTGAGCACGCGGTACAACACGCAACGGATCTATGTTCTCATTGTTGCTCTTAACCATGTATTTTCCCTCGACTAGTTTAGCGCGGGTAATTTGAAATTCTGGCAGTGGAAAGGCGGTTGTTACTCTTTCACTGTTATAGCACCAGTAGGACACGAAGCCACACAGGTCAAGCAGAGGATGCAGTCTTCGGCTCTGACGGGTACGGATTTCTCTGAGTCTGGATAATCTGGAAGGTCTTGAAGCTCAAATACCATAACAGGACAACTGTCAACGCATGTCCTCCAAATCTACTTGGAGTTCACTCTTCACGAAATAGATCAAGTGGTTTTGCTGCTTCTTTTTTCGAAATTTTCTTGATTTCAGCCATGTCAGTGAAGCAATCACAATTTTCAGAAACTTCGGTTTCTTCTAGAACGAGATGTATTTCGCCATTGGGAGAGTCAACCCTGTGAACCCTTCATTTTTTCATAACGCCTCTCCTGCCCCTCGAATGCGTAACGCGCAATAGTAGTTTAATACATAAACCTTATTAATACTTTCCGTTTATAAACTAAACTGAGGCGTAGCTGTTTGGATGATATTGACAGAAAAATAATCTCCCAGCTTCAACGGGACGGAAGAACAACATTACAAGACTTAGCTAAGACAATCGGCTACACAAGCATGGGAACCAAAAAAAGGCTGGAAAAACTCTTGCAAAACGAAACAATCAAGATCTCCGCCTTGCTTAATCCAAGCGCGCTTAAACTTCATCCAGCCATCGTGATGCTGGAAATGGAAAGCGCGGAAGCAATGCAAGACCTGATTGAACGGTTCAAGGATTGCCCACGCGTTGTGCATATCTTCAAGACGATAGGCGGCTACAACCTAATCGCGCTTGTGGTGGCAGAAAATCAGGAAACCCTTGAGAGCATATCAACCGAGAAATGCTCGCTAAGATGCAGCAAGGGAATACGCAGGTCCGAATTTTACCCCATAAGCGACACGTACTTTTCCTCATTTCTGCAAATACGAGAAAACCTCGCGCATAAAGAAAAAACCGTCACGCCATGCAGCGTAGACTGCGTTCCATGTAATCGATACGAAAACCAAAAATGTGTCGGTTGTCCAACAACGAGCCACTACAAAGGCACGCTCTAGAGGGCATCAGCATGGATGCAGCAGGCAAGAAGCCGATTAAGCTTAAGGAAGCCGATGCCGCAGAAGTAATAAGCCTTGTAGACAACTCTGTGGATTTTCTCTCCGCCCTTAACAAGCGGTATGTCCAGTCCTTCAGGCAATGGACAAGAGAACGCCACGGTCAAGAATGGAGCAAAACGCATACCCTGTTACCCTTTGCCGAACACGGTTTTTCAATGCTTGTACGAGTTTTCCGCGAAGGAAGGGCACGGAGCGTCTTGTTTGACACGGGCATAAGTCCCGAAGGTGTTGTGGAAAACGCGGAGCGCATGGGCATAAACCTGAACGAAGTAGAAAGCATTGTCATATCTCATGGGCACTACGACCATTTCGGCGGACTCGTATCCGCGGTCAAAGCGGTTAACAAAGCTGATTTGCCCATAATCGCCCACGAGAACATGTTTAAAACCAGAGGGTCAGCCAACGCTAAGGGCGCCGTCAGGCAGTACCCAGATTTCCCAGCGGAAGCAGAGTTAAGTCCAGCGCGGCTTGTCAGCACCAGGCAGCCTTCGCTGGTAGCGGATGGCATGGTTTGCGTAACAGGTGAGATTCCTCGGAGAACAAGTTTTGAAACAGGCTACACGCAGCACAAAGCTTTCGTCGGCGGTTCGTGGAAATCTGACCCGTGGATTATGGATGAACGCGCAGTCGCAGTCAACATCAAAGGAAAAGGCTTAGTGGTTCTGTCGGGCTGTGCCCATGCAGGCATAATAAACACGATAGCTTACGCGCAGCAGATTACTGGAACAGAGAAAGTTCACGCAGTACTGGGCGGTTTTCATCTTGCTGGAAAAATCTTCGAGAACAGAATCCAGCCCACCATTGAGGCACTGCAGCGAATTAATCCCGCTTTGATTGTGCCTTCGCATTGCACGGGGTGGAAGGCTATGTGTGCCATGGCTAAGACGTTTCCTGAGGCTTTCGTGTGGAACAATGTTGGAAACCTTTATCGGCTGTAATGCGTTGGTTGAAGCAGTTGCAGATTGTGTGAAGGTTGACTGTGTGTTTTTGGATGCCGTAAAGGTTAAATAGTGTGCAGTGTTACTTTTATTTAAAAAAGTGTTACTGACGTGATGACATGACCTACTTCAACACCCGAAACGTGGCGGCAATAGCAATCTGCGCAGCCTTATGGGGCGTACTAAACTCCATCTTCGCACCACTCTTCTTCAGCATGACCCATCTCCCATTCTTCTGCGATCTCATCGGCTTCTCCGTATTGACCCTAGCTGCGTGGTGGATACGAAAATTCGGAGCCATAACCATAGTCGGCCTTTTAGCCACCGTCATAAACTTCGCACTTGTCCCCGGCGCTGTTCACTTCTTAGGATTCACAGTTGCAAGCATATTTTTCGATGTAACCATTTCGCTTGTCGGGTTTAACAAACCGTTTAGCAAAAAAGCTTACATGGTCGCAAGTGTGATGCCGATTTCAATCGTTTCAGCTGCTTTAGCAGGATACATAATCGGCACGTTCTTCATGGCTGGACCCGCGTTAGCCTCAATGGGAGGTGTCCTAGGCTGGGCAGGACTGCATGCCATAGGCGGAATCGTAGGCGGCGCAATAGGAACATCCTTGGTGACTGGCCTAGACGCCCGCAAAGTAACAGTCAAAAGAAGCGAATACAAGGAAACACAACCGAACTTCATGCGTGATTCTGAATGATGAGCCGCCAAGAATTCTTTAACAAAGCAGCAGTCACCTGGGACAAACGCTTCGCAAACAAAGAATTGACAACCTTTCTAAGTCAGCTTGTCCCCACGTTCAACCTGCAGCTTGGTCAAAGCGTTTTGGATGTAGGTACAGGCACAGGAATCCTAATTCCCTTTCTGCTCAAAGCGGTAGGCCCAACCGGACACGTAACAGCGGTCGATTACGCCGAGAAAATGATTGAAAAATGCAACGCAAAATACGCAGGCGTCCCAAACGTGCGCTTAGCCGTTCAAAGAGTTGAAAACCTCGATTTCCCCTCCGAATCTTTTGACGCTGTCACCTGCTTCGGCTTGTTCCCTCACCTAGAGAATAAAGAGGCAGCATTGAATCAACTAAATCGAGTGCTAAAGCCCGGCGGCAAACTCATTATCGCTCATGCTCTAAGCAGCGCGGAAATTAAAGCTCATCACCGCAAAGCACCTGTAGTCTGCCATGATGCGCTTCCGGACAGAACAGAAATGAAGCGGCTTTTAAACCGAGCAGGATTTACCAGAATTCGCATTACGGATGAGCCTGGATGCTACGTCTGCTTGTCAACGAGCCATCAGGTTTCGTGACGAATGAGTTGCTAATGCTTAAACTCAAGAGGTCAGCACTTGCGTTAGCTCAAGCAATTTTCTTGCTTTTTTCTGAAGGGTTAAATAGTCATTTCTGCAGAAGTTTATTGGGGCTGATTTAATGAAGGGTAAAGGACCTCTGTACATTTTGCCTTGGCGATGCACTTTCGCGTGCAACAGCGACTGTGTGCACTGTGCTTCCGCTTGTAAGCCGGCTTTTCCAGATGAAGTGGACACTGCAGGCGCGATGCATATTGTAGACCAAGTGTATGATTTCGGAGCAACCTTCTTCGGGATTAGCGGCGGAGAACCCCTCCTACGCAAAGACCTATTTGACATAATACGGTACGCTAAAAAAATCGGCTTAAACGTCAGCATCATAACCGACGGGCGACTCCTTGACGACAAAGCCTTTGAGAACATCGTTAAGAACGAAGTTAAAGTGTCGATAAGCATTGATGGCGCAGAAGCAATGAACGATTTGATTCGGGGAAAAGGGGCGCATGAAAAAGCTGTTTCCGCCATCGAACGGCTATCAACCGCAGGACTGCTAAACTGTCTTGTTTACACGTTTGCCAACGTTAACGAAGCAGGCACAAACGTTAACGCTGATGATTTTACCCATGTGCTTGATTTGGCGGAGGAATACAAGGCGCGATGGGTCATCTACCACGGGTTCATTCCCTACAGCCGAGACCAAAACAGCCTTAAAGCAGGACCATCGCCGCAACAGTATGAATGGGCTTTCAACAAGCTCTACGATTTACAGACAAAGTACAAGGGGAAACCTGAAATCAACGTTTACTGCCCGTTTTACGCCCGTATAGCTAAGCAGCGGGGTCAGCCCGATTTTGACAACTGGTTTAATCACTTCTTTTTGGGCAGGTGCTTTTTCGGCAAGTTCATGAGCATCGCGGAAAACGGAGACGCCATCCCCTGCAGCTTCAACGACGTGTACAGGTTCGGGAACGTCAAAGACAAACCGCTTAAGGCGATTTGGGATGAGCTTCAAAGTTCCGAGTTTTTCTCGAAAGTTAGGGATAAAAGCAACCTTAAGGGCAAGTGCGGAGTCTGCGAGTACCGCGAAATATGCGGCGGATGCCGTACCGCGGCAGAGTTCTACACGGGTGACGTCTTCGGGTCTGACCCGAGATGCGCTTATGTGCCTAAGGTCTTGCGTGAGCGATAGCAGCCCGTTTATAGTATGGTGACTTTGGCTTCAGAAATCTGTTCGTTGGCTTTCAAGGCTTGAACCAACGCGTTTATCACCTTGGCGTCTCCACGGGCCACAATGATTTCGACGCAGTAGCCTTCTTGGATATGAGTATGGAGGAACGTTAAGACCACAGGGCCAAAGTTGTGTTGGACATCTGTTATCTGGTTTCTCTTAGCTTCCCGTTGGTAAACTATGGTTATGATGGCGGTTATTCTTCCTTGAAGTTCGCTGACGCTTCTGCCTTCGGACATGTACGCCCTTAAGGCTTGCCTGATAATTTCGGATCGGTTCGCAAAACCCTGCTCTTTCACGTACTGGTCAACTTTTTCTAGTAGGCTTTTCGGAATGGAGAGACTTACGATACTCATGATTATTAAAAAGGTTCGTTTGGACATATAAAGTTTTATTAAAAAACACGGAAATTTTAATAAACATGTTCAATCAACAATGCCTCGGGAAAAAACACATGATCACATGGCTACTAAGCTTAACAAGCGTAGCAATCATCAGCGCAATCTCACTAGCAGGCATTCTAGTTTTGTGGCTGAAAGATCAGCAGCTGAAAAAAATACTCTTGTATCTGGTCAGTTTCTCTGTGGGCGGACTGTTCGGAGACGCGTTCATCCATCTTATCCCCGAAGCAGTAGAGGAAAGCGGCTTCGGAATTTCCGTGTCACTGCTCATCCTTTTCGGCATCCTCTCTTCTTTTGTTGTTGAGAAGCTCCTTCAGTGGAGACACTGCCACATACCAACCTCCACCGAGCACCCGCACTCTTTCGCGTACATGAACCTTTTCGGAGACGCTGTACACAACCTTATAGATGGGCTAATAGTTGGCGGTAGCTACCTGGCAAGCATTCCCATAGGCGTATCCACGACGCTCGCGGTCATCTTCCACGAGATTCCACAGGAACTCGGAGACTTCGGCGTCCTAATTCACGGCGGCTTCAAAAAGAGAAAAGCGCTGTGGTTTAATTTTCTCACCGCGCTAACAGCGATACTCGGTGCCGTCATCGCCTTATTTGTGGGCGCTACTCTGGGCGGCTTCATTCCGTTGTTGATACCTTTCGCAGCGGGCAACTTCATTTACATTGCAGGTTCAGACCTGATTCCTGAACTTCGCAAGGACGAACCAGACCCTAAAAAAGCGGTGTTGCAGGTAACATCCATCCTCCTCGGAGTAGCAATTATGATGTTGCTTGTGCTGCTGGAGTAACCTGCTGTTATTTTCCGTAAAGCTTTAATTTTCAGCCTTTTCCACGTTAAACGTTGAAGGTGCAAGCGACAAGTAGAACATTAAACGTTTATAACCACTGCTTGCTGATTTCCGATAAAGATTCCCGTTTCATACAAAATAAAAGTTTTATACGCATATCCCTTAAGCATGTCAGGTGCAGCAGTAGTTTTCACCATAGCTTTCCTGATCCCTTTAGGTGTTACTTTAGGATTCCCCGCCTTTCCCCCAGGAGAAATACTCTACAATTTTTTGGGAGCGCCAGAAATAACCATGGCTATCGGGGGAATATCTGGCAGCACTATCATAAATGGGATAATAAACGGGCTATTTTGGGGAGCCATAATCGTAGGGATATACTTTTTGACTCGCCGTGCTTCAGAACCTGAAACTCTTCCGCCAATGCCCGCTCCTCCTCACATACCTTCACCTGTACCTGAACCTGTGCCGCGGGGATCAGCCGCGTCTGTGAGAAGACAACTCCCCAAGGTTAGAGAAAGAAAAACGTTTGTTCCTCTGGATCAGGACATCGAGACCATTGAGGGAATAGGACATACATACGGGACTAGGCTTAGGAACGTAGGCGTAAAAACCGTGAAGGACCTGTTGAGGGCAGGAGCTTCAAGAAGTGGCCGCCGCTATTTAGCCGCAAAGATTGATGTGGCGCCGGCGACGTTGCTCAAGTGGGTGTATCGGGCGGATTTCTTCCGCATAAAGGGTATTGGAAAGCAGTATTCCAGTCTTTTGGAGTCGGCTGGAGTGAATACGGTGGCGGACCTTGCATTAAGAGACCCTGAGAGTCTCTGCGAGAGGCTGAGGATGATAAACAGAAGAAAGAACTTGGTCAGGCGGACCCCTCCTTCTAAAATGATTGCGGAATGGGTGAGAAACGCGAAGTACCTTAAGCGCATAGTTATTTAATGCTTCATCTCTTGCGCGTTGATTTGATGGTTGAGGTTTTCGAGAAGCATGGGCGCCGAGTTAGGAGTATTTGCCCATTACTATGTAACCGGCTATAATGCAAAGCAGAAAGAACGTGACAACTATTAACAGGAAAGGTATTTGTGGTATTCCAAAAATGAAGTGTTCTACCTCATAGTTTAAAGTTACAACTTGATTGTCGGATGAGTTGCTGTTGTCAAAGTGCAGTTCGCAGACGCCTTTAACTTGTGAGTTGAAGCTGATTGTGGCTTGTGTTGTTTCTCCGTAGTCTCTTGTTGTTGAGTTAGGGAAAATCATCCAGAAGTGGAAATCTCCAGAAGTGTGGCTTACAAGCGTGAAGGTTATTCGGATTTTGTCTTCGGCTCCGAGGTCTATGGTTCGGACGGATTCCTTGCTTGCTTGTATGTTGAGGCTTTCGGTTGTTGCTTGTGCGCTGCCCGTTAGGCTTATCGTTAAGGTAAGAATGACGAGTAGGGCTATGGTTTTGGTTAGATGTTTCGTGGGTTTTTTTGTCAACTTGTGTCTGTGTAAGCATGGCGGCATCAAATAATTAAATATTGCGAATTACGATTCAAGAATCAATCGGCTCAACAAAACCAGCCAAAAGCAGAATACAAATAAAAGCGCCGGGAGTTAGGTCTAAACCCACTTTTAAATTCACCGTGTAGCGGCTGCTACAAAATTAAGACCTTTAATTCACAGGTGTATGATAGCGTAGGAGGATTAGACCTTTTTTAGAAGCTTGAGAAAATCTTCTCTACTTAAACCCGTCTCCTTTATTATAGCCCTAACCAGTCCAGGTTTTACATCTTTCCGTGGATGAACAGGCACTACTATCCGAGTTCCTTTGTCATTAATCATAATTACATGGGAGCCTTTTTTGCGAACGACTTTAAAGCCGGCTCTTTCAAGAGCCTTTATGATCTTATGAGGAGCAGTAGGCTTGATTTTAGGCAAGCGCCTTCACTTTTTGTATTCCAACAACCCGCTGCCGATGAAGTTCCTTCTTCTCCTTCTCAGTCAGAGTCTCCAAGTAAAGCTCTACGGCTTCCTTAACATTCTCCATAAGTTCCTGCAACGAGTCTCCCTGCGTGTGGCAGCCAGGTAAAACTGGCACGAAAGCTACGTATCCGCCAGTCTCATCCTCAACAATAATTGTATCAAACTCATACATATGTTCTCATCAACCGAGTTTCCAAAGTCATGCGAAATAATGGGCATACGCGAATATTAGTCTTTATCCCTTCAAGTTGAATATCTTTCATGGCATAAGAAAAATTGGATGTGTTTAGTTAACTTGCACATTTGCTCCAAAAACGCAGAAAACCAGCAAAAAACAGGCAGAAAAAGCGCCGGGAGGGGGATTCGAACCCCCGCGGCCCCAAGAGGCCACAAGCTGCTTGGTCCCCAAAAGGGATCTCCAGGCTTGCTCCCTACCTGGCTAGGAGACCCCGGCACAAGATAACCCCGCTTTCTCAGCAAAGGTTTTCTGCTTGAGGTTGTAGTAGAGTGTAAGGTCTCAGCTATTTGTGTTTTCTGCAAGCGCAGGGTGAAAAATTTATTATATTAGGTAACAGGGTCAAAAGAGAGGAGAACGCGTTTTGAAGGATTCGAAAAGCGCCCGAGAAAAATGGAGGAATGCGGCTCAAACTCGAAAGTCTGCCGTTTGGGTAAACGCCATTCTACCTTTTTACGTCGCTTTCGGACCTGTAGGCACGTTAATCCAGCTGCTGATACTTAACCTTCACGGCACGGTAATCGATGTGGCGTTAGCCATCACGTTGTTCAACGCGGTTGGCGTGCCCGCAGCGCTGGTCTAGGGTTTTGTCACCGACCGGTTCTACAAGAGGAAGCTTATAATCGCGGGAAGCTACTTGGCGACGGCTGCGATTCTTGTTTCGTTTCTGTTCGTAAACACAGGATACTTGGTTTCGTTGTTGTATGCGGTGTTTTCGTTCGCCACCGCTGCTTCGACGACGCCTCTGAACTTGTTGATTATGGAGACGGAGCAGAAGCAGAAGTGGGCAACCGCCTTCGCCCGGTTCTCCATGGTCACCAGCATCGGGCAGACCGCTGGGTTGATTCTCAGTGTGGGGTGGGGGCTTTTCTTTTCTTTGACTTACCTCGTGATTCCGTTGGCTCTTTTATCCGTTGTTTCCGCAGTTTTGTCTGTTCTGATGATTAAAGAGCCCAAAGTGGTGTTTGAGCGGCAGACGATAGCCCTGAACAAGCCCAGCTTCTTCCACAGAATTCTCGCCGTTCCGCTTTTCTTCTTGAGGGTTCCGCGTTTGAATGATTTCAAACGGGTTTTCAGGGACATGAGATACGAGTTGACGCGGCAGGTTCCCATCTTGTACTTATCGATTTTCATGTTCTATCTTGCGTCTGGGATTTTTAATACGTCACTTGTGCCTTCTATGCAGGCGAACAACGTGTCGAGTTTCCTGATTTTCCTCGTCACGACCGTGGCGATGGTCGTGCAGATAATCTCGTTCAGGTACGCTGGACCTTACACGGAGAAGAAGTCGCCGGTGAAGGCTGCGGTTGGCGGGCTGGTGCTTAGGTCGTTAGGATACGGGCTTATAGGCGTAGCGCTGTACCTTATTTCAGGAGTGCTGTTCTTGGCGCCTGTTTTGATTTTGTACCCGCTCGCAGCTGGATTCGCCTATTCAGTGTATTACACGGCTTCGAACACCATGGTTTTCAACACGCTCCGCGGCGGAAGACAGGGCGCCTTCCTCGGAGTTTACAGCGCTCTGGTAGGTGTCGCCACGCTGGTGGGCTCGCTGGTTTCAGGGTTCACTTCGTTTTTCCTCGGGTTCTCCACCACCTTCATAATCGCCGCCGTGTTTTTGGCTGTTTCCGCGTGGCTCGCTTGGCTGCTGGAGCACAGTCGGTCAAGCATTGACGTGCCGGACTGAGTCACTAGCGAATTAGTGTTTTTCGGCCAAGAGCACGCGGTACCCGCTCTTCCTTGCTAGGATCTGGCAGTTGTCGAATGCCTCATTGAAAAGAAGTGGCAATGTTTTGGCTCCGATTTTGGAGCGGATAACCATCTGGAAAGAGGCGTTTTCAGCCATGACCGTTGGTGCTTGGGTGATTAGGGCTTTCACGGTTGCCATGCCCGCGCTTACCGGCGGATTTGAGAGAACGCAGTTGAACGTTAACTCCTTGATTGGCTCGTAGAGGTAGCCGCATCTGACTTCAGTGCTGGTTACCTTGTTTTTTTGGGCGTTTTGTCTTGCAAGTCGGACAGCTCGGGCGTTAACATCTGTCATAATCACCTTTAGCCGCGGGTTGGACGCGGCAGCCACTATGCCTACGGCACCGTATCCGCAGCCCACGTCCAGAACGGCTCCTGTTTCGGGAAGAACCATAGTCTCAATGAGCAGCCTGGTGCCTAAGTCCAGGCGTTTTTTGGAGAAAACGCTCGAGGCAGTTAGGAACTCGAAGGAGTTGCCCCTAAGTGTTGTGCGGATTAGACCGAGCTTGGCTTGGGATTTCGGAACCGCAGCAAAATAGTGTTCTACGCCGTGGTTTCGGTTTTCGCTCATTTGGCGTTACCGCTTTTCCAAAATTTAGGATAGGTGCCTCTGGGCATCACAACCCGTTGGAGTGTAGCCACGGTGTCATGCTTCAAGTTCAGGATTTCCTCGGTGGAGAGAAGCGCTTTCGCCAGTGCGATGGCTTCGCCTTTCAGCGTCAAAACCGCAACCATGGCGTCTTTGGTGACGCATGTTTCAGCCGCCAATATGCCGGGCGCGGTGAGGTTTGCGCCGTGACATAGTGCGTCCACAGCTGAGTCTCGGACCACGATTTTGGGGACTAGCGCCAGCGCGGTTTCCATGGGCTGGATGAATTTGCGCAGGATTTTCGGGTCTTTCTTTTCCTGCCAGTCTGAGAACCAGTAAGCCACGTCGTGTAAGCGCACACAGTTTTTGTTTTCGTTGAATGGACCTGCACGTGT
The DNA here is from genome assembly GCA_964587975.1 of uncultured Candidatus Bathyarchaeia archaeon. GTDB lineage: Archaea > Thermoproteota > Bathyarchaeia > Bathyarchaeales > Bathycorpusculaceae > SG8-32-3. Next base: position 15,198 of record CAZPND010000005.1, read on the forward strand.
TCTACGGAGTTCTTGCATGTGGGCGCCAACGCCGAGGATTTCGCCGATGTCATAGCAGAGCTTGCGTATGTAGGTTCCGCCTTCGCAGCCTACCTTGAAGAGAACGTTTCGCCCGTCAATCTCCAAGAAGTCTATGTAGTAGATGCGCCTGATTCGCAGTTGCCGCTTGACTGAGGCGCGCAGTGGCGGTCGCTGATAAATCTGGTCTTGGAACTCTGCTAGAACGTTTTTCACGCGGTCTTTTTCCGAGTCTCCGTGAAGCTTCATGACGCAGACGTATTCTTTGCCGCTGTGGAGAAGCGCCTGAACGATTTTCGTGGAGTCCTCTAAAGTGACGGGGAGTACGCCTGTGACTTTTGGGTCTAGCGTCCCGCCGTGACCTATCCGCGTCAGGTGCATGATTTTCTTTGTCCACGCGGCGACTTCGTGGCTTGTTGGACCTGCGGGCTTGTCCAGGTTTATTACGCCGTAGCGTATGTATTCAGCGGCGGGTCTTTCGCTGGGTTCGTGCCCGTACGCGGGGTCGGTTGCGGCCTCTGCTTTTACTTGTAGCTCACGTTTGGTTTCCCATGGAGGGGCTGTTCTAGGCAAGTTCTAGTTCTCCTTGAAGTTTAGAAAAAGAAAGTTTGAAGTATTAAGAGTTTACATTGGCGCTGCGGTTGCAGTCATGTCTTCCAGTTTGCCGGCGGCCTCCAGCATCTGAGTGACCTCTTCGTCGGAGGCGCCTCTTTTGATCTGCAAGGCATAGTCTGTGGGCGCAACATGGTTGATGTTGACTCTTCGGCGTTTTACGCCTGTTACTTTTTTAGGTCCAGTTACCATAACGAAGCTTTTGTCCATGACATCGACTATTACGCATTTTTTTCCAGATTCGCGGCCAGCCATTTTCACGCATACTCTACCAACTTCTATAGCAGGCATCTCTTAAGACTCCTTGTTAAAACCCAAAATAAAGAACCCTTAGCACATATTTAAGCATGACACAAATCGCGTCTACATGATTCGCTGAACCTTGTTTACGCTTCGTACCAATATGTTTAGCGTTTGCGTTTCTTGAAGCCGAAAACCGCGGTCAGCAGCGTTGCAATGATAAATGGGGGCAAAATGGTCCAGGGTGGAAATTCTGGGATTTCTGGTGAAGACGTGGGGGTTGGTGTAGGGGTGGCTGTCGGTTCTGGAGTGGGCGTTGGTGAAGCCGTGGATTCGGGTGGAGGATAAGGGGGCGGAGCTTGGAGAAAAACAGCCGTTAAGGTATGGTTCTGGTCCATTGTTAAGTATAGTGGGTTATGATTTTTCTTCGTTATCGTGGTTGAGCCATCGAGGACCCAGTATTCAAATAAAAAGCCATAAAGAGAAGAGGTGTCTGTAGCGCTGATGGTGACTTCGCTTCCGTTCTCGTAAGTGTGTGAACCGGCAGATGGGGAGGTGCTGCCTTGGCCATCTATCGAAATGGTCAAAACATACGTTACTGGTGTGTCGTCTTCGGCGTTTTGGATTGTTGAGTAACCGATTGGGCTGTCGTCAGCTGTGGTCAGGGTAGTTGCGTCTGCTTTGACAGGGGGAAGGACAAATACCAGAGTGGCAATGGTTAATGATGCCACAAGCAGATATGTGAGAAGTATCCCTTGTTTTGTCACTTACATTCCCCTTCCACAATGAAAATGGTCAATTCCATAAAAACTTTTGGCAATTCCTCGTGTTAGGAAGCGCACGAAACTTGTTGAGAGATTATGTTTTAATCAACCAGTCAACATTAAAATTTAATCGCCCTCGATAGACTAGGTGTTGCGGGAAGGTTGACAAAGGGAGGGGGATGATACATATACCTAAGCGTTAGCGTATCAAAGGAAAGGTGTTTTGTCCGTAAAATTCGCAAGTTGCTACAACCTGAGCCAACAAGATTTTATTAAAAAAATCCGAAAGCTACTTCATTGAAGCTTAGCTTCAAAATATAATTTTAGGAGATAAATAGAAACGTCGATTCTGAAAAACAAAAATGCAACGTTGATTGCTTTGTTTCTGATGTTAACCCTTGCTGCTTCGTTGTTTATGTCAATTGCTACTGCACAAGAGACGCCACCCCCGCAGATCCCAACCTACGCTTACGTTACTGCTACGCCTAACCCCGTAGGAGTCAACCAACAAGTTTTGATTGTGTTCTGGCTCAACTGGCCGCCACCAACCGCGGCAGGCATCACGGGCGACAGATGGCAGGACTTCAAGGTTGTTGTTACGACGCCTGGTGGAACTGTTGAGGACTTGGGCACGTTTGTGTCTGACCCCGTGGGTTCTTCGTACACTACATACCTGCCTACGGAAGTAGGCGAATACAAAGTAAACTTCACGTTTCCGGGGCAGATATTGGAACTGGCTGGCTACACAGGACTGCCTGGACAGAACAGCGGCTACGTAGGCGACTACTTCTTGCCAAGCTCAGCAGAAGCAACTTTTACTGTACAGGAAGAAAAAATCCCAACTTGGACGGAACCTCCACTTCCAGTTAGCTATTGGACACGCCCAATTGATTCAATGAACACCAACTGGTACGTCATAGGATCCAACTGGATGGGTCAAAGCGAGTTTGGCTTAAACTACCTTAGATACCAAATGAACGGAAGAGCGCCTGGCTCTGCACACGTTATGTGGACATTGCCGCTTTCGTTCGGCGGAGTCGTTGGAGGACCCAACGTTGGAAGCAACCCTGAAAACACCTTCTACTCAGGCACCGCGTATCAACTGAAATTCCCCAACCCAATACTAATGTACGGAAGACTCTACTACAATAAACCATTGGCTAATAGCCCCCTTGGTGGGGGATACGCCTGCGTTGATCTGCGCACAGGAGAAGAATATTGGGAAAAAGACTTCGGAACTACCACTTTAAGGTTTGGGCCTATGGTATTCCAACTTTCAAACTCGCCATCAATCGGCCAATTCTATGACTTTGAGTCACCCAATCAACACGGAGTCAACCCTAACGGCTACTTGTGGTCGATGATGTCCGTCATCGGCACGGGAATCACTAACCCCAATCCGGCAGCAACCACTACCAACGCTAATTATATTAGCGCCGTCAGTGACGCCAATGCTAAAGTTTCCACATCAGGATGGGTAGCAATTGATCCCATGACCGGCACTTTGCTTTTCAATGAGACAGATGTTCCTTCTGGTACGAGGGCATACGGTCCAAATGGCGAATGGCTGATCTATAACATCGGGGGCGGAAGCTCCAGCAATCCCTACACGTACATGTGGCAATGGAACAACACTAAACTCCCAGGAAATGATCGCCCAGGTGGCATAACTCAATGGTTACCTGGAACAACCAACTGGAACATGAGTAAATCTTATGATTGGAATGTGACGCTATCGGAACCGTTGCCAGCAGGATCTGCTATGATTCAAGTATGGCCCGGAGACATGGTGTTCGGCAGAAGCACAGCACTGCAGTTCGCAGGCTCAACTGGCGGAGCGTTCGGAACCCCCGACCCCTACACGTTATGGGCGGTCAACCTGAACGAAACAAGAGGCACACTAGGAAAAGTGATGTGGATCCAGGACTACAAGGGATCAGGTCAGATGATCATACTTATCGGGATGCGCGATCAAGAAACTCACGTCTTCACCACGTACTACAAGGAACTCATGGAGTGGAACGGTTACAGTTTGTTAACTGGCGATAAGCTTTGGGGTCCAACTGATCCTGAAGCCACATTTAATTTCTACGGGGGTACCACAGGACTCACGGCGCCATACGCAATTGGTTATGGTCACCTTTACTCAACTGGCTACTCTGGAGTAGTTTACTGTTACGACTTCAAAACAGGCAAAACACTGTTTACTTACGGCAACGACCCCAGCGACCCCACAAACAGCACAAAGACTCCTGAAACAGCTTACGGGGACTATCCTTACCAGGTAGGTGCCGTCGCCGATGGCAAGGTCTATTTGATTTCAAGCGAGCACTCTCTCAATGCGCCACCATTCAAGGGCGCAGAAACACGCTGCATTAACGCTACTACAGGCGAAGAAATATGGAAACTCATCGGAATGTGCAATTGGCAAGAAATCGCTGTTGCAGACGGCTATTTGGTATACCTCAACTTTAACGACATGCAAGTATACTGCATAGGACCAGGACCAAGCGCTACAGCAGTTACGACATCACCATCAATCATAACATTTGGCGACCAAGTACTTGTCAAGGGATCAGTAACTGATCAGTCACCGAACACTGTTCTAAAAGGAACTCCGGCAATTTCTGACGCAGACCAAGGGCCCTGGATGGACTACATGATCATGAAAAACATCGCAAAGCCAAACGCGAAGGGCGTGGAAGTCATCCTAGAAACTTTGGATCCTAACGGCAACTTCTACGAAATAGGTAACACAACCAGCGACTCAAACGGCAACTACGGCTTTTTGTTCACACCTGACGTTCCAGGCACATACCAGATTTTCGCTACGTTCAAAGGCTCTGCATCCTACGGCGGCTCAAGCGACACCACCTACATAAACGTGGCAGAAGCACCACAAGCCACGCCTACACCGACTCCTCCGCCGCCATCCAACACTGACACGTACATTATCGGCTTCGGAACCGCAATGATCGTCGTGATAATGGTAGGCTTCGCTATTCTAATACTAAGGAAACGGTAAGCGCAAAGCTAAAGACTAAACAATCTTCCCCCACTTTTTTGGGATTCTGCACTACGTTTCAGTTTTTGTCGGGCTCAACCTTGACGGTAACGTTTGGTCCTTTTATTCCTGCTAATGCTGGAAGAAGGTGAGAAACCATCTGCTCTGCCGTGCAAGGTCGTACCTTGCCGTTTGAGGTTGTCAGTTTCCAGCCTTCTTTTTCTTTTCTAAACTTATTTATGCATTTATCTTTAAACATGATGTAAATCGTGCATTCAGAATTCTTCATGGCTATCCCTATAGGAGATGAATATTAAAACTTAGTCTTTTTTTTTAGCGGCAACAGTCCAAGCACAGGTTTTATTTATTTATAGAGGGGGTATAGACAAAAAAATCGCACGATAGAACACAATCACTTCTCTTTTCCACGATATCCTTCTAAAGGTATATATGTTTTTGATTAGTCAACATTCTTTATGTTGCGTATAGGTCACAGAGGCGCAAGAGCCTACGAACCTGAAAACACGCTCCGCAGCTTCAAGAAAGCCTTGGAAATCGGCGTGGACGCAGTTGAGCTTGACGTAAGAAAAACAAAAGACAACAAACTTGTCGTCATCCACGATGCAGACGTTAAAAGAACAACAGACGGCAAAGGCTTGGTAAGCGAGCTAACACTCACGGAGATCAAAGCATTTTCAACAGAGAAAGGCGAGAAAATCCCAACGCTAGAGGAAGTTCTCGACTTTTTGGATAAGAAAGTGAAAATCCTCATCGAGCTGAAAGAAGCAGGCGTTGAAAGACAAGTGCTCACCGCTATCGGCGAAAGAGGAGTAAAGAAAAACGTTATAATAGTATCTTTCATCGAAGAAGCGCTGCAGAAAGTCAGGGAACTGGACAAAAATGTTGAAACAGGACTGATTTACGCCAGACACAAGAACCCCTTAAAAACCGCTCTAGAATTGAAAGCAAACTATCTTCTACCGCTTTACAGGTTTACGCACACGGCTAACGTTCAGAAAGCACACGAAAACGGCTTAAAAGTCCTAGTTTGGACCATAAACAAGCCAGAAGAAATAGCTGAGTACGCCAAAAAAGGCGTTGACGGCATAGCCAGCGACAAACCCGACATACTAGCCAAGTAAACGCACGCGTTAAAAGAAAAATATTTTATACCCCAAACAACGATAAAAAAATGCTGTTTCACTATGACCCCCAACGTAAGCATAATAATTCCGACGCTAAACGAAGAAGACGGCATAGTTGAAACTCTAAAACAAATCAATGAACTGGATATTAAAACAGAAGTCTTGGTTGTCGACGGATTATCAAAAGACAACACCGTAAAAAACGCCGAACTCCACGGCGCAAAAGTCATAGTGGAAAAAAGAAAAGGCAAAGGCATAGCCATGGCAACAGGCGTCAAAAACGCGAAATCAAACACAATCTGCTTCTTAGACGGTGATGGAACTTACCCCCCAAAATTCATACCCAAAATGCTGGACCTCATCAAAAACTGCGACGTTGTCGTCGCCTCCAGACTGCTAAAAAAAGAAGGCGTGAACGACTCAATAAACACCTTCGTTCATTACCGCCTTTTCCCCTTCATATTCAAACACTACTTGAACAAATTCAAAACCTCTGAGCCAATAACCGGCATGAGACTAATGAAAAAAGAAACCTGGAAAAAACTGCACCTAAAATCACATGACTTCCTCATCGAAACAGAAATGGAAGTCAACATGGCAAAAAACAAGATGCAAGTAATCGAAATCCCCATCCCCTGCATAAAAAGAATTGGCAAAAGCAAATGGGACTCAAGCCTAGGCACCATGCTGAAAATCAGAAACTACGTCAAAACAAACGAAAAATACCTTCAAGACCTACAAGTCACCCGATACCTTCACGTCTAAAACCCGCCGATTCTATTAACTTGTCGCTCATGTAATAACGTCACTTTAATCCTCAGTTCCGAGAACACGCTCTATTTTTTCCGCAACCCCACGACTCTCAGCATCCAACGGAGTCAAACGTATCTCCGCCGCCGACTTGAAACCAACGCCCAGTTCTGCCGCACGCCGAATCTGCTCCTGCCCAATGCTGCCTTTCGCCACATGCCCATTGGCGCCGTACATTCTGAGGATAGCCACCCCAACCGCGTCTATGGCTACACGATCTTCGCTCGCCAACAGGAGATTAGGCTCCACCACCTCACCTTTTTCTGGCCCTCCACTGACAAACGCTTCAATGCCGTCCATGACCACCAAATCCGCACGGTAATGCCTGTTTATCTCCGCAATCATCAACCTTTGAAACGGTGAACCATGCAGCTCCCACATATAATCGTAAATCGTTCCCGGCACCCTCTTCGCCACCAAACCCACCGAATTCTTCAAAGACAAGGTAAAGTGTCCCCCGAACCTGTGCGTTTTAAGACAACACGTCTGAACAATCTTGTCCGCATCCAGAAAAGGTTTAGCAACGTAAAACCCCTTCAACCAATGCGAACCATCACGGTCAACTTTCACCCACTCTTCTTTCGCCAACTCGTCTAACACGACAGCCTCAAACCCCAATCTTTCCGATAACTCCAAAAACCCCATCTGCTCCAAAACACGCCGCGTGTCACCCATGACACTTCGCTCACCAAACGTAATCTCCTCAGCCTCAGCGCCCTTCAAAGTCTCCACAACCGCCCCCAAAGTATCAAGATGCGTAGACGCGGGAAAAGCATCCGCACTGTTAAAATTCGCCTTCAAAGCCACACGCTTCCCCGAATACTCATCCAAGCTAAACTGACTCATAAGCTTCCTGACACCTACTCCCCTATTCAAAGTTTTAAGCAGAAAAACCTCTCCAACACTCTCGTTTGACATGAAAAAACCTCCTATCCAAAACAAACCAAAACAAACTCCGCAATATTAGTCTTCACCTTTAGTAATCAAAGCTTAACGCGACCGTAAGCTCTATATTTCTCAATGAAAACCTTTTCAAAGAAGCCATGCGGGCCCGTAGCTCAGCCAGGCTAGAGCGGCGGACTCTTAATCCGTAGGTCGCGGGTTCAATTCCCGTCGGGCCCGCCATTTCACGTGGTTCGATAACCTTATAAGCCTGAAACAGCCTTATTTTCCAGTTAGGAGGCTAAACCTTGCCTTACAAGGGGCTGGAAAGCCTAAACATCAAGGAAGACTGCGTAGCAAAATGGGCGCGCGACCTGAGCCCGCGACACTTTCTTCAGTTCTTCTTGCGTTATAGCGATTAAACCTTCCATGTCTTCCCAATCTACGTTGGCTTTTGAAATTACAGCTGCCCTGTAGAGGTTAAGCAGCAGATGCGCCTTGGTGAGACCTTTTTCTCGGAGTGTTTCAGCCGCAACCGCCAGTGAATATAGGAACTCGCTGGTTTGCGCCGGCAAGTAACTCAAGAACTCGCAGGAGCAGACAAGCTGGTGCACATCAACTGCTTTTAATCCTACATCCAGAAGGTCCCAAACCCAGTCCAAGTACGCGGAGTTAATTTTAGTCGGTTTCGACCGAGCCTCTGACTGCGTTTCCGTTTTGAGCGTTTCTTCTTTTGTTTCAGTTTTTGGTCGGGTTTGAGGTTTAGTCTCTGGCGAGGGTTGAGGGTCTACGTTTTTAGCCGCTGCCGTTTCTTTATTTCCGTTGCCGCCTGATCCGTTTTCTTGATGGTTTCCTAAAATCAGGGATTTGACTCCTTGCGGTAATCTTTCGCCGTTTAGTTTTTTCATGTCTTTTTCGCTTGAAATCGTTCTTAGAAGGTTGAAGGGGTTTTCGATTTCGCTGACAGCGGATCGGATGTCTACAATGGACCGTTTGAGTTCGGTTACGGTTGTTTGCAAGTTATCTGATAGTTGATTAACTTCGGATTTGATCTCGTCTATTTCCCCTTTTGCAACGGCATCGTTCTTTTCGTTTGATGTATGATTACTTCGTTTTCTGTTTCCGTTTTTTTCGAGTTTTCGTCTTTTTTGTTTGACATGAGGTTTTTCTCCTTTCCGGTTTTTAACCTCTGAATTTATCATACGAATCTTTAATCATATTTAACATGTGTGAAATCAAAATTAATATCAGTAAAAATCGAAGTTTAGATTCAAATTCAGTAGATAATAACGGAATTTAATTCGAAATCTGAAAAAATCAATCCGCTAAGCGTTACATGAACCTGACCAAACGAAACCACTGCTGAGCAGCAAACGAGCATATTTGCCGTCTATTAGGATCCTAATAGCCAATCATTGCAGAAAACTATAGAGGGGGTCTTTCAGCACTGGCGTGCACGGCAATGCAAGGGGCAAAAACTCAGCGCCAAGCATGGGCTCACGGAAGCTTTAAGAGCGTAATCAATTAGCTTTTTTGCAGAGTAAACGGCGAGGATAGGTTTACGTTGAAAATCGGAATTGTAACCCGAAACATGGAAGCCTGGAGCAGCACCCAGCTGAGAGAAGCCCTGACGAAACGTGCTATTCCGTACGAATGCTTCACGTTTCCGAAGCTGATCGCTCAGGTCGGGCAAAAACCCTACTTCAAAGTCAACGAAATGCAGCTGCTGGGGCAGCTGGATGCTCTTGTCATCCGCCCAATCGGCCGCGGTTCGCTGGAGGAGCTGGTTTTCAGAATGGACATGCTTTACAAGCTTGAACGCCAAGGTCTTCTCGTCATAAATCCTGCAGAAGCCATTGAGCATTGCGTTGACAAATACGACATCTTGGCGATTCTGGAGGATAACGGTTTGCCTGTGCCTCGTACAGTGGCAACTGAAAGCGTAAGCGAGGCGGTGAAAGCGTTCGCCGACCTTGGCGGAGACGTGGTGGTTAAGCCGCTTTTCGGTTCCCGAGGTATAGGCGCAACCCGCGTTGTAGACTCAGAAATCGCGTTAACAGTTTTCAAAGCCATAACCTTCCATCACGGCGTGGTTTACCTTCAAGAGTTTGTGCCCCACGGATATTCTGACATCCGCGCCTTCGTCGTTGATGACCATGTGATAGCGGCCATGAGGCGTGTCTCAGAAAGCTGGAAAACAAACTACAGCCAGGGTGCTCGGCCAGCGCCGTTGGAGCTTAGCGCGGAATTTGAGGAGTTAGCCGTCCAGTCCGCCAAGGTTGTGGGTTGCAAGGTCGCAGGCGTCGACATCCTTGAAGGTCCGAAAGGTCCTGTGATTGTTGATGTGAACAGTCAGCCTGGCTGGAAGGGCTTGCAGATGGTCACGAAAGTCAACGTGGCTGATGAAATCGTGAACTTCATCTTGTCCGAGCTGAAACGGTAAAACCGCGTTGACAGCTAAACCTGCAACGAGAGTATCCTGCTGTAAGGGTCAATTGCGACCTGCGGGAAAGCCACATCGCCATCACTTTTTGCAAGAACGCGGTCTCTGTTTTTCGTGAAGTTGCCCACAAAACTTGCTGAAACCCCATTTCTACGCAGTGCTTCTTCAACTTTGCCTTTAGCTTGCGGGTTAACAGCCGCCAAAATTGCGCCGGTGGAAGACATCGATAACACTTCGTCTAAAGTAAGCTTGAAGTAGTCCCGCAGCATCGATGCTTCTTGGCTGATAGGCACTTTTTCTATTTCCACTCTGAAACCAACTTCGGAAGCGTCAGCTACTTCGTTGAGAGCCGCAACCAACCCGCCTTCTGTTGCGTCGTGCATGGCGTGGACGCAGCCTGTTTCAGCAAGCTGTAAGGCTTCATTTACGCAGCTCTGCAGCTCAACAAGACGCGCAAGTTCTTCCGCCTGCTGAACTCCGAAAAGCCTTTGAGCCAACGCTTTATGCATAAGCGAAAAGTTAACCATAAGCTCCAAGCCAACTGATTTGGTGCATAAAATGAGGTCGCCAGGTTTAGCGTTGCCTGGCATAATCAGTTTTTCTTTCGTCACGGTGCCGTATGCGGTGCACACTCCTATTAGCTGTGAAACGCCTTCGTAAACGCCAGTATGCCCCGTAACCACGACCATACCCAACTTTTCAGCTGCACCGCACACCTGTTCCATTACGTTTTGGAACACTTCTGGCTTGGTTGACGCTGGTCCTAACAGGTTAATTGTGCAGTACTCAGGTTTCGCCCCGAAAACCGCAACGTCAGAAGCCGCGTAATGAATCAGCAGCCAGCCAAACCACTCCTCTGGAACATCTACGCACGGGTCTGTGGAGACAACCATGCATTTGTCGCCTAGGAAGTGCACGCCTGCGTCGTAACCTGGCAAGGGCGGCACAAGAACCCGCGGATCCTTGCGTATGCAGCTTAAGAGTTTCTGCAGGTCTTTTTTAGCAAGTTTTCCCATTTTCTTTTCCTCAGATTCTTCTTGTTTACTTTGGATACTCACAGGTAGATGTTGAGCGCTTTACTTTTCTGGAGCAGGTAGATTATGGACACGCTTATCACCAGTTCAGGAAGCATATAGCTTGCGTTGTACAGCGCTGAGTAAACATAGGGGTTCAGTTCTGGCGCAAACATCGGGCCAAACCAAACAAACCCCGAAATGAAATGCATTACGAAGCGTCCTGTTACGCCCATAATCACGCCGAATGTTGGCCATTTCTTAAAGAAACCCGCCAAGCCGAGGCATCCGAAGGCAAAAGGGTAATCTACCAGCACCTGAAGTGGAGTATAGGCATAGGGTAAGATGACAAGCTGTATCACGCCGTAGACTGCGCCTGTGAATACCCCGATTTTTGGTCCTCTTCTTAGTGCTAACCACAGGATGGGCACCATTGAACCCGCGGTGACTGAGCCGCCTTCGGGTAAAAGAGTGAACGTTATTAAGCTCAATGCTGTTGCCAAAGCGGCAAATGTTATGATTTCGGCTATTACCTTAGTTGAAAAGGCGTTTCTAAATCTGTCTAAAAGAGAACTTTTGCTTGTTTGATTCACTGTTTTTTTCCCTCCGCCAGTATTATCTGGTTCAGGTTCATTGGGTCGACAACGATTCAGTTGTCCTCTCAGCCGGGTCACGTTTCCCAGCTCCCCGCAACCTTGAATGGATAATGTGTTGTTTTGTGGTATTTTAATTTTGCTGGGTTGCTTTGGCTTGTTTTTTTTCTGTTTGCAGAAGTGAAAAAGTTGCTAAGCACAACTACTTACAACAGGCAAACAAAACCATTGCGCGGGTATACGGTCTATATGACAGTTATTTTTCCATATTTTCCAGTGGAAAGCTGCAAGATATTTTTGTAAGATTTGGCGTAACCGTTTTCGATTTTAACTTTATCGCCAACCATAACCTGTTTAACCTGTTCATTCCACAACGTTAAAGTTATTTTTCCTGTTTCATCTTTAAGCGTAGCATCTGCAACCATTAAAACTCGACCATATTTACTGCGTACCTCGCGGGCGTAAGATTTTTCCGTGACTTCTGCTTCAATGTTGATTTCACTATCTCCCTCTTTAATATCGCTTATTTTCACTTTATACAAATCCCTAAATTTCTAGCGCGCAATTCTATTGACGAGCGCCCGTATTATGTTTACCTATGTCTGAAGAGTACGAGTTAAAGTATAACACCTATGCTTTTTGTGATTGCAAGAGGCTTTCGTGGATTAGAGAATTTACCGTTGTTTTATAAGCAACTTTTACACATGTTTTTCTCAGTCCTGTAGCTGAACGGTTAGAACGGCAAAATCTACAACCCCTAAAGAGACTAACGTTTAAAACGGCTTTTCCATAAATAGGAACTATAGTGTTTTCCAAGCAATCTTTCTTTACAGAGCATTCTAAAATGGGATAACGTTTTTAGGTTGTAGTTCAGTTTCCTAAAGCCATCAGGTTAATGGAGAACCACGTGGTATGCAGCCTTTGCCAAAAAAATACGATTTCAGCGAGATTGAGCGGAAGTGGCAGCAGAAATGGGAAGAAATGGGAATCTACCGTTTCGACTGGAACGACGCTAAGCGCACACCTTTCACCATTGACACGCCGCCGCCTTATCCTTCTGGCGAGTTTCACATGGGCAACATATTGAACTGGACCTACTTCGACATCGTCGCGCGGTACAAGCGCATGCGCGGCTACAACGTGCTTTTCCCGCAGGGCTGGGACTGCCACGGCTTAAGCATCGAAATCCAAGTGGAAAAAGAACATAAAATCCGCAAGCGTGATGTGCCGCCCGACCAGTTCCGCGGCTGGTGCGAACAGCTCATAGAAAGGTACATCGCCATAATGAAGGACTCCATCCTGAAACTGGGGTGCAGCATAGACTGGACCACAGAGTACCGCACCATGGACCCTGACTACTGGCGCCGCACGCAACTCAGCTTCATACTCCTGCACAAGAAAGGCTACATGTACCAGGGCACGCATCCGGTGAACTGGTGTCCACGCTGCGAAACCGCCATCGCAGACGCTGAAGTCGATTACGAAAAGCGGCAAGGGGCACTTCATTATATCCGTTTTCCCTTAGAAGGCAGCAAAGAGCACCTGCTGATTGCCACGTCGCGACCCGAGTTCATTCCTGCCTGCGTGGCGGTTGAAGTTAACCCCGAAGATGAACGGTTCAAGAAGTACATCGGAAGAAAAATCGTCGTGCCCATCGTCAACCGCGCCGTGACGATTATAGGCGACGAAGCCGTTGACCCTGATTTCGGCACGGGTGTGGTTCAGATATGCACCTACGGCGACAAGGAAGACGTTAAGACCGTTATGAAGCACAAGCTTCCCGTCATAACCATTCTCACCGAGAACGGCAGGATAACTGAGAACGGCGGCAAATACGCAGGCTTGACTGTGAACCAAGCCAGAAAAGCCATCGTTGAAGACCTCTCCGCGGCGGGGTTGCTGGAGAAAACCGAGACGCTCATGCAGGAAGTCGGCGTTTGTGACCGTTGCAAGTCACATGTTGAAATTCTTGAGCGTAAGCAGTGGTTCATGAAAACCCGCGCTTTGACGGACCAAGTGGAGAAAACCGCCAACGAAGTCGTGTGGTATCCTGATTACATGAAAACGCGCCTGATTGACTGGACAAAGTCACTGGACTGGGACTGGGTGATAAGTCGCCAACGCGTGTTCGCCACGCCCATTCCCGTGTGGTACTGCAAAAACTGCGGCGAACTAATTCTCGCCGAAGAAAAATGGGTTCCAATCGACCCGAAACTGGAAAATCCGCACATAGACAAGTGCCCGAAATGCGGCGGAACCGCGTTCACTCCCGAACACGACGTTTTCGACACTTGGATGGACAGTTCAATCACCTGTGCGGTGCACGCAGGCTGGCCCGACCGTGAAGATTGGCACAGGCTTTTCCCTGCTGATGTGCATCCTTCGGGTATTGACATTATCAGGACTTGGGCGTACTACCTTATGGTTAGGCACTTGGCGCTTTTCAATGAGACGCCGTACAAGAGCTGCCTCATAAACGGCATGGTCCTCGGTTCCGACGGCAGAAAAATGAGCAAGTCGCTGAAGAACTACGTTGCGGCGCCTGAAGTTTTAGGCAAGTACGGCTCGGACGCCACGCGACAGTGGGCTGCTGGAGGCGGCGCTACCGGCTCTGATATTCCCTTTAGGTGGCCAGACGTGGAGTACGGCAGGCGTTTCCTCGTGAAGCTGTGGAACGTGTCGAAATTCGCCATTAAACTCTTGGAGGGCTACGCGCCCAGCGAAACGGTTGAGTTTGAGCTTCAGCCCTTGGACAAATGGGTTTTAAGCAAGGCGGAAAAGCTAACGCAGAAAGTGACTGATGCCCTGGAGAAATGCCAATTCAACATCGCTGTGGAAGAAATTCGCAATTTCACTTGGCACGCTCTTTGCGACTGCTACGTGGAAGCGGTTAAGGATAGACTTTACAGGCCCGAAACACACGGTGAAGCGAAAAGGGCAGCGGCGCAACACGCGCTTTACGAAGTGCTGTATCGTGTCTTGCAGCTTCTCTCTCCGGTAACGCCGCATCTTACAGAAGAAATCTACCAAGCCATGTACGCTGATTACAAAGGCTACAAGAGTTTGCAGTTGTCGCCGTGGCCCGAATTTAACCAAGCGCTTGCGGATGACCAAGCGGAGGAACATGGAGACTTGATTATCGCAGTAATAGGCGAAGTTAGACGTGAGAAAGCCGAGAAGCGGCTGCCGCTGAACACGCAAATCAAGAAATTAACGGTTTACGCTGGAGACCAGAAAACGGCAGAGATTATCAAGGAAGGCAACGTTGATATAGCTGGAACCTGCAAAGTTTCAAATCTTGAAGTGTTAGCGAAGAAGGGTAGCGGCAAAACGTTATCTGAATATCCTGAGGTTACGTTTACAGCGGAATACGAAGGGTGAAGCTTTTGAAAGAAACACGAAAAACGAAAGTGGGCATAATAGGCTGCGGCGCCATCGGCACGCTCATAGCTGAAGCGGTGGAGCGAAGAATGGTCGTATGCGACGAGCTGATTCTTTACGATTTTGACGCGAAAAAGTCTGAAACGCTTAAAAATTTGCTACATTTCCCCGTAAGCGTTGTGGCGAGTCTTAATGAGATGCTGAAGCTTGAACCCAAAGTAATCGTGGAAGCAGCGTCACAGCAGGCTGCCCGCGAATACGTGGAACGCATCGTCTCTGCTGGCATCGATTTGATTGTGATGAGCACGGGCGCCCTCTTAGACTTGAACGTGCAAAGCGGCAAGATTCACGTGCCCTCTGGGGCTATTGGCGGCTTGGACGCTCTTTCCAGCGCGGCTTTAGCGGGGGTAGACGAGGTAATTTTAACGTCGCGAAAGAATCCCCGAGCGTTTGAGATGAATAACCGTGAAGCAAAAGTCGTTTATGAGGGAAGCGCTGAAGAGGCTGCGCGGCTTTATCCGCGGGAAATGAACGTTGCCGCCACTCTGGCCTTAACCGTTAAACCCGTAAAAGTGAAGGTGCAAGTGGTTTCCGACCCTGCGGTGCAGCGTAACACGCACGAGTTCCAAGTGAAATGGCATTTCGGCGAAATGCTCTTGCGGTTCGCGAACGACCCGCACCCCGAGAATCCACGAACCAGCGCACTTGCCGCATGGTCAGCCATAAAACTGCTGCAGAAGTTGCTGGAGACTTAGTAAGCTTACAAACGCAGTGAATTGTTAGTTGATTCTATTTATAAGGGGGGTATAGACTGTTCCGAGCACAGCAGTTTAGCGTTAAGCGTCTTTGAAGAACTCCCAAGAAATATTGAAACGCCACGGATCGCCCTTCTCAGTCAACTGTATTTTCCCGTCTCTTTCCTCAATGAGCCCTTTACTTTTCAGCCTGCTTATTTCATCAGGAAACACTTCTTCCGGAAACCTGCCAAACTCAGCTCTAAATTTCTCACGCTCCACAGGAACACGAATGTAAATAAGCATCATCGCTTTTCTCATCTCGTCTTCCTCCGAAACCTTATGCAAGCGAGCAATAGGGAACACGCCCTGCTTAACCTTCGAAATGTAACTTTGAATATCCTCAACATCCGAATAAAGAAAGCGATCAATGTGCCCCATGAAAAAACCGGCCCCAGTGCCCACTACCTCAGATGAAGGCTTGTTAAAATCCTCTTTAACCCTTGAAAACCTATTGTGACAAGTTGGCTTGTACCCGTTCTCCTTAAAAATCCTGTAAGCGTCAAGATACATCTCCATCTCCACAGACTCATCACCTATCGGCGGCAACTCACCTGCTTCGATCTTCTTTGCAAGAGGAGTTCCAGGATACAAATCCAACGGATAACAATCTACGCTATCAACCTCAAGCTCAAGCGCTTGCTTAATGTCGTCTTTCCACTGCTCAACCGTTTGCCCAGGCATATTATACAGCAAGTCAATACTTACACGAAGCCCCTGCTTCTTTATTAACTGCAGCTTACGTTTGGCCACTTGACCGCTGTCGCGAACCATTAAAGTTTTGCGCATTTCATCATTAAAAGTTTGAACACCAACATCCAACTGATCAACATGATTCAAGTAAAGCACACGAACCTTATCTTCCGACAGACTGGTAGTGCACGCCGTGAACTTCGTCAAGCAATCCTCGCTCAGATTAAACGCCGTGCGACAAAAGCCCAAAACATCTGCAATGTGCTCATTGGAAAGAACTGAAGGACTTCCTCCACCTATATATAACTCGTTGAAAACACTCGATTTGATATACTTATTCTCCGCGTAAAGAGTTAACGCCTTCTTTAACGCAGCAATATACGGCGCCAAGTTCTGCGTTTCACAACTCACCGCAAAATAACAAAAAGAACATTTGCCTTCACAAAAAGGAAGCCAAGGCTGAAGCTCCTTATTTTCATCAACCCTGCTTTCTTTTTTGAGGAAATCAGAAAAGTCAGATAAAATCTCGGTGGTTGGCGCTGTTCTGTCTCTGTAAGTCATTGGAGGCCAATGTTCAACGTGATCATACGGCCATCCGTTGTGCTTTTCATAATTCACGTGGAGCAAACCTCTTCGAATAGCATGCGCCCTTTTCACTTTTAAAGTTAACTACTTCCCGCAAATAAAAGGGCAAGGTTATTAGGCGAACTAAACAACGAGTTGAGTTTAGCGATCTGCGAACCTTTCTGAATGCAGTTGTCCGCCGGATGCCCAGTCGGTCTTCGGAATCTCATATAGGATAATAGTTATGGCTTCCCGAGGAACCCCCACTTCTTGAATCGCTTGTGTTATTCCTTCAACAATTTTTTTCTTGTTCTCAGGGCTTATACCCGCCCAAACAGAGACTTGTACTACAGGCAACTTTTCTATCACCGTAATAGAGTAGTGGTCTTTGGTTTTTTTACATTTCGGAAAATACACGTAAGCGGCATCACTCTTCTTTACCTGCATAAAGGAGTCATTTCAGGGTTCACCAATGAGTTTTTGCTCTACCATCTTTTTTTAAGCACAAATGCAACGACGCCCGATAACAAGAAAGCGAAAGCACCCGCTATGACATAAAGGAACATCCTTTGATCTTCAGGAGGTTGAGGTTCCGACGTTGGAGTGGGTTGGGGCGATGCGGTCGGTGTAGGAGTTGGACTTGGAAATGGCGATGGACTAGGAGAAGGCGTAGGTGATGGCGTCGATGAATCCTGTGGGGAAGGCCTTGGGCTTGGGGACGCCTCTGGGTCGGGAGAAGCTGGGGTTGGCAAGACTGTGACCGTGACTATGAAATCTGTGTTTCCGTTTGAAATGGTTATCATGTGTGTTTCTGGGTCGGTATCTGGGACTGTGAATGTTTTGCTGAAATATCCAGAGTTGTCAACTACGGCGGTGTCCACGTAGGTTCCATCCCACAGAATTATCGCGTCGCCGTCAACGAACCATTTGCCACTTACCGTAAGCGACGTGTCTGCTGCGACTTTCACAGTTGATGTCAAGTCCGAGTTGTTTCCGTATAACCCTGTTGCGAATGCGCTGCCGACTTGTGTTAATCCTCTTCGGAACTCGTTGAAGGTTGTGGTTGCATTATAATATTCGTCGCCGTTGTCTTGGACTTGTAAAATAATTGGGTCAAAAAGCGCTGAGCCATCGCCAGCAGGCTGATCTTGCATTAGGTCAGGCGCCACGGTGGTATAGGTGAAGTGCCCCACCGCGCCAGTTGGCATGTTATTTACTATTGAGACCCATGTTGAAGTCGCGGGGTTCAAGTAAGTCATGTTTGCGGTGCTGTTGGCTGAAAAGCCGTAACCTTCAACTGAAATTTCTGCGCCTGCTGGATCAGAAGACGGCGAGACCCGCAAGGTGCTGGTCAGCAAAACTGAAGTGTCAGAAACTAGGACGGAATCGGACGCGTTAGCGGCTGCTTTAAAGAAGTGTTCTCCTCCCGCAACGTTCATCGGCACAGTTCCGTTGACCCAGTTGTACCCGACGTCCCAGGCGCCGCTCGCTGACGAGTAAGCTGTTACCGCAGAAGCTGTTAAGTCGCTGAAGTCGAGCATAGGCGTGTATGCGACATCGCCAGCTGACACTTCAGAAAGGTTGTTGCTGCTCACATACAATTGGAACTGCCCGCTATCCCATTCCACCTGTGTAAAGAACAAGTTTACGTCGGCTCCAGACACTAATTTTTGGTTTGGCACACTGGGTTCAGCGTCCGTATTGACGAGTATCTGCCCAGAGCGAGGCAGCGTCAAGATTAAATCCACTGGGTTTGAGGGGTCGGTTTGACATGGTGCATCCTCGGATTCTTCTTGTTCCACGGCAAACCTGGTAACATTGCCGATTGTGTCGGTTCCGCCGTCGTACACTCTGAGGAAAAATGTTTGACCATAAACGGTTGGCACGTAACTTGTGAATTCAGTTATGTCCAGTACTATGCTGTTCTCGGGAAACGGAACGGCGCCGCCATCCACGTACTGACTGAACCGTTTAGTGGCGATGGGCGAGTTTGGGTTTCCCAAACGATTCTGATGTCACATTCGCTTCTTTTCAGGTGGCTGATCTTGAAAGCTGCGAGTAACTCGGGCTCGTAATCAATCATATCATAATAGAACATGCAGTACCCAATGCGCTGTTTCATTGCCTCGTAGGAAATCCAGTAGAAACCGTCTGGTACTTTTTCCCAGCCGCCTACGCCCCAAGAGTTGGCAACCTTGAAAGCGCCATAATGCGTTGTTCCGTTTTCCGTGTAGGTTATTCTGTCATCGTATCCGACAATTGTGTTGGCGTGATTCACATCCGGGTTGGTATAGCCGTCCAAGGTCCAAACGTCTGCGCTTGTAAGCGCTGAGTACTTGTTGGCGTCAACACCTATTATTGCCAGATTCCCCGAGGCAATGAAGTTCTTAAGATTGAACAAGCCAGAGTCTGAATAAAGGCTCATTGATTGGTAACCACTGCTGTTGCTGCGGTAAGCTGCTGCTTCCGTCCATGCCGCTTCTGAAGGTCATGACGTGTAATCGGCGGTATTGTAGGGCATTTTTTCCCATGAGGCAGCACCTATGTAACAGACGAGGCGTATGGCTTCGTAGAAGGATGACCCTTGGTCTTCTCCTCCATTTATCAGGTTATAGATGAAGACGGGACTCATTATCACGTTTTGGTAGCTTTCTGTAGGTTGCCCAGAGTGATCTCCTACCCACGATGCCTCAGAAAGGTCCCATCCGTGCTCTTTGGCTTCTTGAAAAGTTTTCACGTAGTAGCCAACCGACCAAGCTACACACGATCCTTGTGCGCCTTGGCTTCCGATGGGTGGAAACCACTGTGTTGCCGATTGATCAACCGCGAGGATTGGCCCGCCAACTTTGGGTTCCACGATGTCTATCGAGTATAAGCTGTCTCCGATTTCTTTCCATTCATTCTCTGTGGGGGGAGCCATGCCTGTGCCGTAACCGTCAACTTGTTGGCTGTAGTTCTGCCCGGGTTCGTAGACTCCGATCTTGTTTTTTAGTGCTTCTAGTTCAGACGATGTGGTTTTGTGTCCGGCTATTCTTGGTTTTTCTGCTGTTTTCTTCGTTGGGTTATCGGCGGTTGAGACTTGTTCCGTGTTGTTAGATTGGGTGTAAGCGTTTCCTCCGCTTGTTGTCGTGGCTGCGAGTGTTGAAGAAGCGAGTAAAAGCAGTAGTAGGAGGCTCCAGAGCGTCGTTTTCATTCGTTCACTTCGCTTGAGGATTTTTATGTCGATAGACCTTGTTTTAAATCTTGAATATGCAGACATAATATATGCTAAAGTGATAGCCAACTATTCCGTAAAAAAACCGCCGCAACGATTCAAAGCGCGAATAACTGTGAATGCTTGATTACATATATTTTCTAGGTTTCTACAAAATCCGTACAATCCGATTGGTTACTTCAAAGAATTTTTGCAACTGCCCAAAAAAAGATGTTTCTGGCGGGCCCGACGGGAATCTAAACCATGATATCACGGGTTACCTTACTGATTTGGCCGAATTCCCTCGGACAGAGCCAGCATAGACCTTAGCATCGTTCCCTGTTATCAATCGAACCAGGCATATAAAAGCATAATATCCAGAACCAACGAGTTTACAGATAAAAAACTCACTAAGCAGCTTGTACATGCGAAATCTAACGATCTAATTTTTCATGTAAACTCTTTGAGCATACTAGAATTCCTACGTTTCTCTGAGACCAGTTTTTCCTCGTCAACTTCAAAAGCATACTTCCTGATTTCAACAATTTTCAGAACTCCAGCCTTCATCAAATCCTTCACAATCTGCTGCACTTCACCATCAGAAATGCCTTCGGGAATTACCATTTTTTCATTTCTGATTTGTTTGATAAAACCTGTTTCAAGAAGCAAAGCAACTTTGCGAATAAGCAATAAAAAGAATAGAGAGCCTCAGAAGATAGTTAGTGTTTTAGAATCTTATTTTGTTCCTATTCCAAAATCATGCCAATACGTGATTTATGATACTGGAATCCAGAAAAGAGGTTTAACTGTCTTATTAGGTGAAGGGGGAAAGATAATTCATGGATAGATTTCCAGAGGCATTTAGGAGATTTGAGCAAGATGTTGACGTAGATGATTTTGAGAATTATCAACAATTAGCTTATGCTTTTAGTCATTGGGCGGGTAAACGATGGATAGATAGTTACAAACAGAATCTTGCATTGAAGAGAGAGGGTAAAAGATTAGGATTTGAAAATGCTAAATTGCCGAGTTACTTTAAACCTTCTACTAAATGGAAAACAACTGCTCAAATTGGAGAACATAGAGAATTTAACGATAAGCAAATTTCAACAATCAATGATGGAATTCGTAAGGGCTATTCATCTAACAAGATTCAGCGACAATTAAGAAGTCAAGGATTAGGCATAAGACGGAAAGAATTACTTAAACAAATTCGGGAAATGAAAAATAAATCAGCTAAAGCTAATCGTGAGAAATATACACCTAAGAAATATCGGAATAAATAACTGAACAAATCAATCACTATTCCTTTTTTTGTCGCACACAATTAGTGGCTTGTTAGGTTGGAAAATTCGTTATATGGAAACACGTTTAAGTTGGGAACGTGAACCTACATACGTTTATTCTATTCCTATCTCTCTAAACTATCTTATGAGGTGTCATTAATGAAAAGAGAAATTAGCATATGTGAAGAATGTTTAGTTCTCTTTGAAAAGTTAAAAGGTCATAAGATAGATAGACCAGATATACAGTTTAAGTATTATGACTATAAGAAGAATTGCTTATTCTGTAAGAAACTTACAACTCAATATTTAGAGATTGCTAAAAAGAGGAAATGCTAATGGATACATCAATTTCTGTCTGTTTGTCTGTGTCTGTCTCTTAGAGTAGTAGAGAGAGTAGTAGAAGGGGAGAAGTGGAGAATTTGTTGGGTAACGGTAGAGAAAAAGATTAAAATTTAATCCAACAACAACGACTGAAGGCATGGAACAAAAAGATAGTGGAAATTACTTATGCGCCCGCTAATTATGCTATTTAACTATGCTTGTTAATTCTATCATGATTGCGCTTCACAATTTCTCCATCCGCAAAAAGCCGTAAGGTGATTTCGTCGTCTTGTTCGCTTTCTTCTTGGGTTTCAACTATTTTCTCAATTGCAGCATTTTCTGGATGTTTATCATTCATGTAGAATCGCTCGGTGCCA
>CAZPND010000006.1:0-35856 GCA_964587975.1 uncultured Candidatus Bathyarchaeia archaeon
CTTGGAAATATCCGTGGTCTATTGGCAGGAAGAGCGCTTTGCCGTCTGCTTGGATTAGGCGTGAAAGCCTATTCTTCATTCCCCATTCCATCATCGTTTATTTCTCCTCGGAACCTTTTGGTCTAAGAATTAAATAACCTTTCTCTATGAGCCAGTGGTGAAACTGCCATGTGGTGTACACGCAGGCGGTGCTGCACGTTCGCCTAATTTTCTCGTACTCTTCCGGGTTTTCCGCTAAGCGGTTCAGTTTCATCTGCACTGGGCATTTCACGTCGTTGCAGAATTCTCTGCGTTTGTACTCGGTAAAGCCTTCAGTGGACATTTTTCATCGGTTGCTACTCTTGGCTTAAGGCTAATAAGCGTTGTCACGGTTATACGACAAGCAGTTGCTCCCAGAAATTCCTGCGTTTGTTGGCAAACAAGCCTATGAAAAGAACCGCCATGAGCGCGTGCACCAGCAGAGACGCAGCGACTTCACCACCTATGACTGGGACGATTGGGCTGGGCGTTTCGTTTAAGGCGAGGAAAGGCCAGAAAACTGGGTTGTAAGCATGATTTGTTACGTCAAGCATCACATGAGAAATTCCGCCTAGAACGCACGAAAAAACGAGGCAGAGCGTGAACCTGCATTTTTCCTTCACTTTGCGCTTGTCGATTGGAAAGATGGCGCTTGCCAACCATGGATAAATCAGTACTGTAATCGCGATGGACAGGAGTGTTCCAGCGGTTACGGCACCAAGCAGGCTATGAAGCACTAACCTGTGTGGAACATCCGTTCCCAGGAGCAGGACGATGAAGGGGATTTCCAGGTCTGGAACCATCGAACCCACTATTAATGCTGGAAGGCTGAGGTTTCCTCCAAGCTTTGAGGTGAGGTAGGCAATGGGATAGTGGAAGGGTGTGACAGGCAATTTGGCACCTTGCTTTGGTTATGAATGGATGCCCATAAATGACTTATGACTTAGACAGAGTGCGTTCTGGCTGGGTGGCTGCTCTAGCGTGCGATTTTTTGTCTATACCCCCTCTACAAATAGATTAAACCACAGCTTAGACTACTCGGGGCTTGGCGCTTAGGCAGACTATAGTCCAGTAACAAGCATTTCAATGCTACTTTCTTTTGATGAGGTAAACTAAAAATCCTAAGCCAACAGCAAATACAGCCACTATAAATGGTAGCGCCTATGATTGTTTCAAACCGTACTGGTTATTGATGGTTGCTCATGACTCACGGAGCACCTTAGGAATGTACGCGCAAGCAGGGTCTGACTCAAACAGGTTCCCCGTGTAGTATTCGGCGCGCGTTCTGCAGCCGCCGCAGATTTCCCGGTACTCGCAGACTCCGCACTTGCCAATGAGGTTTCTCTTGTCCCTTAGCTTAAGGTGAAACTCGGAGCTTTGAAGCCTATTCCAAACCGCATTCAACTTGCTGTCTCTAACGTTTCCCAGCCTGTATCCTTCGTGGAAGCCGCATGACCTGTAATCGCCGTTTTCGGTTACGCTTACATAGTTGCCGCCGATGGTGCATTTGCCGAGAAAGCCGTTTTGGAACCAATCCCAGAAGTCAGTAGGGTTCCTCTGGCGCACGATTCTCGCATAGAACGGTGCATAAACATTGACCTGAAGCTTTCCAGAATACGCCACCTGCAAATCGTATATTTCGTTGAATGCGGCCTCGTACTCTTCTGGAGTCGGAGCCAGATCAGGCATGTTGGTGCTTGCTCTGCCAACAGGCACAAGGTTGTGGTAAACAATCATGGTTGCTCCGTGCTCTGCAGCTAACTTCGCCGTATGCGCCATGTCCTTGATGTTGTACTTCGCCATAGTCGTCACTATGCAGTCTAGGACTCCATTTTTCGAGAGTTGCTTCATGGCGTGAACTGCTTTGTCGTAGCTTCCTCTGCCTCTGATTTTGTCGTTTGCCTCCCTTGGCCCGTCAATGCTGACTGCGGTGTGAACCTCATTGCGCACAAGATTGTTAAGGCGTTTCTCATCAAAAGCAAAGCCGCTAGTTATAAGGCTGACCTCAAATCCCGTATCTCTAGCGTACTCTATAATATCGAAGATGTCTTCGCGGACCAAGGGTTCCCCACCGCTTATTCCAAACCAAGGCGAACCAAAATCGTAAACTTCATCCACAATCTTGTAGCCCAGTTTCGTGTTAACTTCAGCTTCTTCAGGTTTCACAGGAGGCCTGTAGCTGCAGTAAAGGCAATTGCCAACGCACTTTCGGGTGCATCGCCAAGTCACCATGTATAATGGAGCCCTTGATTTTTTACTTGAAATAGCACGCGCCACATCCACATCTGGAACCACTGTTTCAACCGTTGTCATCTGCCCTCACCCGTGTTAACGCTAAAAGAACATTGCTCACAAGAAACGAGCTGTTCATTAAAATTCTTTAAACATACCTGACTTTTCGTTTGTTCGCATTTTGTTAACGACTGCAAAACTTGCTTGTACTTCAGTATAGCAACGTCAAAATCGGAAATATCAGCTTTACCATTGGACAGCCACACCTCGAGAGTTCGATTCTCGAATAACTCTATGATTGATTTTGCTTCATTTTCTGTTACGAGTGGTTGCAGAATTGTCTTTCCGTCATTTTCGAATATTGCCACGAAAACGCATTTCGTTGACGAACCAAGACCAGCACCTGGCGTAACCACATAGTCTTGAAGTTGACGACTTCCAAATTCTTTCATGATTAAATCCTCAGACTGAACATAGCGCGTGCAATATAGTATGGAGATTTCTATGAATAAAACAATTTTTGTAAAAGTTTCTTGACGCAAAAAAAATTGCCTACCCCTTTTTTAGTCAAAATTTCTTGACTAAACCTTTATCGGCAAAAAACCCGTATAACAGAAATTTACTAATAACCACGTTACAGTATAATACTAGTATAGGTGTGGGTGATATATCAAAATGAGCGGCTCTATGGAAGACAAATACTCCACAATGTTCACTTCTCTAAAGCATCCAGCACGCCGCAAAATCCTCAAAATGCTCTCGGAAAAATCCATGACCTTCTCAGAAATGCTTGAGAAACTGGACATCCCCGGTTCCCACCTGACATACCACCTCGAAACCCTTGACGAATTTTTAGTTAAAATGGACGATGGAAAATACAAGCTATCCAGCTTCGGAGAAGCTTCTGTGTCCATGATGAAAGGCGCAGAAGAAGTACCGTCCAAGACAAAAAAAGCTTCGCCGTTATCCTTAAAGCGGAAAACAGTGTTTGCCGTACTCCTCATCTCCCTTGTGCTTTTAGCGAGCTTATCCTTTGTTCAATACCTCTCCTTCAGCCAGTTGTCAAAGGACTACGAACTTCTACAAGCCGATTTTGAAAAAATAAAATCGCAAAATCAGCAACTTTCATTATTGAACAGCACCACGGATAAAAGCCTAAATTTCCTCAGCGACGTCATCCAAATCGACCTTTCAGAATATCAATTAACCTTGCTTAGCCACACCGTTGAAGACCGCTCAGACCTAGGCCACACCGCTGAGGAAATTTTCAAATACTCCCTCGTCGACGGCGACAGCAAACTTGACCTAGTTTTAAGGTTTAGAAACAACCATTTTTCACTCTATCAAATTTCCATATTGGAAGGCTTTCCACCGTATGCCCCAACCTACGTTCAGTCTAAGATACCCGACATCGTGAATGTCACTCAAGACCTCATTGAAAGATACAAATCGGTTGCAAACGACTCTTACTTGGCCGAATTCGGCAAATTACTATCCGCAGCAACCGAAACAAACACTGAGGTAACAATGGGCGACACCAAGTTGCAAATAACAATCAATGGCGATAACGCCGAAGTTACGCTGCTGTACACTGCAAACGGGTTTGACTACTCAGCCAAAAAATTACGGTTAGTGTTTCAGAATCATGCTTTACAAGAGGTAGATGACGATTGGTTCCTCTATAAAGTTGACAGCACCCAAGTAGACATCTCCAGAAACGAGGCAGTAGAAATTGCAAGAAACGCCGCAGATAATTTTGAATGGAACGTAAGCGGAGTAAAAGTATCCAACTTTAACGTACTTAACGAACCCGTTTCCGCATTGTTCTTTCCTCATCCCAGAACAGACCCCCTCACCTTAGTGCCCTACTAGTACATAACACTGTACCTTGATAGGGAATACCCAGGCGGAGTCAGCAGCATTACCGTTGGAGTATGGGCGGATACAGGAGAAGTCGCAAACATCGAAGCGCTAAGCAGCCACGTACTCACATAACAGAAACCTGAAACAAAATCACCCCAAAACCAGATTCGCAAGTTCGTACTTTACGGCGTGGGCTTTTAGGAAGATAAAAGTTCAAGTATCTTCTTCACAACGTCGATGCCCGATATTACGCCGGCTAATTTCTTGTCTTTGTCAAGTATGAACACGTGGTCCTCTTGCTTTTCCATCATGAACTGGGCAACCTGTTCCAGACTGGCATCTTGACTTAATACTGCGGGTTTATGCATCACCGTTTCAGAGAGGCTGATTTCTTGGCGGCGCACATCCACATATCCAATATCCTCAAGGTTAACGGCGCCGTCGACATGCCCTTTATCGTCGACTACGGGCAGAACTCTCAGCTTCGTGCTCTTAAACGTCTTAAGGGCTTCTCGCACTGTTGTTCCCTGATGAAGCATAACTGGGTTTTTGGTCATAAATTCGCCTGCGGATGTGCTTGTTAATTTTTCAGGAATTAACTCCTCTCCCTTAAGGTAGAATCTTTCCAGCGCCAACTCCTCAGTTTTCAACCTAGTGCGTGGCTGCAAAGGATAAAACGAGTACTTGCCTGACACGAGGTAACTTACTCCGCTTGCCAAAAGGGCAGGAATGGCAAAGACGCCGCCTAAAGATTCCACCACGAAAGCCACAGGCGTCAGCAGAATTTTGTGCGTTCCAGACAGCAGAGCGGCCATCCCCACAGCTATAAACATCACAGTTAAATTAACGTTGAAGACTGACGAAAAAATGTAGCCTATCCCCGCGCCAATTACAATTGTGGGAAAGAAAAGGCCGCCGCTTCCGCCAAAATTTAAAGTGACTGATGTCACAAAAGTTTTCAGCAACACTATCAGCGTCAAAACTGCGATGCTGAAAGCGGTTCCTTGCAGTATGGCATCCACCAAATGCAAACCCACCCCCAACGTGTAAACGGAGAACACACCTGAAACGGTTAGCACAACCGCGCCTAGCCATATCACGCCGAAGTTGCCGATTTTTTTCCGAAGTTTGAAGCCAAGTCTCTCAGTCCAAGAAAAGGTTTTGGTGAAGAACACCGCATACAGCCCACAGATTAAGCCAAGCAACAGTGAAAGCGCGATGTCGTTAAATGTGAGGGAAGAGCTGCCTACAACACCAAAAATAGGTTCACTTCCAAGAACCGTTATAGAAAGCAAATACGCAGGAACCGAAGCGATAACAGCTTCAATGAAAGTTTCCCTGTCCAAGTCGTTCTTGTAAGGAATCTCCAAGGCGAAAAGAATTGCCGTCAAAGGAGTCCTGAAAGTAGCCGCCAACCCAGCCGCAGCCCCAGCGATGAACAGCCTCCTCCGCAGGTCCGCTTGAACCTTGAAACGCCGAGACAACGCAGCAGCCACTCCGCCTCCAGCCAGCAAACTTGGGCCCTCGGGTCCAGCGCTTCCACCTAACCCTATGGTTAAGATGGCGGCGGCAGGCTTCACAATGGTATCTTTAAGGCTCACTTCCCCATTGGTCAGGTGATACGCTTCAAGCACGGTATGAGTTCCAGAGCCCGTTGTTTTCGTGTTCGCAAACAACTTAACTAAGGCGTATGGTACGCCGATGGAAACGAAAGCTATTGGCAGAATGAGAAGAGGAGAGTAGTTGAAAGCGTTTTGAGTGAAACCCCACAAAGCAGAATACAGCAAGTAAAAAGCAACCGCAATGGATGCAGCTACCAAGCCAACAGCGGCAACCAGCAAATAGTACCGTAACCCATCGCTATACCTGCTCATAGACACACCACACGCATGCACTCGGGATATAAGGTTTCTGTGGGTAAATTTTCATTTACGAGAACAATCATGCACACAGAAGCGCAGGCTTACCATTGAAAAAGACCGTATCTGCAAAACTGCCATACTAATTTCGCTACGTTGGGCTACAGCTGAGCGACTAGTACATTCGTTTACGAATACTGTTAAAAACTAGAAACACCACAGGCAATTCCAGGCGAAAAAACTTGCAGCCAACACTGAAAAGAACATTATTCGCGTTAGCCTTAGCCACAATCATACTCTGTTCCTCCGCAACCCTGCTTCACCAACAGAGAACCTTCACGTTCACCGTTGCCACCCAACCTTCCTGCTTCACAACACACCCATATTACCTGCTGGCTTTACCCACAGCCGCCTTCACCGCCGACGCTACACCTAACAGCCAACCATCCTTCACCAACGGCACACGCACCCAAATCTACAATTACATCGCAGACAACCCAGGCGTCCAGTTCAGAGGGGTATGCTCCGCTCTATGCCTACCCATTGGCTTGGCACAGTACCACCTGGGTGTCCTTATCAAATCTGGGGTGGTATCGTTCATACGCGACGGCAGATACAAACGATTCTTCTCAGCCAAGAAGTTCTCTCGGAAACAGATGCTGACGATTTCCCTGCTGCGGCACGAAACCGCAAAGCGGATTTTGGAAGCGCTGCTGCACAAGAAGCAGTTGTCGCATGGTGAACTGGCATGTGAGGTTTCGATAACGTCGCAGGCGTTGACGTGGCATATGAAACGCTTAGGAAAAACCGAGTTTATCATGCAGGCAAACGAGGGGTTAAGGACCATTTACTCGTTGGACGAGAAATCAACGCCGATGCTTGTGCAGTGTTTGGCGCTTGTAGAAGAAAACCCATGAAACCGAATTAACGCCTACGCCCTGCCTTACTAATCACGTAAGCCACGACTGGAGCGCTCGCCATGAAACCAACGGCGCGTAGGACGCCGAACTGCCACGGAATCCCGCTGCCAGTCAATGAACCTGCGGAAAAGAGGTACATTTGATAAAACGCTAAGCTGGACGCTATAGTAATTGTTGCGGCGAAAATCGTTGTGTACTTGATGTTCGCTCTGCCGTCCTTAGAGTGAAAATGCCTGTAATACACCGAGAACAAGACAACCCCGAAAACCATCCCAAAAAAACTAACCAGAAACATGCCCGTCAACTGAAACAAGGAAACGCCCGTAAAGCTCTGAACCGACAAAAGAATATCAACCGTCGCCGGAACACCCAACGTGAACCCCAACAAAAGCGCCAAAAGCACACCTTTCACGATTGTTTCGCCCAGCCACTTATCAATCTCCCTGCGAACCGTAACGCGTGTCCCGCGCCGTTCCCGCTCAACCCTCTGAAAAAGCGCCACTCCAGCCTGACCCACTTCAGAAAGACGGTACTTACCCCTTTCAGACTGCTCAACAAGAGGCGCAAGCTCCTTCAAATGATAACTCATCAAACCCGTATCCTCTATGCCAACAGCGTCTTGAATCTGCGTAAAAGATGCCTCACCCCGCTCCTCAAGAAAAAGCAAAATCTGACGACGAACAGGATGCTTTAACGCAGCAAAAATCTCATCATACTCGTCAGCTTCAGCCAAACCCCGCGCACCTGACACCTCTGTCAATGCTAAAGAGCATAAATGTTTTCATGAAGAAAAACTGGAAAACCCCGCGCTTCACACAGAGCACTTAAAGTAAGCGAACCACAGTATTACTTCCATGGCAAAACTGTATTTCCTAGGCGGAGAAAACGTGTCAAAAAGAGACGCGAGAGAAATCAACGAAGCTGCTTTCCGCGACGCAGGTGAAGCACCAGCCGTTGTGGTTTTCCCATGGGCAAGAGCTTCATTTGACAAAACATACACGCGCAGGAAACGCCTCTTCGAATACTTCAGAAGCCTCAGCGCCTGCACCGTTGACTTCGCAGACTACTCCGACACACTGGACGAAATCACCCGAAAAGTCGAGCGTTCCAACCTTATTTACCTGCCTGGCGGACTTGCAAGCGTTTTGATAGAGCGGCTGAAAAACAAGAGCGTAGACAGGCTGCTACGCAAGTACGAAGGCGTTGTCGTCGGAAGAAGCGCAGGCGCCTTAGCGCTGGGCAAAAAATGCGTGGTGACAAAAAACAGGCGCAACCCCACATCCGAAATGATCAGCGGCATCGGACTAGTGGACTTCAGCGTAAAAGCCCATTACAAGCCTTCAAAAGACGCTGTGCTGAAAAATCTTTCTAAAAAAGAGAAAATATACGCCATACCCGAACGTTCCGCACTCGTCTACGACACTGGCGTCCTATCGTTCATGGGCAACGTTTTTCTTTTCCAGAACGGAGAAAAGACACGCGCTGACTGAACACGATTTTCGATTTACATCTGAGACGCCGCATAACACCGCAAATAAATTTAATACCTCAGACTCACCTTGTATAATTGAGGTTGATTCTGTGCTTTCCGCATGTGTTTTAATAAGAACCACGCACGGCAGATTCGAAGACGTCGTCGAATTCTTAGGGCAATTAAAAGGAGTTAAACAAATCTTTCCAACCCTTGGAAGATACGACGTAGTTGTAGACCTTGAAGCCCTCGACCTTAAGGCCTTAGACGCCACCGTGATAAAAATGGGCAAGTTCGCCGGCGTAGTATTCACCGAAACCCTCGTAGAACTAAAAGACAGAGAGGAAGAAAAATGTTGAACGCTTGCATACTGCTAAAAATCGTCCCCATCAAGGCACACGACATTCTAGACCAAGTCAGAGACATCGTCGGCGTAAGGAAAGCCTACCCTACATATGGAAGGTTCGACTTAGCGGTCTTCGTTGAGGTAGAGGATTACCGAGAACTGCGAAAGGCCACAACCAAGATAAACAGCATCGAAGGCATAAGAAGCACCGAAACGTTACCTGAAGCCTAACCGCCTAAGTTCCACATTTTTTCCTGCGCAACTTTAGACCCGCAACAACAAAAGCAATTGTTGATGAACACTGTTCACTCTAGGTGAAGTAGCAAGATAAATTCGAAAAAGACATGAACGCTATAAACCTCGCAGTCATGCGGCCATTCTCTTGAGTGACCTTAACCCCCACAGGAACACAATAATTGCAAGCACACTGATAATGACGAATCCCTCAATAATGCCTATGTTTTGAAAATTCCCAGCAAATAATGCACGACTAGCATTAACGGCGTAAGAGAACGGATTAGCTTTCGCTACAGTCTGAAGCCAGAAAGGCGCAAGTGCAAGAGGAAGAATAATGCCGGATAGCAGAGAAACAGGCAATGCTATAGTGTTCAAAGTAGGCGCAAGGGCATCTTCAATTTTGTAAATAAGCGCAAAACCGTATGAAATAGACGCCATTGTAATTCCAATTAAAGCGTAAAGTAACAGAGAGAGCAAAAAGCCGAATAAGCTTACGCTAAGCCCAAATGGAATAGCAACTAACGTGATCAAAACACATTGAATAAGCAGGACCACTGCGTCTCTCAAAACCCTGCCTAAAAGAATTGCCGAACGGTTCACCGGAGACACTAAAAACCGTTCTATAACACCGGACCTAATGTCATCGATAAGTGAGAACCCGACGAATGCCGTGCCGAAAAGCGCTTGCAGAACTAAAAGTCCCGGAATAAAAACA
Organism: uncultured Candidatus Bathyarchaeia archaeon; assembly: GCA_964587975.1. Classification (GTDB taxonomy): domain Archaea; phylum Thermoproteota; class Bathyarchaeia; order Bathyarchaeales; family Bathycorpusculaceae; genus SG8-32-3. Next base: position 9,662 of record CAZPND010000006.1, read on the forward strand.
TCCACTGTTTTTCCGGAAGGCAATCCAGGAACTCCGCCGAGACTATTCAGGAGAGGCATAAATAAAAGCAGGTACATGAGCGGCTGAAACATGCTTACGAAAATAAAAACAGGGCTTCTAAGCGTGTGTTGCATGTTGCGAATAAACATTAACTTTATGTCGCGTAGAACTTTCATTTTCTTTCATCCTCCCTCAGCGAACGACCCGTATACTTTAGGAAAACATCGTCTAAACTTGGCCTAGACAACGTTACACTTTGCGCCCTCAAGTTTTTCGCGTCGAGCCGGCGCAAGAGCTCAGGCATCATTTTCTCTCCGTCTTTAATGTTCAGGTGGACGGTGTTGATTTTTGTTTGAAGACGCTCAGCAGGAATTTTCTCGGTTAGCAGTGCTTCGGCTTTGTGGGCGGTTTCCTCGGACGGAAAACTGAAAACTATTGCGTCGCCGCCGACGCTGCTTTTTAATTCCTCAGGCGTTCCCGTCACAACAATCTCCCCGTAATCGATAATTGCGATGGTGTCACACAGCTTGTCAGCTTCATCCATGTATTGAGTGGTTAAAAATACGGTGACGCCTTCAACTTTTTAATTTCGCCCCAAAGGTAGGCTCTGCTCTGCGGGTCAAGCCCCGTCGTCGGCTCGTCAAGAAGAAGCAGCTGCGGATGGTGAATCATTCCAAGAGCAATGTCTAAACGCCGTTTTTGACCCCCCGAATAGGACTGAGCAGGTCTATCTATGAACGAGGTCATCTGGAAACGCTCCGCGAACTCGGCAGCGTACTTCTTCGCAGTCATCGCATCCAAACCGTAAAGCTGCGCCTGCAGGACCAGATTCTCAACACCCGTAGAAGCCAAGTCCGCTCCGCCTGCTTGACTCACGCATCCGACGTTCTGCCTAATCTGCTCCTGCTGCTCCGCCAAGTCATACCCAAGAACCTTAGCTTTCCCGCCAGTCGGACGCAGCAACGTCGAGAGCATCTTCTGGGTGGTGGACTTGCCAGCGCCGTTTGGACCGAGAAAACCGAAGATAATCCCTTTCTTAACTGTCAGGTTTATGCCCTTAACTGCTTCTACCTCTTTTTTTCCACCTTTTTCCTTAGAAATAAATGTTTTTCTAAGCCCTTTTGTCTCAATTACCAAATCTTCAACCATTTCGAGTCACCTATGAATAAGTCATCTAATTCATTTTTTCGATGTCGCGTAATAGATATCGAATTATAACTTTTGTTCCCCCAAAACCCAAGCTTCCTGTGGCTCTTAGAAAAAAAGAGCTATATAAGAATTCGCGCGCATACTCGGTTGAGGCGGGCACGACCGTTTCCAGGCAGTTTCGGTCACAACCGCTTCGGCACTTGGGCTGTTGTTCACCGTTTAGGTTATGCAGACGCTTCACTGACCCGCGTGTTTGAAAAGTGTCTTTACTATGGTTTGATGTAGCCAGGGATAGCTTCAAACACTCGGTTCAAACTTTTTTGGCGTACTATCAATTTGCTATTAAGGAATAGCTTGATTGCTGTTAGAACAGCTATGATTCCATCGCGTTTTGATAGTAAACTCGAGTGTTCGGGATTTTTCAAAGTCATGTTATGCACATATTATGCCTCTGGTGGCTTACGCAGAAGGTAGCCACTGCACCTTTGAGTCCTTTAATAAGCCTCGCAAGTGTGAGCACAGTCTTAAATAGTGACTTTGTTATTTATATCATAAGGTCATATAATATGTGATGTTGTGATATGAATGAGAAAGACAAGTCTTTTACTCAAGAAACTCCGCATGGACGAGGAAGAGTTCGTTACTTCAACTGGACTAAAGCGCTACTGCAAATCGATGGGTCTAAGCTACAAAACGGCGATAAAATATTTTGTTTACCGCGGTTACCTCACGCGAATCTTCAAGGGAATCTTCTATGTCAAACCCCTAGACGAGGTTAAGCTTGGCAAATCCAGATATAGTTATTTGGAGCTTGTAGCAAAAGGTCTAGAACTAAAGAGTGTCAAGAACTGGTATTTCGGATTGTATACCGCACTAAAACTAAACAACATGACACATGAACATTTTACAGTCGATTACGTGATTAATGACAGCCTGTTCCGTCCAAAACCTATGAAGATAGCTGGATACAAATTTAAGTTTGTCAAGCTTAAACCTCGGCTCCTGAAATTCGGAATAACTAGAAATGGGTTAAGGTATTCAGATCCTGAAAAGACAATCATAGACTTCATTTACACATGGAAATACAACGGAGTCCCCAAGGAACGGATAATCCTCAACGTTTCCGAATGGTCCAAGGATTTATCAGGTGAAAAAACCAGAAAATACGCCATCAACTATCCAAAGACAGTCCAAGAGATTGCTGATGTGGTGGTGGAATGAGAAAAGACTTCGTGAATGAGGTAGCCCGAGTTCAGTATAGAGAAAGACCTCATACTACACCAAGTGCTCCTTGACCTTTCAAAGGATCAGTTTTTCCACGAGAATTTTGCTTTCAAAGGCGGTACCTGCCTCGCAAAATGCTATCTTGATTACTTCAGGTTCTCAGAAGATATTGACTTCACATGGAAAAACCAGGGCATCTTCGAAGGCAAGTCCCAGAAAGAAATACGAAAGTATTTGTCAAAAATCATCGACGGCGTGGGAGAACTTTTTGTAAAGATAGTGAAAAAGCGTGGGTTGGACTTCAAGTGCGAGAAGGATGACAGAAACTACGTTGAGCTTGGTGGAGGAAATAAGACCTGCACATTCAAGGTTTGGTATCAGTCTGAAGTGCTTGGACGTAAGAGCTTCTTGAAAGTTCAAATGAACTTCGTTGAAAAACTGTATTTTCCTTTGAAGAGGGCGGAATTGGGAAGTCTGTTGTCTGAGGAGCAGGAAGAACTTATTCTGCTGTTTCCGGAGTATAGGGAGTATACTCAAAAAAGCCATTTTGATGTGTATGATATTCGTGAGATTTTGTGCGAGAAACTGCGGGCGATACTTACGCGTAGGGGCATAAAGGCGCGTGACTCCCTTGATGTTTATTTGGTCTGTAAGGAATTCGGGATTAGATTAGAGGATGTTTATGGCTGCAGTGTAGAAAAGACAAGATTTAGCCTCAGTCGCTATGCTAAGTACCGAAAGAATATTGAAAAGAAGGACAGCTTGATATTGACACCATTTACTTGGGGTGAAGAAAAGGGCCTTTTGCTTAAGGATATTGATGAAAAGGATTTCTACAGATTTATTGAAAAACTGGCACCATTCTTAAAAAAAGTCATAGACGGACTAACTTGAAATAGAACAACAGAACGAGTAGTTCTAACAGGATTCGAGATTGAATCTATAATCTCTGGACTATCCCCCAATATCGGTGAATACTTAAAGAGTTAACCCGAGAGTTTGAAAGTCGTCCTGACTAGGGTATGATGTAGCCCGGGAGAGATTCGAACTCTCGTCAATGGCTCCAAAGGCCACTATGCTTGGCCACTACACCACCGGGCTTCAGATGAGGTTTGGTTTTTGTGTTATTTTACTTTTCTTTTTCGTTAAGTCGTTCGCGTTCTAATAAGGGTTCCTTAGTGTTTTGGATGACGTTTGCGTGTTGTTTTTTTGTTTGGGTGTTGGTGTTGTGATTTGGATTGTGTGTAAGTATTTGGGAGTTATGTATGGAATAACGTTGTGAAAACCGTAAAGCTTATATATTAAAACTGTTCATTTGCTTAGTTTGCGCGGGCCAGATGTACTGTTTTCTCATTTCGAACAGGGAATTAGTAAAGGTTCTACGCAAAGGTTAGATGGAGTATGGAAGATTGAGTAACAAAGAGGCTAGAACGCGTCAGCGTTTAGTTGACAAGTGTCCAGAGTGTGGCAGTGATAACCTCGTTCACGATTATGATACGGGCGAAACCGTTTGCGGCGATTGTGGTCTGGTTTTGTATGAGCAGATGATGGATAAGGGTCCTGAGTGGCGTGCTTTTACTCAGGAGGAGAAGGCGTCGAGGAGTCGTGTGGGTGTTCCTACGTCTTATTCGGTTCATGATAAGGGTTTGTCTACTGCTATTAGTCAGGTGGATAGGGATGCGTTTGGGCGGAAGTTACCGCTTTCTACTAGGCTGCAGATGTGGCGTTTGAGGAAGTGGCAGATTCGGTCGCGTGTGCATTCTTCGATTGATCGGAATTTGGCGCAGGCTATGGCGGAGCTTGATCGTTTAAGTGATAAGGTTTACATTCCTCCTCCGATTAAGGAGAAGGCGGCTGTTATTTATCGTAAGGCTTTGGATAAGGGTTTGGTGCGTGGCAGGTCGATTGCGGCGATTGCGGCTGCGGCGTTGTATGCGGCTTGTCGTGGTAGTGGGACTCCGAGGACGTTGCGGGAGATTTCTGAGGCGAGTTTGGTTGATAAGAAGGATGTTGCGCGTTGTTACCGGTTGTTGTTGCGTGAGTTGGAGGTTCATATGCCGATTGCTGATCCGTTGACTTATGTGTCGAAGATTGCGGAGCGGACTGGGATTTCGGGTAAGACGCAGGGCGCAGCGATAAACATCCTTCGCGAGGCAAGACGTAGGCGTGCTGCTGCGGGAAAAGACCCGATGGGGTTGGCTGCTGCTGCTTTGTATATTGCGTGTTTGCAGAATAATGAGAAGAAGACGCAGAAGGATATTGCCGAGGCTGCTGGTGTGACTGAGGTTACCGTTAGGAACCGCTACAAGACTTTGAAGAAGCAGTTGAATTTGGAGCTGCCGGATTAGGCGCTTGTTCGCTTTTATTTTTTTCTTTTTCTAGTTCCATGATTATTGGGCCTGTGTAGCCGCAGTTTTGGCAGATGTATTTTGCGGGTGTGAGCCATTGGTCGAAGGTGCTGTGCAGTTTGATTTTTGGGCTGCAGCAGCGTGGGCAGAAAATGTGGGTTGGTTTTCTGTGTTTTAGGGATTTGAGTACTTCACGGAAGTTTTGCAGTGGTTTCGTTTGGGGTCTTCGCCTTTTGTGGCTATTGGAGTTCTATGTTTTCTTCGGGGTAGCCGCTTTTGATGAGGAATTGTCGGACTCTGTCGCGGTGGTCTCCTTGCAGCATGATTTGGCCGTTTTTGGAGGTTCCTCCGCAGGCGCAGAAGGTTTTTAGTTTTTGGGCTAAATCCGCTAGGTTTGAGTTGTGTTCGTCCATTCCATCGACGATGGTGTTGGCTCTTCCGAATTTTCTTGTTTCTAGTCTGATGCGGATACGCTGTTGCTCTTTTTCAATCTCGCCACAAACGCATAAGTCCTTTGGAAGCCCGCAAGTTGAACAAACTTCAGCCATGACGCTCAAGCATAGCATTGTCATTGGGATATATAAAAGTTTCAAAGCTGAAATTCAGATTTGGCTGAGCGTCTAGGCGCAAATTGGTGATTTCCTGTGTTTTGCAGAAGACTGGACTGATGTGTGATTTTTTGTCTATACCCCCTTATTTAAAGGAGGTGCCAAACACTGTTTTCCTGCAGCGCTGGTTTCTGCATGTTTTTGACCGGTTTCTGCCCCAATACGGATAGACCCCCTATAGGTTTCTGCATAGAATCTCTATTAGCTGTACGCCTCATCCGTGAGTTTGACAAAGCCCGCCACCGTCAAATTCAAGTGAACATCCGTTGTGTTGCCCCAGTTGGCAGTCCGAAACTGAAGAGCCGTTTGAATAACGTCTCCAACCTTCAATTGCTGCAACGGAGACTTATACGGATCTGCTATAGATGTATCAAGAATGTACGTTTCGTTTTCACCCAACCCTTCAGGTGGTATGCCCATTAAACCAGTGTAAAGACTCGAACTGTTAGGCACAGCTACCGTTTGAATGAACTGCGTATTCGTGAAATTATCGCTTTGCACCAATGAAGGCTGATACGACCTATAGAAATACTCAACATCCGTAACACCATCCACACCCAAAATATACGGTTTCGCAGCGGCAGGATTAGAATAATTGAGAAACGCATCAAACTGCATATCCGCGTAAATGCCAGTAAGCTGCTCATCCATCACTTGCTTCGCAGCCAAATTGGCCTTCACATTTATACCCGCAAAAAAAGTGGAAGCAAAAATAACGCCTATCAAGAGGGCTACGAAAAGCTTCCACGAACGGAACACACGTTTGATAGGATAAACTAATGGCATTAGCCACCATTTTAGACAGTTTAACTTTTAAATCTGTTGTTTAGAACCCCCTATCAGACACCAAAGATGTTCAAACCATTCCACGCCTTCAACATTTCAGAAAGGATTAAATTTCCACGGCTTCCAGTATAGCGCATGAACTCTTTTCTGAATTACCAAAACGAACAGAACATGAGCCTTTTCACAGATTTTTACGAGCTAGCCATGTGCGCAAGCTACTTCGACAACAAAAAATTCAAGCCCGCCACCTTCGACCTGTTCATAAGGCGGCTCCCCCCAGACCGCGGCTACCTCCTGTTCGCCGGACTGGAACAAGTCCTCCAATACCTAAGCAGCGTAAAGTTCACCGAGGAACACCTCAACTACCTCAAAACGCAAGGCTTCAACCAGCCATTCCTCAACTACCTGCGCGACTTCAAGTTCACAGGCGACGTCTGGGCCGCCCCCGAAGGCACCATAGCCTTCCCATGCGAACCCCTCATCCGCGTCACCGCACCCATAATCGAAGCGCAGCTGGTGGAAACTTTCCTCCTCAACACCATCAACCTGCAAACCATGATAGCCACAAAAGCCGCAAGAGTCATAAACGCCGCCCAAGGTAAAACCGTAATCGAATTCGGATTACGCAGAGAACACGGCGTAGACGCAGGCATGAAAGTCGCACGATGCAGCCACATAGCAGGATGCCAAGGCACCTCCAACGTCCTGGCAGGCTTGGCGTACGGCATCCCAGTCTTCGGAACCATGGCCCACAGCTTCATCATGTCCTACGAACGGGAGATAGACGCCTTCCGAGCGTTCGCCAAAACCTTCCCCGCCAACTCCACCCTCCTGATTGACACGTATGATGACATCGCAGGCGCAGAAAAAGCCGTTGTGGTAGCCAAGGAACTTGAAAAGTCTGGGCACAGGCTCAGCGGCGTAAGGCTGGACAGCGGCGACTTGACCGCGATAAGCAAAAAAGTCAGAAAACTGCTGGACGCGCAGGGCTTAGGTTACGTCCGTATATTCGCCAGCGGCGACCTCGACGAGTTCAAAATAACGGATCTGCTGGAGAAAGGCGCAGAAATTGACGCGTTCGGTGTCGGCACAAAGATGGGCACGTCAGCCGACAAACCCTACGTGGACGTCATCTACAAGCTGTGCGAAACCATGAACGCGGACGGCACCTACGCGCCCATAATGAAGCTAAGCGAAGGCAAAGTCACGTTGCCCGGGCGAAAGCAAGTTTACCGCTTCAAAGACGCCCAAGGCAAGTTCAAGAAAGACACGATCGCGTTGACAGACGAGAAGGTGGATGGGGAGCCTCTGCTGATGAAGGTTATGGAGAAAGGCGAGGTCACCTACGATTTTCCGTCCCTCAGCGAAATCCGTGCAGCCGCGGCGGAAAACCTCGCGTTGCTTCCCGACAAGTACAAGACTGTGACGGGCGCCGCCGAGTACCCTGTCGCCTTAAGCCCCAACTTGGCGAAAATGATGGAAAACCTCCGAAAGAAACTGCTGACAACCGAGGTTTCCGCTTCCCGCTAAGCTCACGCCGCAAAAGTTATCAGCAGGTTAATGAACGCAACTTCCATGATTGACGCCACAAAAAACACGCCGTAAATGAAGCCAAGCCCCCTCATCGACATGGTTCTGCCAAGCGTCTTCTTTAGGGTCAGGTAGATGCCGTAGCCTTCCACAATGCCCACCGGCGCGCTGATAAGCAGAATCAGCGGCAGGGTTTCAAAGGTTACTCCCCCGTTGATCAGCGTTGCCCCTCGGAGAATGCTCAGGAACACGATCATGCACGCAAAAATCCCCGCGAAACTGCGCGGATGCGAAATCACCATGTCTGCATGCTTCTCACCCTTAAAGAAGTTCAGAACTACAAGGTTAACGTAGAACGTCATGCCCAACAGGATCAGCGACACCACCAGAACGTTATGCAGGAAAAGCATGCCTACCGCCAGGAACTGGTTCTGCAGCACATCACCTAGGATGCTGAAGAAGAACAGGTTTTCCGCGTACGCCAACCCCAGAAAAACGACGAAAGCTAAACCTAAAAGTGCCGTGTTTTTCTTAGCGTCCAAAGGCTTTCATTGCTCCCGTGGGTTTAGCCCTTGTATTCAGGGGCGTTTGCCATAAAAGTTTTGTGAACTGCTGCTTAACGACAGGCCGATTAATGGTAAAATTGAACAAACATGGCAAACACTTAATAGGCGTCTCAGAAAAGGATATTTGCTATCAAAAAAGAGGAAGAACCATGCAAAATCGCCCAGCCATAGTTGCTGTTGGCAGAACAAAGTTTGGAGAGCATTATGGAAAAGAGCCTGAAAAGCTCATTGAAGAAGCCTGGCTCTCCGCTTCACACGAATGCGGCATAGAACGCAAAGACTTGGAAGCGTGCTATCTGTCAGATTGTTTTCTCCCAATCACAAACAAACTAGGCTTAGAAGAAGGCTTCCTGTCAGAGCTTACCGAACTTCACATGCCCATGGAAGTCACGCGTTCCGTTAGCGCCGCCCTCTTAACCGCCAGCCACGCCATACAAGCCGGAGCGTACAACACCGTGCTCGTGGGAGGCATAGAAAAAATGACGGATCGCTGGGACAAAATCCGCGACGACCTCATGCTTCTTGAAGACCCTTGGAGCTACTACGCGGGGGGCACGCCGGAAGCGAACCACGAGCTGATGTTAAGGGCTTACGTGAAGAAATACGGGATAACAGGCGAAAACCTTGAGAAACTGAACCTTGCTCTAGCTGAAGTCGCCGTTAAAAACCACGCCCACGCCTTGAAAAACGAGTACGCCCAGTTTCAAAGAAAAATAACCATTGAACACGTCCTGAGTGCACGAGAGGCGGTGCATAAGCCTCTGGGACGTTACGATTTTGCCCCCATATCCGATGGGGCGTCAGCGTTAATCGTTACGAACGAGGCAACAGCCAAAAAATTAACTGACAAGCCCGTTTACGTGTTAAGCTGCTCTTCAGCCACGGACTACCTGAATTTTCCAACTAGAGACGACCTGACCCACTTCACCGCCGCCCGAATCGCCATGAAAAACGCGTTGAAAACGACTGGAATAAACCCGTCGAAAATATCAGTCGCTGAAGTGTGCGACCAATCCACTGTTATGGAGCTGGTTTCCATGGAGGATTTAGGTTTCTGCGAGCCGGGAACAGCTTGGAAAAGCATACGGGGACGCTGCACCGACTACGAAGGATTTTACGAGATAAACGACAAGAAACTTTTTGTTAACACGAACGGCGGCTTGAAAGCGGATGGCAATCCTCTCGGAGCCACGGGCGGCGCCCAGATTTTCGAGATTTTCAGGCAGTTGAGAGGCGAAGCTGGCGAACGGCAAGTCAGCCTCCGTCAAGATTCATCGCCGACTGGTTGCGCTTTAGAGTTTGAAGGGTTCGGCACTAAGGCGTATGTTAACATTTTAGGGAGAGACGGCGATGAGTAGCGAACCCATAGAGCGCAGGGTTTCTTACCTCGGCGACAGGCTGAAAGCGAGCCGCTGCAAAATCTGCGGGAAAGAATACTTTGAGGTGCGAGATTACTGCGGGAACTGCGGCAGAAAAAGTTACGGGAAAATGTCCAGCATAGACCTTTTCTACGAAAAAGGAAAAATCGAGTTGTGCACGCTTGTTAATGAGCCGACAAAAAAATTCATGAAGTTAGGCAGCTACGTTTACGGCATAATCTCCTTCCACAACGGGAAAATTCGCGTTCCTGGACGAATCACAGACCAAATAATAAACGATAACGAAGTGATTGACCCTTCAAGCTTTGAAGGCAGAGAAGTTATCCCAAGATTCAGAAGACGCTATTCGGTTGGAAAAAGCGAGGTTGTTCCAACAATTTCTTTGGCGTTCACTTTGGCGGACGAGTATTATCCGCATCAAGAGTACACGGTTGTTCAACCCACCAAAGAGTATGATTTGCCCGGCGTCGTAGGCTACGGCTTCTACACTTCACGTTTCAGAATAAAGGAAGGCAAACTTGAGCGTTCCGTGCCGTTTATTGATGAGGACTCTGTGACCGCGGCGGTTGAAGCTGGAAAACTGGCGCTCATCCACTCCGGAGTGGACAGCTCGCTGGTTGGCAAAGTCTACGTAGGCTCAGAATCTAATCCTTACGCCGTTAAACCCATAGCTTCGAAGGTGGCTCAGGTTCTGAAGCTCGGCGAAGAAGATGAGGACGTGCAGAGCGTGGATGCGGTGGACACCGAGTTCGCGTGCAAAGCCGCCAGTAGCATGTTTAAGGATGCCGCCGCACTTGTCAGCTACCCGAAATCTGGCGTGAAGTACGCTATGGTTATAGGTGCGGACAACTCTCAAGCGGCGCCTCGAGGCTGTCCAGGCGGCGAATTGGATATGTTCGTGGGGTACGGTGGTTCCGCCTTCCTTTTCGGGAAGCACGATGTTATCGCTGAAATCGAGGGCTGGTACAGCTGCACCTCTGACACGCCTGACTTTTGGCGCCGAGACGGCGAGACGTTTCCGATGCATGGAGGCCGATTCACTGGAGATCCCGCGTACTTCAAGCACGTGAGAAAAGCAACCACGAAGCTTATGGAGAAGTTCAGCTTGCAAGTATGCGATGTTGACTATTTTGTTACGCATCAGCCTAATCCTCAGTTTCCAGTTAAAATAGCCAAGGAGCTGGGCTTCAAAGAGGAGCAGTACGCGGTTTCGCTACAAGTCAACAATTTCGGCAACACCTATTCCGGATGTTCGCCTCTGGGATTGGCTGCGATTCTGGATGTTGCTAAGCCTGAAAAGCGGATTTTGATGACCAGTTACGGTTCGGGCGCGGGAAGCGATGCGTATTTGCTGAGGACCACGAGCCAGCTTACCGACAAGAGGCAACGTCAAAAAATCAACGTGAAGTTTCAGGCGGAAAACCCGTTTGTGCAGTACGTGGATTACACGACGTACCGACGGCTAAAGCTTGGGATGTAACGGAACGAATATTTAATATAATGCAAGTGTTGATGTGATAAGCGGAGCCTGACAGATTGGTAGCTCAAGATATCCTCAGAGTATTATATGCGCCTCATAAAGTGTTTAAAGCCATAATCCAGAAACCAGGCTATCTCGGACCCTTCCTTTTGCTTATTATTTTCGTGGTGGCGCAAGTTGGCTCCTCCTACGTGATTGGCACAAAAACCTACCTTGAACAGACCATGCCCACGGGTGCCTTGGGAGATGTATGGACTGATAACGCCACGTTGTGGCAGGCAAACCCTGGCGTAACCATAAGCAACAATTACGTTAACTACATAAACGGCACCCCAGCGATTGTCGGAGTCCCCGACTTTTATGGTAACAGCAGCGTTGAGTTTAGAATCAACGACAACGACACAATTCAGATGTCTTTGGACAATTTAGGTAGCCAAGTTAACTGCGGTGCCGACGGCTTCACAAAACTTGACTTCAGAGTGGACATAGTGACGCCCGACGCCAAACCCCAAAGCGTGTCACTGTACCTGTACTCGTTATCTACGTCAAACTACTTTTATTACGACTTAACCAGCGATTTCTCCAACAGCGTGGTTAACGTTTGGACTAACATATCCGTTCCCGTCGGCTCAGGAGACTGGTCAAGCACCGGGAACCCTATCTGGGAAAACATAACCGGCATAAACCTGGATTTCGCATGGTCCAGCAATTCAAATATTGACCTGCTCTTAGACGGCTTGTTTTTCAGAGGGTTATTCAAAAGTCAGCTTGACCTCTACGGCACGCTCCCATACCTTGCCAATTCAGCGTTGAACGGGTTTGCCCCGTTTCTCTTTGAATGGCTCTTGTTAACCGGTCTCATGTACCTGCTTATCAAAGGGTTGAAAGGCAACGTGATTTGGAAACCGTTAATGGTGGCAGTGGGTTACTCACTCATAACCATCGTCATCCAAGCAATCATAGTCGCTGTGATTTACACGACCCTGCCCAACCTAAACTATCCACTTGAAATACTTAATTACGTTTCAGGAGAATTCCAGGGAGCCTACGACATGCTGTTAAACGAAATTGCCACCGTCAACAACGTAGGGTACATCATCCAAGCTATCGTGTACATATGGACTGTAGCGTTAGGCACCTTCATCACACGCGCAATAACCAGCGATAAGCAAATCGCAGCGCAAGTAGCCATGGGCAAACCTATTACGGACACCGCTGGCACCACAGAAAGCAGCGTTGAGGTACAAGGCTTCAGCTGGATGAAGTGTCTTCTAGTGTCAGGTGCAAGCCTGTTTTTGACCATCATCATCCTAGGTTTGCTGCTTGGAATATAACAGGTAAGTGAAGCCGGCAATGCACTATCTTCGAAGGCTCCGAGGCGCCCAGCTAATGGCATCCATGTTTTTTGTGATGGTTAGCAAGATTTATATGGATTAAAGGGCAATTCTGCAAGTAAAGCCTTAACCAAACCATGTGCAAAAAACGCATGCGGTTGCGGTGAAAGGCTGACACAATGGAGAACAGGAAAAATTGGACATTAAAGATTTAAGAAATGGAATGAAACGGGTCACCGTTGAAGCAAACGTTATGGAGAAAGGCGAAACCCGCGAAGTAAGGTCCCGATACAAGGATGAAACTTACCAGGTCGCCGATGCCATAGTTGCAGACGAATCAGGAAGCATAAAACTGACACTATGGAACGAGCAGATAGAACAAGTGAACGTCGGCAACAAGATTAAAATAGAAAACGGTTACGTCACCAGCTTCAAAGGTGAAATCCAGCTTAACGTTGGAAAATACGGAACAATGACCGTGGAATAAACCGTAAATTAACCCTTTAAACAATAACTCGTTTTTTCGCTGTAAACAGAGGTGAAAATATGGAAGGGCAAAATTTTAGCGGCTACAGAGGTCCTCCTAAACCCGTTGAAGCTGGCAAAGAATACGACGTTGAAATCAAAGAAATAAGCCGAAGAGGCGAAGGCATAGCCCGAATAGAAGGCTTAGTGGTTTTCGTTCCGAACACGAAAAACGGCGACAAAGTTAAGATACGGGTAACCCGCATAAGCAGCAGGTTCGCTGAAGCCGAAGTCGTAGACAAAACCGAAAGCGAAGAAAAAGAAGAGAACGTGGAGAAAGAAGAGTAAGCCCGCCCTTGAGGGCAGAGGCGAACCGTCTCAGCTCGTTTTCAAGTTTTCCATGAACTCTGACAGGTCTATGTGGGCTAATCCGTTTTCGTCGCAGAGCTTCTGTTTCGCCGGCGGCCTCTCCATGTAGAAGGGTATGCGGTCTTTTAGGCGGGCTTCGAAGGTGGGTTCCAGCTCGTTCTTGTAGAAGACGCCTATGGGGATTCTGTCACCCCACTCTTGCGCTTTACTTATAGCCACTATCTTCTTTTCAAGGTCTTCCGACCAGTCATGCACTTCCGGGTTGAAACCTGTTTGCTCCAGCTTGTACAGTCGGGACTGAGGCTTCCCAGCATCGTCTAATCGGTCTTCTCCCGCGTACCACGCCTTAGTGGTTATATTGTTGTACGTGGGGCACGGCTGCAAACAATCAATAAACGCCAAGCCCTTGTGCTGAATAGCCTGTTTTATGGTGTCCCTCAGATGCCTGACATCGTACGCGTACGACCTTGCCACAAACGTGAAACCCGAAACCACCGCCAGCTGAATGCTGTTCACCGCTTCGTTGATGTTAGGTTTCGGCAACGCCTTAGTCTGCAACCCAAGCCTAAGCGTGGGGGACGCTTGTCCCTTCGTTAAGCCGTAGACGCCGTTGTTATGAATTATGTACGTCATATCCAAGTTCCGCCTGCCAGCGTTAACAAAGTGTCCCGCACCGATGCCTAAGCCGTCACCGTCACCGCCTATCGCCACAACCTCCAACGCGGGGTTAGCGACTTTGATGCCCATGGCAAAAGGCAGCGTTCTCCCATGCAACGTGTGCACTCCATACGCTTTCACGTTGTGCGGTTCCTTGCCTGAGCAGCCAATGCCTGAAACCATCACGATCTGATGCGGCTCCAAACCCAAATCCGCGAAAGCCATATGCAGCCCGTTCATGATGCCGAAGTCGCCGCAGCCCGGGCACCAGTCCGCGTAGACCTCTGGCACTCGGAAATCTGAAGGTTTAAGAACCAAACATCAACACCTCCGTTTCACTGGCTTTGTCGGTTAATATTGCCTTAAGCGCGTCGTAAACTTCCGTCGTCGTCATGGGCCGCCCCGTGTACTTCAACACATGATGAGTCGGCGCTATGCCTGTTGCCTCTTTAATTACGCCGCCCAGCTGACCCAAAAAGTTGTTCTCCACGTCTATGACGCGTTTTTTGCCCTCCAACGCTTTCTTGACCATTTCCGCGGGTAACGGGTGAATCAGCCGCACCTGCATAAACCCTAAGCTCAAGCCCTCCTGTTTCAGCATGTCCAAGGCTTCCAGTATGGCGCCTTTGGGCGAACCCCAGCTTACGACCATGTTCTCCGAGGCGGTGTCTCCGTAAAACTTCAGTTTATCCTCATCCGGCACTTCCTTTTTGACCAGTTCCAGCTTCCTCATTCGTTTCTCCAACATCTTTATCCTGTTGAAGGGTTCCTCGCTGATATGACCTGTCTCGTTATGCTCGTCGCCAGTGTACCAGTGCAAACCGTTCCGTGTACCCAGCGGCACTCGTGGGGAGACGCCTGTTTCGGTAAAGCGGAACCGCTTGTACTCTTTGCCTTCCAAATCCTTTTCCGTGAGCAACTCGCCGCGGTCAATCTTGAATTTGCCGTAGTCAAAGACCTTGTAGGTTTGTGAACAGTTTGCCATAGCCTTGTCTAAGAGGTGGATTACGGGCATCTGGTATTTCTCAGCCAGATTGAATGCTTTCGCCGCGTCGTAGAAGCATTCCTGAATGTCTCCCGAAGCCAGAACTATCCGCGGGAACTCTCCGTGCCCAGCGTGAATAACAAACCGCAGGTCGCCTTGAGCGTGCCGCGTGGGCAACCCCGTGGCGGGGGCGCCTCGCTGATAATAAGTTATGACCACGGGTACCTCGTCGTTTCCCGCCCAGCTTAACCCTTCCACCATAAGCGAGAAGCCAGGACCCGAAGTGGCGGTTGCGGCTCTTGCACCGGCTAACGCGGCGCCTGAAGCCGAGTTTATGGCTGCAATCTCGTCTTCGGTTTGGATAACCACGATGGCTTCGTCCTCTCCGCTGCTTGTCTTCATTATCTGATGGGCTTCCAAGTATTCGCTTTCGTCAGCCGCGGGCGTGATGGGATAGTACGTTTGCACTCTGCAGCCGCCGAGGACTTTGCCCATGGCAACCGCCTGGTTTCCCGTGAGAAACAGCCGCTCCTCATCGACGTCAACTTTGGTGAGGCGGTGCTTAAAATCGTCTTTGAAATTCTGCTCCGCATAATCGTAAGCCATGTTCAACGCCAGCACGTTCATGTCGGCGATTTTTCCTTTTGCCGCAAAGGTTGCTTTCACGGCGTTTTCCGCGAGCTTCCTGTCGTACTTCAGAAGCGCGAAGGAGACGCCTATGGTTAAGACGTTTATCATGCGGGTGATTTTGCTTATCTGGGCTATGCCAAGTTTTTCTCCGATTTGGTTGAGCAGGTCCATGTAGGGCACGGGGAAAACGTGGACGTTTCGCTGCTTCGCGTGGTTCAGCCAGTCGTTCAGGGTTTCGCCGAGGTTCTCTTCTTTCATTAATTTTTTG
Organism: uncultured Candidatus Bathyarchaeia archaeon; assembly: GCA_964587975.1. Classification (GTDB taxonomy): domain Archaea; phylum Thermoproteota; class Bathyarchaeia; order Bathyarchaeales; family Bathycorpusculaceae; genus SG8-32-3. The sequence continues at coordinate 25,440 of CAZPND010000006.1, forward strand.
ATTTCTTCTATGAATTCAGGGGGAAACGTCCGTATATCAAGGACTTTTGTGTTCAAGTCTTTTGAGTCAACGATTACGCCGCCTTCAGGGACGACTTCGTTGATGTGGCGCACCACAGTTTCCGCGTCGAAGGCGGCAAGCAAATTCACGTCGTTTATGTTGGCTAACACTTCCTGCGGGGATACGCGAAGGTGAAAGTAGCTGTGCAAGCCTTTAATGTTGGAGTGGTACTCTCGTCTTCCGAAAACGTAGAGTCCGCCGTAGCCGCATGCTTTTCCGAAAACGTTTGCCGCGGTGTCCACGCCGCTTCCCTGCTGTCCGCCTGCCATCCAATTTACACTATTAACTACCATTTTGTTTTTTCACAACCGAAACATGTAGCGGGCGAAAAACACGGTTTTTTATCCGCCTGTTGCCCTGCCGTAGCCGGTGCAGCAATCGCAACCAGTAGTTTTACCACAGTATGGGCATGCGCACTTGCAATCGTCAATGAATTCGCCGCATCGGTCGCAACGAGGCTCCTCTTCTTCGTTTACCATTCAATTCGCCTCTGCTACATGTTACTTTCGTGCGCTAGCGAATTAAGCTTTCGGAAAAACTCACCCATAGACTTAGGCGAGCCGAACAATTAGAAGAAGATAATAACCACTTTCCTAGCTGCCGCTTAAAAATGAGAAAAAAAGGGTATCGTCAACTTTTGCACCTAAGTTGGTGCCGCAGCCGACGTTGGTTGTTGCGGTTTTATCTGGAAGAATGCAATTGCAAGTAACAGCGCCGAAATCCATATCAGAATTAACCCTAAGCCGAAAGCAATGATTAACACTGAACCGATTAGCATGAGTAATCCAGCGGTTGAGAATAAGCCGACACCTGACTTTACTGAGAGCGAGATTAGCGAGCGCCGTACAAAGAAAGTTGCAATGATAGCGAACACCCAGAGAACAAGGAGAGCTGCGAAAAGTCCTGCAAGGAAAGGCAAGAATGCTTCCACAGAGAAGTTCGCTGGGTCAGGGGTTAACCCTGAAAGTGAGGTCCAGTCGCCATTCCAGCTTGGATAAATCGTGTATATGAAGTCCGTTAGCGAAGTTAGAACCGAAATAATAACTGCTCCTACCGCAACGACGCCGCCTACTATTCCCGCTATCAAACCGTAAAGCGCGTTGTTGAAAATGCCTCTTTCAGTGTAGTAGCTGGCTAAATTGTACAAGGCAACCATGACAAGTATTAGGCCGATAAGTTCGATGACGGCATATGAATTGACGACGGGTATAATTCCAATGAACATCAGGATTGCACCGACACCGCCAAGGGTTTTGCTAGTTTCTAATGCCATTTTCTTTTCCTCAGAGCAAAGGTCTCGGTGCATTAAGGATAAAAGCTTTTTCCCGCTCTAATACTCGGAGATTCTCTAACAGGCCGAAAAATCAGCGCCTAACATCGCGAAAGAAAAGAAAACTCTAATAATCCTGCTGAAATCGCCATATGTGAATTAACGCAGCAACATTGCTTGGGTGGTCTCTTACTGGGCACCGACAAGTGTGCTTGTCTGCTGGATCTCGGGCATCTGCCGTATGTCAGTGACGATTTTGTCCAGCTGCCCCAAGGTTTTGGCTTCTATTCGCACAACTATGTCGTAAAGGCCGTAGGTAACGAGGGCTTCTGTGACCTCTTTTGTTCTTCTGATTTTTTGGGCTGCGTCATGCTCTTTGCCGCGCTTCACGGTGGCAACCACGTAGGCTTTCACAGTTTCCGTCATAACAATCTGCCTCTGACAATTGTTTATTCCTTAGAGGCTTTAAGCGTTTTCAAACAGCGGGTAATAGTTTGGGTGGAGATGAGGGAAGTTAGTTGAGGTCTGCGCCCTCGATTTGTTCCTTGAGTACGTCGTAGTAGCTTTGAAGGTATTCTTTGCCGTTTGTTGTTATGGTGTATACTTTTCGTGCTCTTCCGCCTTTGGTTTGTTTTTGGCTTGTGAGAAAGCCTTTTTGTTCCAGTAAGTTGAGCGTGGGGTATAGGGCGCCGTGTCTGAGTTTTATTTGGAAGTTTGTTTCCACTTTCTTTTTGATTTTGTATCCCCATAGAGGTTGGGCTTGTACCATCCGTAGTAGTTGGATGTCTAGCAGGTTTTTGATTATGCGTTGTACAATTTCTTTTCGGTAGGCTTCGGCCATGGTTTTCCCCTTTTTTTGCGGGTTTTGTGTTGATGTGTTTATGTTTTGGCTTATTTAATTTATGTTGTTGTTCAGGTTTTGGTATTGCTAGTGTATGCTTTTGTATGCTTGTTGTGAGTATGAATGTTTATATGTGTGTTTATTCTCTATAAAGACATGCGATATGTCTAATAACGGACATATTGTACACAAGTAGAACAGAAAAACTGTTCAACAGAAATACACAAGGAAAAAACCAAACATGCCAAACCCCCAAAAAGAAGCCCAAGTCAAATTGATGAAAGGCCTACTGGACCTGATTGTGCTGCAGTTTCTGAACACGCAACCCATGCACGGCTACCAGATAATCACGAAGATCCGCAAAAGCTTCGGCGTCTACTTCGGCCCCAGCACCATCTACCCGCTACTCGCCAGCCTGGAGAAGAAGGGCTACGTGAACAGCGAATGGAACATGGCAACCGAAAGACCCAGAAAAATATACAAACTCACAACCGAAGGAAACAACCTGCTGAACTTCACCGAAAACTCACTGAACTTCATATGCCGAAAAATAGGCTCAGCCACAAACACAGGCATAACAGTCGAACCGTCCAACCAGGCATCACTGAATCCTATGCTGAAAAAAATCCGAACACAGCACCCACTCATTTAACGCTTCTCACACGGCATGGAACAAGCTTATTCAGCGTGCTTCGTTGCAAGAAAACCCACTGCGCTTTTCGCTTCACAAACGCTGAAAAAATATATCTCAGCACACACTTCTGTAGTGTATCCTACAAGGTGACGACTTGAACAAAGAGTCCAACAGAAAAAACGACGACTTACACAATCAGATTTTCGAGTTTTGCAGGCACATCGCTGGGTCAGCCGAGGTTACCGCCATAAGTCAGCTCGGCAACTATCCTATGGTTCCGTCAAACGCGAAAGCAACATCAGAAATCGTGGCGGTGATTCGTGACTTTCAGCCTCGGCTAATGAGCTACGTAAAAATCGTGGGCGGAAAAAACATCGTTTTCTTTGCGGTTGATCAATGGGTCTTCGAAAGAGATGTTGACCGCGGCTTTTTAGGCGAAGCGTTAGCTGGCACTTTGATTTTTCCTCACACGCCCCTATTGGGCGAGACGTATTTGCATACACAGGAAATACTGTTGAAAAAGCGTCTAATTCTTGAGTTGCTGGAAAACTTGGTTCTCAGCTTTCCAGAGCTTTCTTACCGGCTTCACATCAAACCAGAATATTTCATGTACGAGGTCATCCTTAACAGGGTTAAGATTTTTCCTCCTTTGGCTTATGGCTTATCAAACTTCATGAACGGCGCAGCCCCCAAAAAAGAAGTTGAACGGGTTTTCCAAGGCTACATGGAAGCTTTGACGCAGCTTGAAAAAGAAAAGAAAATCATTCTTTCAGAGGGCTACGTCCTTATCCCTAAAAAATTTGTGGTTGAAAGCCAAAACCCAAAAGTCCGCTTCACAAACATTTCTAAGAACGCACCGAGAACCCTTTTCACGTCGCTGTTCGCGGCTTTCCCGCAGCTGTTAAACTTCTTTTCGCAGAACACTGAAGCGCTCCTGAAACTTCAAAGATTCAACTTGATAAAAGACGTGTATTTATCGCGGCGTTTTGTGGACCCTCAAAAATATCTTTTCGTGCCCACCGCGGAGGGCTTGGTTTCTTTAGCTGACAAACTTAACATCGGGGATTTCGCTCGAAAGGTGCTTTTGAACGGTGAGAACGCCAAGATCGAGTATGAACCCGTCGGCGGCGTGTTGAATGACATATACTTGATTAAAGCCTACCCGAATGGGAAGGAAAAGAAGGTTGTGGTTAAGCGGTTTAAAGACTGGTCGGGTTTCAAATGGTTTCCCCTTAGTTTGTGGTCTTTTGGAACCCGAATCTTCGCCGTGGTAGGACGGTCTAGGCTCGCAAGAGAAGCCGCGATTAGCGAGTTTCTGCGCTGCGAAGGGTTCAACGTTCCGAAAATTTTGCACGTGAGCCACAGCCAACGCTTGGTTTTCATGGAGTACGTAGAAGGCGAAGACCTCAGCAACGCCATCAAACGCATCGCTACAGAGACAAGCAGAAAAAAAATGAGTGCGGACCTCGCAAAAATAACTGAAATAGGGGAAGTGTTCGCGCGGGTGCACGCCCTTAACATCACGTTAGGCGACACGAAACCTGAGAACGTGATAGTTGACCCTGACGGCAAGATTTACCTGTTGGATTTTGAGCAGGCTTCTCACGGGGGCGACAAGGCGTGGGACGTGGCTGTGTTCCTGTATTATGCGGGTCATTATCTTCAGCCGTGGTACAGCAACGATAAAGCCGAAGCCATTGCCCGAGCGTTCATAACAGGCTACTTGAAGGGCGGAGGCGACGTTAACACCGTGAAGAAGGCGGGTGCCTCCAAGTACACGCGGGTTTTCAGCGTTTTCACCATGCCCTCCATAATCTTGGCTATGTCGAACTTCTGCAAGAAAGTTGAGGTGCATCAGTGAAGATGGTTAAAAACAAAACTACCTTAACGTTTTACGGCGGTGTGGACGAAATTGGCGGAAACAAAATCTTGCTTCAGGACAGGGATACTTGGGTGTTTTTTGATTTTGGCATGTCCTTTGCGATGAAGAAGCAGTTTTATTCGCCGCCGTTTCTTTCGCCTAAGAGCGAAAAAAGCCTCCAAGAACTGGGCATTCTCCCGAAGATTGGTGGGGTTTACAAGTTTGATAGTGGTCCGGCTGAGGTTGACGCGGTTTTTATTTCGCATGGGCACTTGGATCATTCTGCGTATCTGTCGTTCATAAAGCGTGAGATTCCTATTTATTGTGGGGAGACGACGCGGACGATTTTGCAGGCACTTAGTGATGTTCGTCGTGCAAACTTGGAGTTCAGCGTTTCTGACATTGAGTTTAAGGCTTTCCGCACGGGCAAGAAGATCACTGTTGGCAGCTTGGAGGTTGAGCCGTTTCACGTTGACCACTCGGTTCCTGGCGCTTACGGTTTCGTCATTCACACTTCGAACGGCGCGGTTGTTTACACTGGCGATTTCCGGGATCACGGCGCCAAGCCTGAGATGACCCGTGACTTTGTGGAGAACGCCAAGAAAGCGGAGCCCACGGCAATCGTTACTGAAGCTACAAACATGACGGGTGCAACGGTTTCTTCCGAAGCTGAGGTTGAAGGCAAGCTGGACAGCATCGTGGCGGGCACAGACGGCATCGTGCTTGCGGAGTTTGCGTCTTCGGATGTTGACCGGCTGAACAGTTTCTTTCACATAGCCAAGAAGAACCGTCGGTGCTTGGCGGTTTCACTGAAGCAGGCTTACCTGTTGGAGGCGCTTCGAAAGGACAAGGGCTTGACGGTTCCGGCGTTGGATGATGAGGGGATGTTGATTTTTCGAAAGTCGAAGAAGCGTTTTGACAGGTGGGAGCGCGAGTTGATTGAGCGGTATGAGGGGCAGAACAAGATTTTTGATGTGTTCGAGGTTTCGAAGCAGCAGTGCAAGGTGATTTTGGCGGTTTCGTTTTACGATTTTGATGAGCTTGTGCCGCTTCAGCCTGCGGCGGGCAGCTGCTACGTGTTATCCACTTCGGAACCGTTTAACGAGGAGATGGAGATTGACTATGAGCGGCTGGTTAACTGGCTGAGGCATTATGGTTTGCCGCAGTACCACGTGCATGTGTCGGGGCATATTATGCCGTTGCGGTTGAAGGCGGCGCTTAAAGAGATAAATGCGAAGCGGGTTTTCCCCGTCCACACGGAAGCCGCAGATTTGTTTGCTCGGTTTATGCGGGATTTGAAGAGTCAGGTGACGCTTGTCGAGAAAAGCAAGGAGTACATTTTGTAGCCGCTGGGTTTGCGAGCGTTTATATCTGTTGCTAAGAGAAGGTTATGTGTGAGTTGCATGGGTGAAGTTTGGTACTATAAAGGCGTTCACAGGGTTAAGGTTTTGACGGAGAGCGAGGGCTACTGGATTGTTGAAGCCCTTGAAGAGTTTGAGGATGACGTTGACGGCGAGAAAGCCACGGTTAAGGTCGGCGAACAGCGGATTGTGCCTTCTGAGTCGGTTCACAGGCGGAAGTTTTTGGCGGCTCCGATGAAGGAGCATGCTTACGAGTTGAAGATGGAGAAGAAGCTGAAGCGGTTGGTTGCTGACGAGGAAAAGCGAGGCGAAGACGATTAGCCGCGTGCAGGTTTTGAGTGTTAATCATTAGTATTGATTCTGTTTGCCTTTTCATAAGACATAAGCTCTGAAATCGTCTTCAATGTTCATGACCAGCAATGACTTTGACGCCTTCGTTTAGCCGCAGGATGCGTTTGTTCCTTCACAGTTTAGGTTTAAGCTGCTTAGGCGGCGCCATATTCCTTCAGGTTCTGGTTTTCGCGGACATAGTTCAGCATGGATATTTTATGGCGGTGGAGCAGAATCCAGCTATTCTCGCGTTTGAGGTGGGTCTGACGGTTTTTGCCGCGGTTTACTTCATTTATATTTATCAGCGTTTGATGCGTTCCGTGAAGTAAAGCGCTAGCTGCTTGGGGATGAGACCTCCTCCCTTTTATAAAGGGCGCGGGGCTGCTTCGTGTGCTGTTATCTTATCATTACGAGGAGCATTTTGAACTTTGTCGCTGCCGTGAGTGCGTGGGGCTGGTTGGCGGGCATTATGGTGAGTTCGCCCTGTTTCAGTTTGAGGGGTTTGCCGTTTATGGTGACTTCGGCTTCGCCTTCAATTATGTAGACTAGCGCGTCGTAGGGTGCGGTGTGTTCGCTGAGTCCTTGCTGGTTGTCGAAGGCGAAGAGGGTTATGGTTCCTGCTGGTTTGTCGATTATGGTGCGGCTTACCACGGAGTCCGGTTGGTATGCGATGAGGGCGTTCAGGTTTGCGGGTTGGGAGATTAGAGTGTTTTTGTTTGCCATTTTTGTCACTTCGCGTGAGGTTTGGGTGAAGCATGGATAATTAAGGTTGCCTATGCCTCAGGGTTGCGCTTTGGCGCGTTCCATGTCCCAGCGTTTGAACACTTCTTTGGCTATCTGCGGTCTCAGGGTGAAAATGTCTTCGGGGTGTTCCACGTAGAGGTAGACGGTGTAGTCTCTTTGGAAGGCTGCAGAGCGGGTGAGCATGTAGCTGGGTTTCTTCGGCAACGTGTGAACATGCCGCTCAAAGACTTCTTCAAAGATTTCTGCGATTTTTTGGGTTGGGACCCTGTGGTCGAAGCCGATTTCGAAGGTGTAGCAGTATAAGCCGACTTTTTTGTCGTTTTTGTAGGTGAAGCTGGTTATGTCTCGGTCGAGGATTTGGAGGTTGCTGATGGAAACGATGTTGTTTCCGATGGTGAGGATTTTGGTGTAGTTTATGGTGACTTCTTGTACGATGCCTTCTACTGTGCCTATGCGCACGTAATCCTCAACTTTGAAGGGTCGCGCCGCGAGAAGGTAGAGTCCCGCGATGAAGTTGCCTAGAGTTTTTTGTGATGCGAAGCCTAATGCGGCGCCGCCTATCGCGGAAATCGCCACAATCACTTCAGGCGACAGCCCGCCTGCGCGGCTTAGGGCGAGCACTGCGCCTATGAGGATGAGGATGCGGAAGGTTAGGACGAGGTTGTTGGCGGCGCTGGGTTCAAGTTTGGCTCGTTTGGCGAAGCGTGAGAGGTATCGGGTGAATATTCTTTCGAGGGCTATGGCTACGACCGCGATTATTATTAGGCTTAGTATGGTGTAGAGGTCTATTCCAAACACGTTTCCGACAGTCATAGCTGAAGACCTGTTTGCCTTTTTGGTTGAAGCTGTCTATAACCTTTTCGTGCGTAGGTCGGTGCCTGCGTACCGCTTTTATATTTAAACTTGCTTTATCTACTTTGCAAGTAGCCGTGTTCTTGAGAAAATGTATCTAATGCCGAGAAAGGAGGACGTTAAAGGTAAGCCCGAGGCGGGTCAGGAAAAGAAAGTTGTTTCCAAACCAAACCCAAAATCAGAAAACGCGAAGGAAGAGCTTCAATCATCGAATGAGGAATTTAACAATCTTATTGAAGAGTTGGCAAACCGCAATCGCGAATTAACTCGAATGCACGATGACCTGAACAATCTGTTCGGCAACATTGACATGGCGGTTATTGTTCTTGACAGCAACCTGAAAATACGGCTTTTCAACCCTACAGCCGAAAAAATCTTCAAACTAATTCCTACTGACGTTGACCGCCCCATAACCGACATCAGACTAAAATTGACGATACCAGACTTTGAAGGGGCGCTTCGCGAGGTGCTGGAGAATTTTTTACCCATGCAACAGGAAGTCCAAGACGAGAAAGGTCGTTGGTATGAGATACGAATAAGACCATATCTGACCGCCGAGAAAAAAATCGATGGTGCAGTTTTAACACTCGTTGACATTGACGAGGTGATACAAAGCAAACAGACAATTGAGAAAGCACGGAACTTTGCCGAAAACGTTTTAGAAACTATGAACAAGCCCCTTGTTGTATTGGATGCTGATTTACAGGTAGTGATGGCTAATCGCGCTTTCTATCAGATGTTTAAGGTTAAACCTGCTCAAGCATTAAAGAAGCCCATTTTTGAAGTAGGCGACCGACAGTGGGACATTCCAGAGTTCAGGCAAGTTCTAAAGACAATTCTCTCCACAAACAAAACAACTGACCGCTTGATTATCCGAAGTGATTTTCCAGAAATCGGGAAGACCATTCTAAGTCTTAACCTGCGGCAACTGCCTTCAATAGAAGGTCAAGAAATTCTCGTAACCGCTGAAGACATCACTGAAAGCAAACAGCTTGAAGAGAAACAATATCTGCACCGCATGGACTTGGAGAAAAAACTGGAAGACGCGGAGCGCCTCGCCATTGTTGGTCAGACCGCAGGCATGGTAGGCCACGACATCCGCAACCCCTTGCAAGCCATAGTTTCCGCCACCTACCTCGCTAAGGAAGACTTGGCTTCAGTTCCACAAAGCGAAATAAAGAAGAGCCTCGTTGAAAGCATGAAAGAGATAGAAGACCAAGCAGACTACATAAGCAAGATTGTTGCAGACCTACAAGACTTTTCCAGACCATTAAAGCCATCCAAAGAAGAAACTGACCTCAGACAAGCAATCGACACTCTCCTGTTGAGTATGGAAACAGAGGAAAACATCCAAGTGATAGCAGAAATCCCCGATAATATGCAAAACGTAAAGGTTGACCCCGCCTACCTAAGACGCATCCTCACCAACCTGCTGATAAACGCGGAACAAGCCATGCCCAACGGCGGAAAAATAACCGTGACCGCATACAAACAAAAAGGCGACTTCCTCATCACCGTCGAGGACACCGGCGAAGGCATACCTGAAGACGTCAAACCCAACCTCTTCACTCCGCTGTTCACCACCAAATCCAAAGGTCAAGGATTCGGCTTAGCCGTCAGCAAACGCCTCGCCAAAGCAATGGGCGGAGACCTCACCTTCGAAAGCGAAAAAGGAAACGGTTCAAAATTCACCTTAAAACTGCCCAACTGCTAACCGAGCGCTTTTCACTTCTTATCTGGTATGAAATCCATCGAAATCGAATTCACGCAGTGACGCGTGTTCTTCTTCGTGAAGCCCTCACCCAAAAACACGTGACCCAAATGCGCCCCGCAGTTGGCACAGGTAATCTCCGTGCGACCCCCATCCGCATCAGTAGTCCGCTTAACCGCGCCAGGAACCTCATCATCAAAACTCGGCCACCCACAGTCCGCCTCAAACTTGCTCTCCGAACGATAAAGCGCCGCGCCGCAGCGTTTGCACACGTACGTGCCCTTCTCCCAAAACGCAAAATACTTACCCGTAAACGGCATCTCTGTACCCTTCTTCACGATGACGCGCTCCTCCTCCCAGATCAACGGCTTATACTCAGTTTTTTTCTCCGACAAAACACTCACCAAACAAACAAGCCACCACCCAAGTAAAAAACATTCGCCCACCAACCCCATCGGCACCATTAAGTAATAGAAAACACATTTTAACCACAATCAAGCCGGAGAGTGCACCAACATCAAAAAAGTCCTAGTTACATCCGCATGGCCCTACATCAACGTCGTGCCGCACTTAGGCAACCTGGTCGGCTCAGTCCTATCCGCCGACGTCACCGCACGATACCACCGCCTAAGAGGCAACGACGTCATCATGGTCAGCGGCTCAGACGAGCACGGCACACCCATAGAAGTCGAAGCATTAAAGCAGGGAATATCGCCTAAGGAGCTGACGGACAGAAACCACGCCGTAGTAAAA
>CAZPND010000007.1:0-35127 GCA_964587975.1 uncultured Candidatus Bathyarchaeia archaeon
TTCAAGTAGATCAAGCAAAAACTAAGGTAAATAGCTTACCTGCACGAAACGGAAAAAGCACTAATTAAGAACGCATACGTTTCGATTTACTTTTTTACGTAAATTTTTATACTTAGTTCACAAGCATTTCTCTGTGCGCTCTGGAGAGTTGGGAACTTCATGGTGAAAGTTCAATTTGCAATCGTTGGGTTATATGCGCTTGGCACTTTGCTAATTTTGGCTTCATTCTTAAACTGGCAGTGGTGGATGATGTGGGGGCAGTACATCCACTTGTTCTGGGTAATATTGAGCAGCGTTCTGGCAGCAGTTGTGATTTTGCAGGCTTCAGTTTTTGTTCTTCAAATTGTTGACAAGTGGTATTTCATGCATAAAGCAAAAAGAACCACGCGCTAATCCTTTTCTCAGAATAAGAGCATGTCTGAAGAGATACGCCCACTCAGGGATGCAAACAAACCATAATCGAACGCTAGACCGATTTTTCTGCTCTTGTCTTCGGAATCGTTATTTCAAGAACATTGTTATTATTACACTTTGAAACCACAAACAACATATCTTCCAGTTGCAGTCCTTTCAGGTTCAAAGGTATGTTTCTGCTGCAAAAATCATTACATTCCACTGTTTCTAACCCCTTCTGTCTATAGCACGTTTCTCTGCAAATTGATATTCCGCCTTTATCCTCATTAACATGAATGCTGAATTGCTGATCCATACATCTGCCCTGCACCAAGAGCTTGATATTATCTCCCTCATCTATAACGTCTATTAATGGTTCCTCATACTGGTCACTCTTATCGGCATCTGATGACTTCTTAACCACTACTTTGCAGAAATTAACATCAAAGCTGTCAGTCATGCTACTCGCCCATTAACTAATTATGAGTATCGGGCTTAAATTCTTTATTACTTTTTATGTTATTTTTTGTTGTGACTGATAGGCAATAACTGTGGTTTTTTAATTCAACAATACAAAAAGACGAAGAAAGTTAAGAGACGAAATTATTCGAATCGCACCTTCATTATGTGATGAAAGGCACTGCAATAATCAAGAGCAGAACTAACACCAAAGTAGCCGTGACAACCGCCGTTATTGCGGTCACTATCTTCTCACTATTTCTCCGATGGATATTCTTCCTTAAAGCAACGTTAAATATTCGCCCCCCATCCAAAGGATAAATGGGCAAAGCATTGAATACTGCAATATTAACGTTGACAAACCAAATCCAGAAGAAAACATTCGCATACACAGCCCATTGCGCCCCCAGCCAGCTTTCATAAAAGGGAGTTAACACGTCTGAGAAAGGCACCAAACCTGGAGCTAAAGCAGGCGGCGCCATATACAACACGAGACCCTGAGGAGTAACAGTTTGATAGATTCTCAGCCGCTGCTCAGTCATTAAGTCGCTGACGCCTACACCCATCACGGTGCGATTATCAGACATAGTCAAATTAACGACCGTAGAATAGCGGTTCTGCCACATATCCCCCCTGACCACGGTAACCTCCACCAAATCCCTGGGGGCTTTGCTGTCCAGCAAAATCCGCAAATCATCAGTGCTGTTTATGGGCACACCATCCACCGAGACTAGAACATCCCCCTGCAACAACCCAGCAGCCTGCGCAGGCATGCCGTCTGAAACATTGCCCACATAGACGCCGTCGATAACCGGAGCCAAACTGCTCACAATCAGCAAAACAGCTATGAGGCACACGGCGGCCAGTGCAACGTTAGCTCCCACTCCGCCAGCCAGTATCCGCGAAGAAGTCTTGCCCGAAGCTTTCTTAAGCTCTTCCTCATCAACATCCACAAACGCGCCGATGGGAACAAACAGGAAAAAGAGCAAACCGCTAGACTTCACCTTCAATCCGAGACTCCTAGCCGCAACCCCATGAGCGCCTTCATGAATGGCGATGGCACAGAAAATGGCGAACCAACCGTAAAGTATGGGCAAGTAAGGATTGATTCCAGGCAGCAAAAGATAAGCACCCGGACCCACCTCACGAGCTGCAGTGGCTACCGCCGGGTTCCACAACAAACTAACAAGACTGTTGATAAGCAAATAAAGCCCGATACCAGCTACAACTGGAACAATAGCAAGCGCCACCCAAGAAAGCCAGCGAGAAAATCGAAAAGCTCCAAGCCGATTAAATACTCCGCCGAACAACCGCGTTCGCACCGTAAGAAGGGGAAAGCTAAACTCAAATCTCCGCTGCTCAGAATCCTTGTCTACGGTCTTGGTTTTGTCATCAGCCAACGAATCCACCGAACACTAACGCCTTAAAACAGGCGCAAGTCATATATGTTTGGGAAAAAACGAAGCGCTCAGAAGTTAACAAACTCCGCTCTTGCTTAGCCCAAAAAAATGTGCAGACGGCCTTACTTGCTTCCAGCAGTATTGGGATTTGTGCCTAACCGGTAAAGCCTTATATCCAAAACAAAAACTCCCTTTTAGGGGACGTGGAAAAAAATGGAAGTTTTTGAATCCATAGAGAAGCGAAGATCCATCCGCAACTACGAACCCACAGCAGTTCCAAAAGAGAAATTGGAGAAGATTCTGGAGGCAGCGAGACTTGCGCCTTCGGCAAGCAACTTTCAACCTCGTCACTTCATTGTGGTAACTGACGCGGAAAGAAGGGAAGCCCTGTCAACGGGAATGTTTGCCGGATTCCTGAAAAAAGCGCCCGTGCTGATTGTGGCCTGTGGCGACGATAAGAAAGCGCCTAAATGGTACGCCATCGACGTTGCAATCGCAGTGGAAAACATGGTTCTCGCCGCCACCGGGGAAGGCTTGGGCACCTGCTGGATTGGCAGTTTCGACGAAAACAAGGTGCGAAATGTCTTAAAAATCCCTGAAAACCTTCGGGTAATCGTTTTGCTCGCTGTCGGCTACCCCAGCGGCAAGGAAAGCCTCGCTTCCAAAGCTTTGCGGTTGGTTAGAAAACGCAAGTCGCTGGATGAAATTGTCAGTTTAGAGGAATATGGAAAAGCTTACCCGAAAACGCCTACTTGACCCTTGCGAAAAGCAGGAAATGTTTAATTCGGTAGCAAATCGGACTCTACTCGCTGTCCAAGTTTGGGATTCGCCGAGTCAGCTCGGTCCAATCCTCAGCCAACACCTTTCGAATCAACGGTTTCAGATTGGCGAAAACCTGCGGCGGCATAAACTTCATCCAACCCTCCGTGACCACGACCCTGTCATCAAAGTCAAGCAGCGGAAGCAGCCACTGAACCAGAGCAGGAAACCTTTCAGGCGGCACCTTTTTTGACATAAGCCCGACAATGGAGGCTTGCTCGGTCTCCGTAGTCCGCTCTCTCAGAATCGGGTAAAGATGGACGTCTTCCTTGTCCAAATGAATCCGTAGATGCGATTCTAAAACCGCAGTCGCCCTCGCTGTTACCAAAGCATCAGGAGATTTTCGCATCGTTTCGAACCCGTTAACCATTTTGTCTAGCTCACGATGATCCAGAAAGTAAGCCCGCGCCACAAGAGGGGCTAGTTTGTCCACAGCGGGAAAAACCGCCACTTCCTCGCCCTGAGCGTGGTAGTCCAGAATCTCGGCCACCGTACGCAATCGGCCAAAGACGGGTGTTAAATCCCCTCCGTTGCGCGCTAACTCAAAGGCTGAAGCATCAATTTGGTAAACGTCGCGACGAAACGCGTTATGGATACAACGCACTATGTCAAGTGGTCCAGACAAAAAATTCACTTCCAAACAGAAAAATTCATTTCGACACTATTAAGGATATGTTGTTGCAGTTCTACAATCACCAAAAAGGGGTTGCGCAGGTGCAGACCCAAACATAAGTTGGTTTTATGCGAAGCTTGATATACTACACGAAACAAAAGGAGTGTGGTGTAATTGGATATGTCAGTTCAAGAGTTCTTGAACTCAATAAGCAACCCCAAAACAAGAAAAGGCTACCGTTTCGGCCTAAACAAGTTTGTAGGATGGTTCGACAAGCCCGCGAGAGTAGAGACTAAGACAGCCAACCAGAAGTTGAGCAAGCTTTGCGAAACTAAATAGCCGGCGAAGGGCAGTATAACTTCGCTTGGAATAGGGAAAGATGACGACTCGAGCGTCATCGCGACAAAGAGTCCGGCATAACCCCAGGACTGGACAGTTGCCGTAATGTTCAGGGTAAATGCGACTATAGCGTTCAACAATATCGCAACAGGTGTACCTGCAAACGTGCTTCCCTCGATTAGCATGTCTTCTAAAGTATCCAGCACAATAATCGCAGTAACAACCGCAGTAATTGCTAAAACTAACAATTGCGGTAGTTTTTCTCTAAATTTGTGATTTTTGCGAAACAACATAAGCATCATCCTAGAGAGCATCGTGATTAGAATTTTATTATATCAGAATCAACCTAAATCTGCATCGCTTTGGGTCTCGGTAAATAGTAAGCGCTTGATGCACGCCCTCATTTTGCCTCCAAAACAAGTCCATAGTGGATTTCACAAGGAAAGATCTTGAGTTGATAATTCCAAAAATAGATCTTTCACTTTTTCATGGCAAAATAGAACCTTTCTTGTGCTATTTTGCAAACTTGGGTTTAAATCTTGTGGCATGAACCTTGTTTTCTTTTTTAAAACAGATAGATTTGCCTAAAATATGATAATAGGAAATAGAATTAAGGTAAAATGAAATACCTGTGACTATGAAGACGAATATCTTAACATAACAGGGCTTTGGAAAGAAGCGGGTTCTGCCCAGTTGGAGATACAGACCACGCGATAATTATTGTCGCGGTAACACATTCTTGGCTATTTTGATGATTTATTTATCTTTTCGGTCTAATCAGAAGATGCGTGCGCATTCATTTCCCTAAGCTTTTTGTCGAGCTCTCTTAGTGGGCACCAAGCCTAACCGCATCTCATCTGCCAGCAGAGTGGAACGGAGTCAAATTCTTCCATCAAAACGGAGTCGATTTCTTCGAAGAAGAAAACAAAAAACTGGGTGAGATCAGCGCCTCAGAAAATTTTAAAAAAGGCACAGGAACTGCGAGAAAGCTTGATGCAATGGACGAAGAGTACGCTAATTTCGTGGCTGAAAAAATAAAACCAGAAAAAATAAGCGTGGTCGCCGACTTCGGAAACGGAGCCGCATGTCTGCTAGTCCCGAAGATTCTCAAGAAAATCGGTGTGCAGGAAATTGTTAGTAAGCATAAAAAATGCTACTACACCAACTATTTCACTGTCACTTTGTGCTTCTTAGGTGCGGGTGCAATCGTCTTCTTGGGGATGCAGACTTCAAGTAATCCGTCCCTGAATGTGGATTCAGCTTTCTCAGGGATTACTTCTTCGGGGAACGACAGCTGCTTATAAACATGCGAGTAAACGCGTTCTCTGACAACAAAGTTCTTCCCCTCGTCTACGTTTTCAACGTCCGTTTCAGCCGAGATTTCGATACCATCCTTCGTCAGGGCTACGTCGATCTTGTCTTTAGCTACGCCAGGCAGCTCAGCATGCACCACAAACCGTTTTCCTTCATCAACCAGATCTACAGTTGCCTCACGGACCGGAACAACAGGTTCAAGACTTACCCACTCAAATGGAAAAGCTATACTTTCAATGAAATTTCTGCGAAAATTATCCATCAAATCATCAAAGGTCGTCAAAACGTGTACTGTAGGAACATGTTTGGCAGGAATGCTTTTAGCGGGAACTTTTTTTAGCGGTTTAACTGGAACTCCAGCTTTTGCGATCGCCTTCTTTTTTTCTTTACTCATTTTTTCACCTCAATTAATTTATTATTAAAATCAAGAATACGGGAATCTGTTGCCTGAGCTATTTTGGATCGACGCAGTCTTTTGTTGTAATGTTGCTTTCATCTTATTCCGGGTCTGGGAAGGGCAACTTCTTCAGAATCTATTCTTTCTTGCATGTCCACGTTCTTATTGCTTCTTCGACTGCTTTGGACAAGTCGCCTTTTTTCCCGCCAAACCTCTCGATAGTTTTGAATCTTAACTGCTTTTCCAGCTCATCCGGGAGATCCACACTGATTCGACCCATTTTCAATCGCCTAATATAGTTAGAGTTTTTGTGCACGGTTCCACGTGTCAAGTATTCTTCCAATAAGCGAATTGCCAAACGCCAAATTTTGTTCTTGTTATCATTTTTCACTCACTCCAATTCGCTTATCCACATAATGTGTTATGTGCTTACTTACTTATAAACATATGCTATTAAATGCGTCGTTGTGTGTCATCCAGAGATCAAGAAAGGACTTAACAACTGCTCTATCAAATTTTCTACAAACGCGCACTGAGGTTATCATGTAGATAATAACAGACCTTTTGCGTTCGAATGAATATAGTTTTTGGAATCTAAAAAAGAACGTATGTTCATATATTCAAAAATGGGATAAAGCGCACGCTTACTCTTTAATTTTTTTTCCTCGCAAAATCTTCGCGGCACTCAACTACATTATTCACTTTAGACTGCTTTTTTACGTATTTTTGTTAGTTTAAAATGTTAGTTTACGATGTTTTGAATCCAGCAGGCTGGGAAAAAGGCGGTTCGAACCTTAAGTAGTGTGAGCCTCTACCGGACTTACCTCCAAACGGGTATGAGTCCCCCAGTCTATTTTCCGAATATTATGCCGGAAGGGGGATCAGGAGCCCGGTGTTAAGATATTGCATTCTAATCGCGTGTCCATTATAAAGGAGATGATATCTTAGTTAGAATAGTATTAGAGCGCGCTTTGTTGACAATTTGCTTGTTCTATTAGATAAAGTGTTTTGAAGACATTTAACCAACCTATATAATAGCACCGACTTTTGCATGGCTTTTTAAGCAACTTCTGCCTAATACTTTGTTGGCGAGAGACATGGAAAAAATCAATATCCTTGTCTCTGGGTTAACATGTATAGAAATAATTGGTCCATGTGGATTTAAAATAACTTATTTTCGATAGCTACCTTTTGAAACTCAAAAGTCTATTTCTGCCAAAAAGTACCGACCTGGACAACAATCACAATGACCATGTAATGATATATCATTGCTGAATCGTCCACAACTGTATTCTCTTATCTGCTCTTGCATGTCCTTTTATGCCTTATTAGGACATAGATTGACCCCACGGAAAAAATAAGCCCAATTTCGGCTTATTTACTACTGATAATATAATATTGGAACGCGGTTACTTCTTTCATTTTCCATGCTTTCCAAGCCTATTATATATAGTCTGCATACGTGTGTATGAAAGTTACTATGGACCCAAATTTAATATTGAATCATTGAACGTATTAGCTCACTACATGGAAGCAAGAATCAGACTGCACAAAAGAAAACCTAAGAATCTATGTCGTCTAGTTTAGCTTCTTCTTCCATTTCGTTAAACTGACGCCGGATTCTTTTTAGAAGAGCTTTATCGCGTTCTAAAGTTTCTCGATCTCTTCCGCTTATCCTGTCCAGTTTATCTAGTTCTTTAGGTAATTCCCAACCTTGCTCCTCTTCGTAGAACTTCCAATGAGAAGAGTCCTCTCTCATTTGGATAGATTGTTGCATAGTTATAGCAAATCGCGGGACCTCTCCTGCCTTCTTAGGATCGAAACTAACGATTATATTGAGACCAAAATCATCCAAATCAAAATGCTCTCCATTTGCTTCTGCCAGTATTCTTTCATGAATAATTACGTCTCTTAATATCTGTGCTAAAGACTCTCTGAGTGCCATTTTAGGACCTAATTGAATATCCTTAGTTCCAAGTATTGTTATTTCAGTGGCTTTCTGAACAAAATTAAAATCTCGTCGCATTCCTTCTCTCAGGCTATCCTCAAGTCTTTTTTTCCGGAAAATAGCTCGTTTCGAGCTTCCACGATGTAGTATTGGTTCTAATATTCCCTTCTTTTCAGATTTTACTTCGCTAAGCTCCACTAGGCAAGAGGCAGTTTCAGATAAAAATTCGTCAAATGCTATGCCCTCCATTTGCGGAACTGTTGTATAGATTGATTTGACTAAGAAATCTTGTACAGCGATCCTTAAAAATAATGAAAATTTGCTTAGATAGCGTCCATGACCTTTTTTTCGCATAAGTTCATTTGAACCTTCTACTTTTCCAATATATTTCAAATATCCAGAACGTTCAAGTTTGTCTATGTAAGAGTACAAACGCCTATGTGGAATTGCGATTCTCTTTCTACTGATTTCTTCCTTTAATTGGCTAACTTTCCATTCTCCTAATGGCTGCCTTGTTTCTATCCCTCTTATTGCTTCCTTAATTTGATTGAGTCTTTTGAGAACATTTTTTCTTTCTTTTTTCATTGAAGCCACCTAAAGTGACATAAACATTATAGTAAATGTGACACAACTAATTTAACTTAATTGTAATAAAACTGGAGTGAAAAGAAACGCCAATAATACGTAAATTGATTGACCTTCAAACAAGCAAAGCCGTAACTTTACCTAAATCATGGCTTGAAAATGCTGAACAACAAGCAGGAAAGAAGATTATAGCATTAGCTCTTGAGGTTAATCACGTCATCACTGTAAGTCCAGTTTTTGAAAGAACAAAGGAGGCTTAGGCTTTATGTTCAGAATCTGTTTACGAATCCATCAGTTACCAACGACTGGTGAACTAATTCTTGGCTGAACTAAAAAAGGATGCTGTCTCACCTGTCACACTTGGTCACTCTCTCCAGTCTATGTCGCTATGTGAGACTGCGCGCCGAATCTTAAAAATGGTGGAGGAAAGCCCTATTCCTATAACTCCGCTGGAATTAAGCCAATGTACGAAAATTAAGGGTCCAACAGTTCGGAAAAGCCTTCAAAGGCTTGTAAGTAAGCGTTTTATACAAAAAATCGGTTATGGCCTTTACGCTAATTGGAAGTATAGTGTCACGCTCGATACTAGCATGGGTAAGGGCGAGTGCGGTAGCCCGCGGTTGCATTGTTTGAGGTTACAAGTCGGTGGGTTGGCGGGTGGCTGTTGTGAGTGGAAGCGAGATTTTGGCGTTATCAGGGTTACAATTCAGCGGTTTAGGAATGGTTCGGGTCTTGTGTTCATTGATTGTGTTGGTAATTATTCGTTGGATTATGGAGCTTTCTTGATTTTATTAAATGGGCTTCGTCCGGACTTTAAGCGGCTGGGAGTTCAGGATTGGCGGATAATGAGAGTTAGCTCTTTCGAATTTAATCATGATTGGCTTGGAGTTCGCCTCGACGGTGTAAAAGCTATAACTGCAAAAGCTTTTGATGGAAGCTTTCGGCGAATGTACAATAAGAAGTTTGGGCTCCGAGATGAAGTTAAGGCAGCGGGTTCGCGCAGGATTGAGGACGTTGTTGCCCTTATGATGGGTGGAGTTTCCGCATATACAACTCACCAGTATCTTTTCCGTACGTTGCAACAGCTTGAGATTCAAAATCAGTTAAACGCAGAAAACATGGCCCAGAACCGTAGACTTTTTGCCGAACTTTTGAGACGTGGAGGCATGAAAAGATAACCGGCTTGAACATATGCAGAATATGCCCTGAATGTGGAAGCGTTAAAGTTTTCCGAAATGGAACCGCAAGAAGTAATTTTAACGTAAAAATTCAGCGTTATGTTTGCCGTTCATGTGGTCGGCGCTTCTCCGATCCACATGACTTAAAGAAGGCTAAAGCGGTTACTGACAGTTACTTGCCTTATGAAAGTTTAAAAGTCAAGGATAATAATACCCGAGATAGTCAAGTATGCGTTACCGAGAAGGCGAAAAACTTGACCCTGGGAACGACTGAGAAAATCAGCGTTTCGCAGAGAGAAAAAACGAAGGCAGAACGCGGAATAGACATCATTGTTAAGGACTTTCAATGGCAACTCAAGAAGGAAGGCAAAACAAACGTTACAATAAGGAACTACGGATATTCCCTTCTATTCCTTGATAAGCTTGGTGTTGACCTATTCAACCCTGAAACTTTCAAAGAGGTTATGGCTCGCCAAAACAAACTATCTACGATCAGGAAACACAGCTTAACTAAGGCCTACAGGTGTTTCTTGAGTAAAAACAACATAAAAGCAGAACTGCCAAAATTCAGATACACACGCAAAATTCCCTACTTACCGCAGAAAGAACATATGGACCAACTGTTTAGTCACTGTAGCCCACAAATGGCAGCGTTTTGTTTTACCATGCAAGCAACTGCAGCTCGACCCATAGAAACCTTAAGAATCCAATGGAACGACATAGACAGAGTACATAAGCGAATAAACATAAACTTTCCAGCGAAAGGCGGCAACACACGAAGCATAAAAGTGAGTGAAACATTGATCGAAATGTTACTAGCTTTACCTCACTTAAACGGCAATCGTGTCTTCACCTACGGAACAACCGACAACGCTGGAAACATCTTTAGGAGAATGCGTAAACGCGCTATCAAGAAATTCAACAATCCGGAACTAAAGAAAATAAGTTTCTATAGCTGCCGATACTGGAGAGCAACAAAAGAACGCCACGCAACAGGCAACCCTGACTCTGTGCAGTATCTACTCGGCCACAGTTCACTTGCGTATGTTCAAATCTACGCACGGTTAGCAGCTCAATGCTTCGGGGACCAGGAATATGACGTTATAGAAGTAAGGAACAGCCAACAAAGAAGGGAAGCAATCAGGAAAGGCTATGAGTTTGTCGAAAAAGACGCGGAGGGAGTCTCATGGTACAGAAAGCCAAAGACAGAGTAAAGCAATCACCTTTAGCACCGTATACTAGCGTTTCTGCATGGAAAAGGGCCCGTAGTCTAGCACGGATTAAGGCGTCGGCCTTCGGAGCCGGAAACCGTGGGTTCAAATCCCACCGGGCCCGCTCCTACTCCAGAATCCATTGGGGTCTCCAAGAAAGCGTTACTTAGATATTTACGAAGTACCACTGTATATTTGAAAAAATCGTATGGGTGTTAATCTTGCCAGTTAAAACTTTGCTTTGTGGATGTGTTTATGAAGAAAACGATTGGATGATTGTGCGGATAAAAGAATGTGAGAAGCATCGTGAGCTGCGAAACCGAAAAGTGGAGTATAGACCAAAAGCTGAATGCAACAGGAACGATACTAGAGGCGAATAAACAATCAAGGTTCAACTTGGAAGGTTTTTGTATGACAGTTCATTTTGTTAAATGGAACACTTCCCTTGACTTGATGAAAGAAGCTAACCGCCTCTATGACGAGGCGGGCACTTTCGACTGCGTGGAAAAGGGCGACCTTGTAGCCGTCAAGCTGCACGTGGGCGAGTTGGGCAACCCGTATTACGTGCAACCGTTTTTCGTTCACGACATAATCCGCCGTGTCAAGGAGGCTGGAGGCAAGCCGTTCCTCACCGACTCTTGCACGTACTACCACGCGCAACGCAACAACGCGTACGACCACATGATAACCGCGTTAACGAACGGGTTTAACATGGCGCCCTTCATAGTGGCGGATGGGCTTCGAAGCGAAAACTACCGGACAGTGAAGACCAAGGGCATCCTGCAGGAAATCGAAGTTTCCGGAGCCATCGCCGAGGCAGACACCATGATCGTGGTGTCGCATGACAAGGGTCACGAGCTCACCGGCTTCGGAGGCGCCCTAAAAAACTTGGGCATGGGCTGCGCGTCGCGGGCGGGCAAACTGCGTCAGCATCGAACCGTTGGTTTGGAGATCGACACTTCAAAATGTACGGGCTGCGGCAAATGCAAGGAAACATGCGAGATGCACCTTCCCGAGATCATCGAGGGCAAAGCTCGAAACACCTCACTGCTGTGCATGCGCTGTCCCATGTGCATCGTCGCCTGCCCCATGGGCGCCATCAGGTTTGTCGACAAGCAGAACCTCGGGAGGGCGTTGGCGTCCGCGGCGTATGGCGTGCTCTCAACATTCAAGCCGGGCAAAGTGTCGTATGTAAGCTTCGCCAAAGACATTACAGAGTACTGCGACTGTCTCTCAGGTCCAGGCAAGGTCGTGAAGGGTGACGTGGGCATTTTCGCCTCTGGTTCGCCTGTTTCCGTAGACGCCGCGTTCCTCAAAATGGTTGACTACAGGGTCTTCAACGACGCGTATCACGTGGATTGCATGTTGCAGGTTCAGGAAGCGAAAATCCTCGGCATCGAGGGTGAAGTGAAGCCGGATATACGTAGAATAAGCTGATTACGCCATACTGCAGGAAAGGTTTTTAAAGTATCGGAGAGTTGATTTGCCAGATTGGCGGGTGAGTGGTGTCTCCCACCCGTTCCGCCATAAAGAAAACCCGGGAGCAGGGAGGCAAATTACATTTGAGAATACGAAGTATCGATTTAGCGTTAATTGGAGTATATGCTGCGCTTTACGCGGCGTTAGTTGTTGTTCTCGGAGGCTTTTCCTATGGACCTGTGCAGGTTCGTGTTGCGGACTCGTTGGTTGCTGTTGTTCCCTTACTAGGTTTGCCTGGAGTAGCAGGTCATGCGCTTGGAGTGTTCATTGCAAACATGTTCTCAACAGCAGGCTTAATCGACCTGCTTAACACAATACCGTCATTTGCTATGGCCTTTGTTGTCTACTATGTCCACAAACGAACCCAGAATGACTATACCGTAATCGGAACCTGCATCGCTTACTCGATTGTCCTAGGTGTAACCGTTGGGTGGATGTTATCTTACGTGTTTTCGTTACCGCTGTTGCCCACTATGGCTTACGTAGCCGTCGGAAACATTGTTGCAAGTGTGCTTATCGGATGGCCGCTATTCAAGGTGCTAAAGAGAACGGGAGTGTTCCAAAAATGGGGTATAAACCAGAAAAATCAGGGTACAGTGTAGAAGTATGAATCGAACAAACAAGTGTGTGGTCGTTCTTAGTGGTGGACCAGACTCTGCGACAGTGGCGTACTGGGCTAAAAAACACGGATACTACCTGAATGCCATAACGTTCAATTACGGTCAAATCGCAACCAAAGAAACTGACTACGCCGAGAAAATAGCTGCGAAACTCGGCGCCCCAATCAAGGTAATCGACCTTTCAACGTTAAAAGAAGTCTTCGGCGAAGTCACCTCGCTCTGCAACCCCGACATCCCCATGACCTCAAGCTTCAGCCAGCCCATAATCGTCCCGTTCAGAAACGCCATTTTTTTATCGATAGCGGTTTCGTACGCCGTTTCAATCTGCGCCAACAAAATCATCTACGGCGCCCAAGGCTCCGACGAGCCATTTTACCCGGACTGCAGACGCGAATTCTACAAAGCCTTTGAAACTGCCGCAAGCCTCGGAACAGGTACGGCGATATCGATTGAAGCACCGTTCAGCGGCAAACCCAAATCCGAAACCATCCGTATAGGAGCGGAACTCGGCGTGCCCTTTGAACTCACGTGGTCATGCTACTTTAATGGCACAAGGCACTGTGGAAAATGCGAGTCATGCGTTAACCGCAAGAAAGCGTTTAAGGAAGCCGGCATACGTGACCCAACCGAATACGAGGAATAGGGCTACACGAGGGTTTTCTGTTTTTCTCCCTTAACGAAGCTGGAGACTCTGACGCCGATCAACCTGATTTTGCGGTCACTTCTCAAGTAGGACCGAAGCAAGTCTCTCGCTGTCTTCTGCAAGTCTTGCAGGCGGCTAGTCATAAAAGGCAAGGTTTTGCTGCGGGTGTGCGTTTCAAAGTTTTCATAACGCACTTTGATGGTAACTGTTTTGAAAAAAAGCTTCTGCGCCGTAACTTCCTTGATGACGTCTGCGGCAAGCGCGTCCAGCGCCTTTAGTACGGCTTCTGGGTCGTCTGTGTCTTCTTCAAAAGTGGTTTCGTGGCTTATGGATTTCACTTCTGTTCTGGCTTCCACTTCGCTTCGATCTATGCCGCGTGCCATCAGGTGCATCTGCGTGCCCATTACGCCGAAAGCCTCAGTTAGCACGGTGGGGTCGTAACTTGCTAGGTCGCCGATGGTGTTTATTCCCATCTTTTTGAGTTTAGCCTCGGTTTTGCGTCCGACCCACAGCAGCCTGCGAACCGGAAGGGGCGCCAAGAAAGTTTCCGCTTCGGCTTCTTTGACTATGGTTAAGCCGTCTGGTTTCTGGTAGTCGCTGGCTACCTTAGCGATGAGCTTGTTAGGTCCTACGCCTATGGAGCAGGTTAGGCGTTCTTTCTTTTTTATCTCTCGTTTCAGCTGTTTGGCGTACTCTTCGGCTTCGGCGTAATCTTTCACTTTCTCGCTGACATCCAAAAAAGCTTCGTCCAATCCCCACTGTTCAAACTTGTCCGTGTACCCCCGCGCTATATCCATGATTTCGTTAGAGACTTTGATGTATAACGGAAAGTTCGGAGGCAAGTAGATGGCTTCTGGGCAGAGTTTCCAGGCGCGAGAGATGGGGATGCCTGATCTGACACCGGCTTTTCTGGCTTCATAGTTGCTTGTGCTGACTACGCCTCTGCCTTTGCCCTCTTTTGGGTCAGAGCCGACTACGACGGGCTTGCCCTCATATTCTGGATGCTCGCGTTGTTCTATGGCAGTATAGAAATGGTCCATGTCCATGTGGAAAATTATTCTCGTGGAGAAATCCCCCGCGTATTCATTTCCCATTTTCCCTCTTTTGTTTTTTGCTACAACATATATGCAAAAATGTGTAATGTATGCGTTATTTTTTTGTCTGGATGATAAACTTGTATCCTAAGAAAGTGGTGAAATCTCCCGCAATGTATCCCTTTTTTCTAAACCATTTTCAATAAAGTGGTCGAGGTAAGGTATCTCGTTCGTTCCCATGTCTCACGTAACCTTTTTCTCTTTTTTCCCTTCTCAAAAAGCATAGGTATTATACTTTATTGCATATTTCTGGCGATGTTATCCTCTTAACCTTCCCTCCGTTTCTCTTTTGCGCCTAAAATGTAACAATTTTCTAAATTGTGGGTAATCATGTTCTCTCCTCAGGAATAAGAGTTATATCTTCACTCTTCTGATATTGCATTTATGAGAATGGAAAGGGCTTTGCTTGGATTAATTTGTTAAATCGGCAGTGCTAATTTTCTGCCAACGGTGGTTTCACCTGCCCAAGACATAATCTTCCAAACCGAACAACAGATTTTACATGTCTTTCAAAAGAGTGAAAAGCAAAGAACTATTTCCGAAATTAAAGCTAACATAGGAGCAAAGAATTAAAATGCAAAAAAAGAAATCCCTTTAAATATTCCTTCTTTTCCTCTTATTCTCCTCAGGCATTATCGTTATGACTGCCTCTTCAGCCACAGTGTTCACTGACGGCTTTGAAACGGGCGATTTTAGTCAATGGAGTGGCACAGTTGGAGCGCCCACAATAGTAACAAGCCCAGTGCATCATGGGTTGTATGCTGCTCAAGCCGTTAATAATGGAAATCAAATTTACAAAAACATGACAACGACCGATGAAGTTTACTGTCGAATGTACTGGCGTTACTCCGGATCACTATCCAATGGAGAAAAAATTATGATTATGTGGCTTAGCAGCTTGTACTCAAATTTTATGGGCGTTTACCTTACTAATGACGGGGGTACTTAACAGTGGGCTATTCGAGACATGAAGAACTGGACTGATTGGCATTATAGCAGCCAGCAGTTACCTTCAGCGGGTACTTGGTACTGCGTTGAAGCGAGAGCGAAAGCAACCGCTGACGGCGTCATGGCACTCTATATAGACGGAAATGAGCTTACAGACATAACATTAACGGGTTTCAATGACAGCGAACGCATTAATAGTGTTCGTCTTTTTGGAGAAGACGGCAGCAGTGGTATCACTCAAGTTGCTGATTGTGTGGTGGTTGCCAACTCTTACATCGGTCCAGAAAGCACAATTTCCGGCGTTGTCTTTGAGGATACTAACGAAAATGGTGCACGAGATGTTGGAGAGGCAGGCGTGGCGGGAGTTACCGTTACGCTTGATGAAGCCAATCCGTTGATCACCCCTGCCGACGGCAGTTACACCTTCAGCGACGTCTCGCAGGGCGAGCATACAGTAGAGGCGACGGTACCTGCCGGCTACGTTGCAACAAACTCGACGGTCAATATTTTTGTAAGCCCAGGAAACGAGTACGTTGTTAATTTGGGGATCAAAGCCGATACTAATTCACCTATCACAAGCCACAACTACGATGGACTCTGGCATAATCAAGACTTCGACATTACGCTTTCTGCAACAGACGACCTCACAGGAGTGTCAGAGACGTTCTACAGGATCAATGGCGGTCTCCCAGAGAATCTGACCGCAAATGGGCAACCAAGAATCAGCGTTGATGGAGCCAACAATACATTGGAATACTGGAGCCTTGACAACGCTAACAACGAAGAACTACCCCATAAAATGCTCACTGAGATTAAGCTTGACAAAACCGCGCCCACAGGTTCCATCCTCATCAACAACGGCGCAGAATACACGAACTCAACTTCCGTAACACTTCACTTGACAGCAGACGAAGCCCTGTCGGGCGTTTCACAAGTCAGGTTCAGCAACGACGGCGTATGGGACACCGAACAATGGGAAAATCCTTCATCCCTAACGACTTGGACTCTGATCTCCGGGAACGGGAACAAAACTGTTTACTATCAAATCAAAGACAACGCAGGAAACATTGCAACCTACACTGATACTATAGTTATGGATACCATTGACCCATCTGGCTCCATCACAATCAACAACGGAGACACCTACACAACTTCATCTTTAGTAATCTTGGCCTTAACCTACTCAGACACAACTGGTTCCGGAGTCCTTCAGGTCAGATACAGCAACGACGCGAATTCATGGAGTTCATGGGAGAGTGCTTCCGCTACAAAAGCGTGGGATCTGGCATCTGGTGATGGAACAAAAACCGTTTACTTCCAGATCAAGGATAACGCGGGAAACGTTGCAACTTACACAGACACAATCCTACTAGACACAACAGCCCCGACAGGGTCAATAATCATCAAAGGCGGTGACCTATATACAACTTCAAGCACCGTCACGTTATCATTCACTGCAGCAGATGCCACTTCAGGCGTCTATAAGATTCGGCTAAGTAATGATGGAGTATGGGACACGGAGCAATGGGAGGCTCCATCAGCTACTAAGAGTTGGGCACTGCTTTCCACGGAAGGAGCGAGAACCGTTTACTATCAAATTATGGACAACGCGGGGCTATTCTCCACAACTTACACAGACACGATAACTCTTGACGCATCACTTCCCCAAGGCTCAATTCAAATCAACAGTGGAGCGGGATACACAAACACCACAGAGGTTAATCTCGCATTATCAGCGAGCGACACAATCTCCGGCGTTTCTCAGATGCGTTTCTCAAACGACAACATCACATGGTCAAATTGGGAAACATACGCCTCCTCAAAGTCTTTGAGTTTACAGAACGGCGACGGCGCGAAAAGCGTCATTGTTCAATATAGAGACAACGCAGGTCTGGTCTCATCTTACAGCAGTTCGATAATCCTTGACACAATAGTCCCGGTTGCAAACGCGGGTCAAAGCCAAACGGTGAATCAAGGCAACAGCGTGACTTTCGATGCAAGCAGCAGCACAGACAACATAGGCATAGCCAGCTACGTTTGGGACTTTGCAGATGGTTCACACGATTCAGGAAAAACAACGACGCACAGCTACTCTACCGCAGGAACTTACGTTGCAAAATTGACTGTACAGGATCCGGCGGGAAACACTGCAACAGCCACGGTCTCGATAGTTGTTCAGGCACCTCAACCTACTCCAAGCCCCTCACCAAGCCCTGAGCCATCACCTTCCCCTAATGCCACTCCAACACCGAATCCTTCGCCAAACCCGAGTCCATCTTCCACGCCAACGCCTACACCCTCGCCGCAACCCACCCCTACGTCAACGCCTCAGCCACCTGAAGAGCGCCCTCTACTCCTTTACGCTTTAGTTGTTGCTGTCATTTTCGCGATAATCGGCACAGCTGGATTCTGGTTCAGAAGAAGACGATAATGAAAAACGCGTGCCTCACAATCAATAACTCCCTCTTTTTGCTTATGCGCGATCAAATAAGCATTGATGTGTGTTTATGATTCAAAACCTGCTGTTGAAGCTAAGCTGAATCGGAATCAGAATTGAGCGTTCATAATGTTTAAGGCTGGGTGTTCTAAAAAGTACATACCTAAGAACTTGATTTGGAGCGTAAGTTAATGACTCAATTGTCAAAGCAATCCGCCAGCGAGATAGTAGTTGAGTTTCTTAAAAAACAGAAGAACACAGACAGGATTGACGTAGCAGAGGTTGAAGAGCACAACGAAGGCTGGATGGTCAGGGGAACCTGCCCGATAGACCTTCAAGGCCACCCGTGGGCTGAAAAATTCGCCGTCGTCGTTGACTTGAAAGGCAAAATCAAAACCACAAACTTTGCACTACTATAACGCAGCCTCCGACAATTTCGGTTTTCCGAAGTACGGGGTACTTGAATTTCAAACTACACTGCGCATAAAGTTTTGCATGAGCCGGTAACCTTCGTAAGCCCGTAGGATTTGTTTGCGCATATGCGGCTTACTTTTTTGACAAAATATTTTAATGGGTGCGCTTGTTAGACTAGTTGAGGAGACTTGAAATGCCGAGAGCCTTTGTGTTAATAAACGTTGAATCAGGTTCAGAAGATGAGGTTCTGAACGAACTGAAGACAGTGGAAGGCGTAGAAGAATCCTACTTCTCATACGGAGTCTACGACGTAATCACAAAAATCAAAGCGGAGACAATGGATAAACTTAAAGACATGGTGTCTCGCCGCATAAGAACCCTTAGCAAGGTCAGGTCAACACTGACATTGATAATGATGGAAGAATAACGCGCTTTCTGCAATTTTTTTCGCGGGAACCCGCTTGAAACTTTTCAACTCTTTGTCTTATTGCTCTTATTTAGGTTTGAACAGTGAAAAAATTGGAAGTGAAAAAAAGAGAAAGTGGATACGCTTTAGATAGCATCTTTGCCTGCCTTTGCAAGAGCAGCTTTGACGTAGCTGAACATTTCGGGCTTGATTACTGCTTCTATTTTCTCCATAGTTCCTTCCTATCTGCGAGACCCGCACCTAAAGCCATTTCTTGCCGGACATCTTCATTTTGAGCTTGGCCACTTCCAATTCGAGATGTTGAACCCGCTTTTTCAGCTTTTCAATATCTTCTAGGGCAGTTTCGGGTAGTTCTGGCATTTTTTTTCTCCTCCATTTTTTTGTTGTTTACTCACGGGAAGTCTTTGTCCATCATGTCTTCAGGGTACGCGTATGTCTTGTGGTCAGCAATATCCAAGCCGAACAGTTCAGCGTCCTTGCGGGCTCTCAGTAGTCCAGCTTTGTTGATCAGGAAGAAGAGCACTAAGCCCGTTCCGCCCGCCCAAGCTATTATGGAAAGCCCGCCTACCGCCTGAATTCCGATTTGGCTGATCCAGTCACTGACAGTTTTTGCAGCGTATATTGGGTGTCCGCCCAAGAACGTTGCGCCGAATAGCCCTGTAGCGATGAGGCCCCATAGACCGCATGCCGCGTGCACTGGAACGCAAACTGCTGGGTCGTCTATGTGGAGCTTAAACTCTAGGAGGCCTTGAACGAAAGTCATTATTAGACCCGCGATGATACCTGTGATGAATGCGAACAGCGGGTGCATCATTGCTGCGCCTGAGCAGATAGCTACTGCGCCTGCGAGTAAACCTGTCATTGATGTCAATGCGTGTCCTCTTGAAGTCACGGCTGCTCCGAATAAGCCGCCTGCCATGGCCATTGCTGTTGTAACTGCTACCCACGCGAGTTCGACGTTAATTGTTTCAGGGCTGTTTGCTACACTTGAGCCTACGTTGAAGCCGAACCAGCCGAACACCAGTAGCCATGCGCCGATTGTTGATAGAGGCAAACTGTGACCGAAGAAGGCTCGAGGTTCCTTGTTTTTGCCGCCGAATTTGCCTAGCCTCGGTCCAATGATAAACGCTGCCGTCAAAGCGAACATGCCGCCTGTTAAGTGGACGACGCCTGAGCCTGCGTAGTCGATGAAGCCTATTTGGCTGAGCCATCCGCCGCCCCATACCCAGTGTTCTATCACGGGGTACAGGAATCCCACCACGACTGCGGAAGCTATTACCCAGCCCCAGAGTTTGTCTCGTTCTGCGGTTGCGCCAGGAATTATCGCAATTGCGGTTATAGCGAACATTGCCATTTTGAACCACAGCGCCAAGTCGCCGTATCCGAAAGGACTTGCAGGTATGCCGTAAGCGCCAGTTGAAGATAGAGCAGCAGGTAACGGGTTCGCAACGGTTGGAGCTATTTGAGGTAACCCAAAAACCGGGTTGGTGGTGTAGTACGCCAATGGAAAGCCTATCAGGAAGTACATGACGAAAGCTAAGGTCCAGCCGATGTTGAGCATGATTACGGTGTGGGCAACGTTCTTTTTCCTCACTAAGCCAGCATAGAGTAGGGCAAAGCCAGCAGTTGCCATTATTAATATGGCTACTGGCGCCCATCCAACAGCGAACGTTTGCTGTATGGATGCAAATAAACCTTCGTCAGCAGGAGTTGACATCTGCATCACCCTACAGTTTGCTTGCGAACCAAACTGGTTTCAGCGAGATTGGAATTTCCTCTACTGACAATCCGCCGGCTTCTATGTTAAGCTTAAGTATCTGTGGTTTTAATGGGCAACTTCTTGATTTTCTCAGGATGAAGACTCTGGTCCAGATTACGTCGTGCTTGTGGTAGTCAAGGTATATCAAGTGGTCAACGAGGTATTCTGTGATGTTGGGATCTGTTGGGATGCCTTCTGCAGAGAATAGCGTAGTGGCTCCACGTTTTTTGACTTCGAGCAGGAGTTTCATAAAGACTTCACGGAAGTCTGTTGGGTCAACGAGTCGTCGTTCTAGTGATGAGAGTGAGTCCATGACTATTCTGGTGGCGCCTGGTTGGGCGTCTAGGCCTTTCATTAGGATGTCTACTGCTTCTTCCTTGCTAATTAGTGCATATTCGCTTGCGTATGTTGCGCCTATGGAAAGGTCTACTATGGCTACTTGTCCGTTCTCAATCAGGGAGGGAAAGTCACTCCAAAGTTCTCTTCCGGTTCTCATTATTGTTTGGGGTGTTTCTTCGGTGCTGATGTATACGCATTTTTCGCCTTTTATTGCTCCTGCGTGTGTGAACTGAAGACAGCAGATTGTTTTGCCTGTGCCGGGTTCTCCTCGTACTAGGATTGCGTCGCCTTTAGGTAAGCCTGGGATGAAGTCGGTTAGTCCTTCGATGCCCATGTCGATCCATTCGATCTTTCTTTCTTTTTGCAATTCTTCTAGTGAAAGTGCTTCTACTTTTTTCACGGTTATTCACCTTTTTGTTTTTTTATCGTTTAAGTGTCAAGCCTTCAATATAAACGTAGTTAAGATTTGTTCATACTTTTTATGAAAAACTAGAAATACGTGTAGAATAATGATTAAAAACTGCGCGTTTGTCGCTTGGACTTAACGGTCAACAGTTACCCTCAGCTTAGCGAGGTTTTCCTTTATCTGAGCCTTAACACCCATCCCCGCAAAGTACTCTTCGAGGAAAATTTTAACAAACCTCTTCGGAAGCTCAGAACCCAAAACCAAAGTAAAATCTCTTTCTGAGTTCTTCGTTATTCGGAAAAAATTGCACACTTCAAGCCGCTCTAAAAGCTCCTGAGCTGTAAGCACTTTGGCCTTAAGCTGTTCTGTGTGGGATCTAGCCACATCGCGATGTTCCTTCCAGAACTCTTCTTTCTCAGGAGAAGACTCAGCAAGCTTCAGAAAAAGAAGCCAATGGTCAACGTCTAGAATTATGTGTTCGCCGCCAAGCAGCAAGTCCATGTACGTGTAAAGTTTTTTTCTTGTTGCGGCATCTTCTAGTGCCCGGTTTTCAGAGTAGAATCGGAGGGCGCGTCGCATTATTTCGCTTTGTGAAAGCCCCGCCTCTTTGCTGATTTTCTCTAGTAAGTTGGCTGTGACTTTGTCAAACGCAACGGTTATTCTTGTCGGATTCATGGTTTTTCTCCTCGACAAATCAACTCTTAATGGCTATATGCTTCTTTTTGTGTTTAAGTTTATAGTTTGACTCCAGAGTCTTCTTTGACAACGTTAAGGGCAACGTTCGTAAGAGTCCTTTTTAGGTGAGGTAGGCTTAGCAGGCTTTTTATAAAAGTGTTTAAGCTGGCTCTGTCTTTGAATTTGGCGATTGCGATAGCGTCATAATCTCCTGTGATGTCGTAAAGCGCAACAACGTTACTGATCTTGGCAATCTCGTTTTCAACGTCAATAAGATAGGTGCCTTCAGCTTGAATTAGTATTATAACGGTTAAGTTGTAACCCAATTTGCCCGAATCGAGAACTGCTGTGTAGCCTTTTAGCACTCCTTTTTTCTCCAAGTTTTTGACATGATTGAATGCGGTGCCTACCGACACGCCTAGTTTATTTGCTATTTTATTGAAGCTTAAACGGCAATCTTCCTGCAACAGGCTAAGAATTCGAAGATCCAGCTCGTCAACTTTTTTGAGCGTACTTGTTTCCAGTTTTAAACTCTCCGAGGCACCGTTTCTAAACCTTTTTTTAAACGCCTGTTCAAGCATGAATTTATTATATAAACATTTCTCCACAAAAATAGAACGTTTGTACACGTTAGCATAGGTAACAAGCTCATCTGTTGGACAAACGTTGATTATGAAAAAATTGTCGTTAAACGACTCTAGCATAAAGAAAACGGTGGATGCTGAATTTACACGCGTTTAGGCTGTGTCTTCAGCTGGCTTAACGACAACCGCGGTGCCATAAGCAGAGAACAGAGTTGCCGTACCCTGAAGAATATCACTTGTTTCAAAATCCGCCCCAATAACCGCGTTTGCACCCATCGCCTTGGCGTTATCAACCAACCGCTGCAACGACTCTTTCCGAGCCTTTTCAGCCTCAGAACTGTAACTGGTAACTTCACCGCCGAACATTCCTTCAATTCCAGCCACAAATTTTCCGCCTACACCTCTGGTTCGAACCGTTAAGCCGGTAACAACGCCTAAGACTTTCACAACGCTGCACCCGGGCAAAGTTGGAGTGGTTACAACCATTAGTTGTGTCTGCGGCGCAGATTGAACGTTTAGTGGCGCTCCGCAGTTAGGGCAATACACCGCGTCACCAGGCACCTTGCTTCCACATTTCGGACAGAATATTTCGCTCATAACAATCCCAAACAGTTGTAACAAACAGCGCATTTATGCCTTACGCACATATAAAATATGGAAGCGCAAATCATATAGCGTCACGATTATACACAATATTCAGAAATGGGGACAATTGTTTAATGCAGAAGTCTTATACGAGGCTATTAGGCGTAATCGGAAAGCCCAACACGGGCAAAACAACCTTTTTCAGCGCCGCAACTCTGGCGCCAGTTGAAATCGCCAATTACCCGTTCACTACTATAAAACCCAACCGCGGCGTCGGCTACGTGCGAACACCCTGCGTCCACGACGAATTCAAAGTGAAAGACAACCCGAAAAACAGCCTCTGCCTCGACGGCGTACGGCTCATCCCAGTAGAGTTAATTGACGTTGCAGGCCTCGTTCCAGGCGCATGGGAAGGCCGCGGACTAGGCAACCAGTTTCTTGATGAGATACGGAGGGCAGACGCCCTCATCCACGTTGTTGACGCTTCTGGCGGAACAGACTGCGAAGGACGCCTATGCAAACCCGGCGAACACGACCCGCTGGAAGACGTGCAATTCCTTGAACACGAGATAACCATGTGGATGTCGTCCATACTCAAAAAAGACTGGGCGAAAATTGCGCGGACAGCCGAAGCCGAATCAAAAGAAATCTACGGAATACTTGAAGAACGGTTAAGCGGTCTAGGCATAAGACGCAGCCAAATATTCGAAGCCATCCGCCAAACCGGCTTAAACGCTGACAAGCCAGCGGGGTGGAGCGAAGAAGACTTCTTAAAATTCGTGGATACGCTGAGGCGAATTTCAAAGCCCATGCTGATTGTAGCCAACAAAATGGACCTGCCCGCGGCTGAAGCAAACTTGGAGAAACTGAAGAAACTTGATTACACCGTTATCCCTTGCTGTGCAGAAGCGGAACTTGCGCTCAGGCGGGCGGCTGAAAAGCAGCTGATTGATTACAAGCCTGGCGACTGCGACTTCAAAATACTGCAGCCGGAAAAACTGTCCCAGAGCCAAATCAAAGCTTTGGAAACCATACGGGAAAGAGTGCTCCTGAAAACCGGCGCCACAGGCGTTCAAGAGGCAATAAACATGGCTTACTTCAAGCTTCTAAGCATGATCACGGTGTATCCTGTTGAAGACGTGGAGCATTTAGCTGACCACAACGGACGAGTTTTACCTGACGCTTACTTGGTTCCCCACGGAACAACCGCACGCCAGTTCGCTTATTTGATCCACACCGACCTCGGTGAAAGCTTCATTTACGCCGTGGACGCACGAGGGAAAAAGAGAATCGGTGAAGACACTGTTCTGCGAGACAGAGATGTCATTTCCATTGTAAGCGCCAAAAAACGCGCTTAACCTTACGTGCCGTATCTTCGTTTACGGGTTTGAAAAGTTCGAATCGCTCGCAAGAGGTCTATTAACCGGAAATCAGGCCAGTAAACGTCCAAAAAGGCGAGTTCGCTGTAGGCGGATTGCCAGAGCAGAAACCCACTAAGCCTTTCTTCGCCTGAGGTTCGGATAATCAAGTCGGGTTCTTGATTGGACATGTGCGCCGTATACAGGTACTTTTCAAAAGTTTTTTCGTTTACGTCGTCAAGCGTTAATTCGCCATCGCTTACCTTCTCCGCAATTATTTTTGCTGCATCGACAATTTCAGCTCTGCCACCGTACGCAAAAGCGAAGTTCAAAAACTGGTTGTCATAGTTCTCGGTGGCTTTCTCCACATCGGCGATAAGTTGTTGCAGGCTTTCGGGCAACAGGTTTACTCGGCCGATGACTTTAACGTGGACTTTATTCCGGTGAATACGCTCGTCGGCTAAGAGCTTGCGGAATTTTTCTTCTGCAATTTTCATAATCGCCGTGATTTCTTCT
The DNA here is from genome assembly GCA_964587975.1 of uncultured Candidatus Bathyarchaeia archaeon. Taxonomy (GTDB): domain Archaea; phylum Thermoproteota; class Bathyarchaeia; order Bathyarchaeales; family Bathycorpusculaceae; genus SG8-32-3. The sequence continues at coordinate 24,941 of CAZPND010000007.1, forward strand.
GGAGAGCGCCTAAAATTTTCCGTTGAAAACGTGTAGAGGGTTACGAATTTGACGCCGAGTCTTTCACACCAATCCAAGAGTTGCTCAACAGTTTCTGCGCCTTTCTTGTGACCCAACCAGGGGTTAAGCTCGTTCTCCGAGGCCCAACGCCTGTTTCCATCCAAGATTATGGCGATATGCTCAAGTTTCTCGCCGTTCTTAACTTGAGACCACAACCACCTTTCGTAAATTTTGTAGGCGCCGATGACGGAGAGAAGTTTCTTAAGCACAGGGTGAACCTCACATTTAAGGAAGAGACTGCATGAGTTTTCTTTGTTTACAGAGGTAAAGCCCTGATTGTTTCAATTAAAGCTTGCTGTACTTAGAACAAGATAATGATGCGCGGATGCTACTGCTGATTTTCCGGCGCTGGAGCTGCCAGCTCGGTTTCTCCAAACTCATCGGCGTTATCTTCAGATTTTTTGAAGAAGCCTTTGCTGGAGCGGTGAATAATTACTACCAAAAGAACTGAAGCAATCGCGATGAGTATGCCCACGACTATGGCGAAAACCAAGTTGGAGAAGAACACGTTCTCGAATCCCACGCCGGGCTCGATAAGGATGTTTGCGGTTGCATCGAGAATCCAGCGGAACCAAACAACAGAAACCACTAAGGCGACGTTTCGTAGCAATCGGGCGTCCCGTTCAAAGTACAGGCGTATGCTTCTCCCGAAAAGTATGATGGTTATGCCCACAACCATAAGGTCCATGAATCCTTTGATGAAGAAAGCGGCAACGTCGGGAGACACGCTGATCCAGCCTGCCAAATCCGCTGTGGGAGGCGTTACGTTAACGCTTGCGCTTGATGCGCCTAGATAGGCGCTGACAGCTATGCAGAGGATACCTGCGATTATGGAGTAGTTTGAGATTTGAACTGGAAGAGGCGGGGGCGAGTATTCCCTTGCCCACTTGTATATGTTTTTGGCGCCTCTGTCTACTCCGAAGCCTTTGAAGAGCAGGACCCCGCCGAGAATGAGAACTATGGATATGAGATAGTAGTTAACGAAGCCGGGTATTATGTAGAATATGCCATAAAGGAAGAACAGCAGTCCCGGTATGCCTAAGGCCAAGCGGGCGTATCTGGGGTTTTCCCATATAAGCCTGAGGTAACGTGAAAAAAGAGCAGCGGTTTCTTCTATGGATTCGCTGTGTTTAACGACTATTCGTCTAACGGATGAAACGGGCACTCTAGATTCTACAAGCGGCAAAATTGCCTCGTCTGAATAGCCGTCTGTAACTAGTATGATTTCGCTTGCGCTGAACGAAGTCAACAGGCTGCTTAGTTCTGAAACTAACTTTCGATCTGCGCCTACTCCGCCGAGTTCTGAGCCGGAAATAGTTGCAACTTCAAAGTTTTCTCCAGGTTGTTTTTCGCTTTGCAGGCGGTCATAGAGGCGGACGGCTTCGAACATGGCGTTGGCGTCAGGTTCCTCGGGGTCTCGCAGGGCTAAGGAAACGGCGGCGTCCAGGTTTGAGGTTCGTCCCATCAGGGGCGTTTTTATTCCTGCTTTTGTTTCTATATCGCCGTCTCTGTCAACGCATAGAATTAGAATGCGATTCTTGATCTGTTGCTCCGTTTCTTTTTTAGTCATCTATTTCTCTATTCCTATTTCGTTACAAGTTAAACTTTAATTTTGTGTTCAAGCATCCTCTGATTCGTCGTCTGCTGTGAGCATCTTGAACTCGTCCCAGCTTAATTTCTCACCGCGTTGCAACTTGTTTCTTGCCTGCGTTTCCAGTTTCTCTTTGAGCGCTTGCTCCACATCTTTTTTTCGTTTCGCATCTTCTTCTCGCACTGCAGCTTGCAGCTTTCTCTTTTGTTCAATCAGTTTCTTAAATTCTTCGTGTAAGGGCTTAACTTGTTCTTTCGCTTGGACGTAAGCAGCGTGCAAGCTATCGGCTTCAGCTTTTATATCTTTTGATTCGCTTATTTTGGCTATCATTTTCGCGTGGATTTCTTGGCTTTTTTCAGCTGTTGCAGTTAACTCCTGATGTGCTGCATCCGCGTTTGTTTCAAGCGATTCAAGTTCTTTTCTTATTTCGGCGATTTTCTTGATGTGCTGGTCGATTTTCCTGTAGATGTTTAGCTGGGTTTCTAGTTGTCGGACGTTTTCTATTAGTCTTTTCTCCTCTTTTATGTCAAGCAGCGTGGTTTGGATTTTCCATTCGATATCATCGAATTCTTTTTGGAGTTCTTGGCGACTTGTTCGGGGGGTTTTCTCTTTTAGCTCTGCGATTTTTTGGCTGTGTGCTTTTACTTCTTCAATGTAAGCTTTGATTTTTGTGCGTGCACCGTCTCGTTGTTGCTTTAAGGTTTTTACTTTTTCGTTTAGGTTGTCGCGTGTGCTTTGGAGTTCGTTAATTTCTTGGTGTAGCTTCTTGAATTTTTCGTTGAGGCGGTCTCTCCTTTCAATGGGCGTTTTTGTTTCCGCGTTTGCTTTGTCAATTCGCTCCCTTAATGAGGCGATCTGCTGGGTAAGCATGGCAAGTTCGTTTGTTTTCGGTTGTTCAGTCAAGAGTTATCCTCTGTGCATGTGACAATAATAAATTTGCGATTTTTAAATTAATATTGTTTCAGTTGCGGTTCGACTGTTTTCAAATGAGTTCCTGTTTTGATAGTTATAAGTTTTAAATAGTTTGTTGCCACATGTTTTTGTCGAGAGAAACAAATGAAGTACGACTACGATGAACTGTTGAAACGCGCCTGTTCCCAGATGCCAGAGGTCTCGCTGAAACGGGAACGTTTAGAGATGACTCATTTGCATACCACAATCGTTGGCATGCGCACCGTGATCTCTAATTTTAAGGAAGTAGCTGACGTTCTGAACCGTGACCCTCAGCACATTCTAAAGTTTTTGACGCGTGAGATGGCTACGGCCGCGACGTTTAATGATTCCCGAGCGATTTTTCAAGGGAAATTCAGGCGGGACAGCTTCGAGAGGCTGTTGCAGCGGTACATGGAGAACTTCGTGATTTGTCCTGTTTGCAAGCGTCCAGACACTAAGATCGTGAAGGAGAAGCGTTTGTCGTTTCTCGTGTGCAACGCATGCGGCGCGAAATCATCTATTAAACAGTTGTGAGAGCGAGTTTAACCTTGGAAGCCTACGTTAAACTTAAAAAGATAGGTAGAAATGTGCTGCTGGCAATTTGCGACTGTGAAATGCTTGGAAGAACGTTGCGGGAAGGAAAGATTGTTTTTCACGTGAAAGACGAGTTTTACAACGGCGGAAAAGTCAGCGTTGACGAGGCGGTAGGAATGATTGCGAATTCAACCATCGTGAACCTGGTGGGCAAGAACTGCGTGGAAAAAGCAATAGCGAAGGGCTACGTGCACCCTGATGCGGTGCTGCAAATAGAAGGCGTACCGCACGCGCAAATCGTGAAACTTTGAACATGCTTTTTTGCTTTTTTCCGAGTGGTTAACTTTTCAGCTTTTGCGATAATCAGCCTGGCCGCATTCATGCTCAAGAAAAGATGTTGACATTTAATATCGATTCTTATTTGGATTCACGGAAACCTCAATTTGAATAAAAAATGAAATTGTTGCGGGTGAACCCGAACGAACCGAGATACTTCGCCTCAGCAATCTAAAATAAAGCAACTGTTTATTCTGGTTGTTTTGGGCTTTTCATAATGAAGTAGTACAGCAAGGGCCAGAAAGACTATTTTAACTTACTTTTTCCCCGTTTTGAGAGAGATTTTTCAAATTGGTTAGTTAAATAAACATTTACCTTTCTTACGCAGGATGAGTTTGAAGAAAAGTGGCTGGCGTGCGCTTCTACTCTTTTAATTTGGGAATCATGTTAATTGCCCATTCATTTTTAGTGGAGTAAGCTTCACGCAGTTTTGGAGAAGTAGTGGGTTTCCATTCTTTAGCCATTGCAAGCACTCGACTTTTGTATTTGCTAATCTCGCTATTTCGTTTTGGCTTTTTTCTTATCGATTTATACTGTTCTCGGTTCATATTCAATCTCTTCTAGTTCAAAGCATGACACCTAACATATAGAAGTTTGCCCGCCTTTTTTGATTTAGGGCGTTTATTTTGAGGTTTTAATTGAGGAAAGAAATTAAATTTTAATCCAAATTAAAGCTTAATCTGTCTATACGTAGAAGTTGGTGAACTGGAGTAGATATGTTGATTAACTTCGCTTGTCTGTTTATTTCAGGGGTTATTGATATGACTTTTGAGTTGAGAATATTTAGGGGAGATTATGGTAGAGGTCATAATGCTCGGAGCCATTTGCGATTCGCTGTTTTAGACTCGAACAAGTCTAAAAGCTATCCGTCAAACTTTGTCAGCCTGTTGCCGATGAGAATAGATTCTGCTGGGAAGCTGCCGAGTGTTTTCACGGAGTTTTTCGGAACCGAAAGCTTAGAGACTGCTAGAGGATTATTGACGGAAGCTTTGAAGACGGAGGATGATTCTGAAATCAAAGCAGAGATGGAGAGAAGGCTGAACCTGCTTGAACCTAACCCTGTCATTTATATCAAATGTCTTGTTTGCAAGAAATTCTATCAAACTCAAAAAGCAAGAAAATTTAAACAAAAAATCTGTCCAGAATGCATAAAGATTCGACAGAAAAGAATAAACAGAAATCTCAATTGTTAAAAAGAAATATCGTTGGTTGGATTAAAATTTAATCCCCAACCCCTTTCTTCTTCCTACTCTCCAACTCACTAACTCTCACGCTCACTCTCTCTTCTTCTCCTACTAAACCTCTCTCTAAAAACAAAAATAAAAAACACACACAAACGGGTACTGTTTAATATCCTAAGAAGAAACTATTGACCAACTTTCTCAAAAACTAACGATGACGGATGCGAAAAAGTTATAGCTGAAACGAAATGAGTTCGTATAATTGTGGTTGCCAATGGATGCAGCATTGTTAGACAATCTTGTTGTTTTCTTTGCACTGGTGTTCTATGCTTTCTTGTTTACTGTATACTTGCTACGTGCACATGAACTCTCGAAGCTTGAATATAAGTTGAGAATCGCTTTTAGTGTCCAACTGGTTCCTTTTGCTTCGCTTTGGATATTGAACCTTCTCATTGGCAACGACTCTGGACGCCTAATAGCTGACTACCTATAATCATCTACTTGGTCTACGACCTTTGGTACAGGTTACTCACTAGAAAAAACCTCTACATCACCCTAAGCGCTGGCCACCAAGCCTCATAATCTATCTACTGCTCCTCTTCATGGGCAGCATAGGCCTAAACTGGTACGGCTACTTAATGTCGAGATTCTATGGATTAATGCTTGTAATTGCCTTCTTTATAATGTTGAGTTCATACGATATTATCAATACACTTACAACAAGAAAGTCAAGGGGAGTCAAAGGCAATAGACAACTGGAGCGCGCATTTTTTGTCGTTGTCCAATAGAATAATGCGTTTTCGAAGGTTAAAGACACGCTTCATTATTTTATTATTGATTGAACTCTGCCGACTTTGCCGTCTGTAAGTCGTACCTTGATTCCGTGGGGGTGAGTTGAGCTGTTGGTTAGGATATCCTTGACGATACCCTCGGTTAATTTACCGCTCTGTTGGTGATGCTTCAAGACGATTTTTACGCGGATGCCCGGCTTGATTTGGCTCCTCTGCTGATTAGGCTGCATTTACAGTCATCTGTGCTTCGCGGCTTATAGTACATTCGCACGAAAACGTGAGATTCAAACAATGGTTGCTCTGAGTAACAATATCTCCTTTTTAATACAACTCCATCTATTTTGTGTTTGCACTTTCTCTATTGTTATGGTTTTTCGCGGTCGGGGAGTTGGCTATAATTGCCTTCGGGTGAACGGTAAACCGCTAATTTTGCGTCTGTTACCCAATTGTCATCGACTATTCGGGTGATTTGAACAGAAATTACTTCTGCAGCAGGGTCTTTTTTTGGTTGGAAATATTGCTATAGAGAGGTTACTTCCATCTGGAAGTGGTATTCGAAAAGTTTGTTTTGGTCTACCCATTTTCAATCAAGTCGATGTTTGCTTTGAAAAGCTGTTTAAATTTTGCGTATTCCAAGTATTCAAAAAAATTTTTTCCAAAAAAATAGCCAAGTTGAGGTACACTCGACTATCGGTGGAGATGTCTCCCACAACCAATTCTATTTTTTTCCATGTTCGCTTTTTCTTTGTCTATTGAAATACAAAGTCACAGAATCAAATTTTGAGATGTTCTCTCGCAGTCTATAATAAGATACCAAATAGTCCAGCTTTATGGGCGGTAGCTGAGGCAAAATCTCTTTCAAGTGTTTAAGATTCTCCTGTAGAGCTCCGCATATCTCTTTGCCACTACTGGCCAAGTAAAATTTCTGCTGTAACTGTAAACCTTTCTTTGAATGTTGCTTCTTAGTTTCTCATCCTGCAAGAGTTGATTAATACCCTCTGCAATAGATTTGTGATCTCTAAACTTGCAGAAAAGCCCCCGCCCCTCGGCTAAAGCCTCTTGGGCGTGAAGGTACGGCGTAGCTATTATTGCTTTACCAGTTCCCATTGCATACACAAGTGTTCCGCTGCTGATCTGATTCGACTCAGGGTATGGCGAGAGATAAATGTCTGTCGCTTGAAGGTACCTGATTAGTTCTCGTTTAAGGAGGAAGCGGTTGTGAAACTTAACATGTTCATTAAGATCCAGATCGTCAACCAGTTTGATAAGATACTTGCGGTAACGCTCACCTTCAAACTTCCTCACCTCGGGATGAGTCTCCCCGATTACCAGATAGATAATTTCGGGTTGTTTCTCCACAACCTCCGGGAGAGCTTTAATAACATACTCTATGCCTTTGCCTCGGCTTATAAGTCCAAAAGTTGACAACACGATTTTTCCTTTCAAACCAAACAGCGAAGGCTTAACCTTGTTGCTATCAACAAACGGAACATCAGGGCACCCATGTTGGATGATTTCGATTTTGCTACGCGGAACATCGTACGCCATAAGTATTTTTGTGGCGGTGTTGGTCATAGTTACTATCTTTGAGCTGTGCTTTACGATTTGTTTCAAGACAGCTTGAGCCTTAGGTTCAAAACTAGGAGACAATGTGTGGAGCGTGGAAACCACCGGTTTCTGAATCTTCTCCAAGAAACAGTTAATGTATTCTCCCCACTCTCCTCCAAACAGACCAAACTCGTGTTGCAGATTAACCAAATCGGCCTTGGACGAATTGACGTAGCCAGCAGCTTCAACATAATCCTCAGGAAAATCTCTTCTAATCTGGCATCTGACAAACCTGTCATAATTGTAAATGGTCTCCCTTTCATTCATCGCAACAACCAGAGGTTTCCTAAAAACGCCAAGCCGATTTGAAGCGACAACTAAGTCCTTCGTGAAAGCCGCTATCCCACATTCTCGCGGAGGATAACTGCTTACGTACGCGATCTTATTCATTCCAACATCATCCAATGATTCCCATTTCTATGCCTTAAACACTTCTATCACTCGGCTATTAGTGGAGACGTCTCCCACAATCAATGCTCATTTTTGCCTTCGATTCTTAAAACAGCATAAATGAATATCGAAATAAAAAATGATTCTTAAATAGAAGAAGGATTTGCTATGAGGCAACTTAGTCCTGCTTAAAACCTAAGACAGTTTTTCTCTTACTTCAGAGAATATGCTTTTCCTTGTTCAATCAAACAGACATTGCTGCAATATGATTTGAATAGTTGTGGGTTTTCTGTGTGTATCGGAAAGACTTTCTTTGGTTTGACTTTGTTGATTCTTTCTACCAGTTGCTCTCGGTTCATGTGACCAGACGCATGAAGTTGATGGAAATTAATGTGGAAATGGTTTAGCCAGTTGTGCATTACATCATCTGCTATATCTTCTTCACTGAACGGTTCGCTCATGCTATGTATGAATTGACTGTTAGCATCAGGTTTAATGTCAATCAGTTCCGCAAACTGGTAGAAGTTCAAGTCCATCACTACCTCACTTTGGCTTTTGTGTACGTCTTCGCAGGTTACCTTCTTTCCTATAAACGGGCGTTCCCACGTGTAGTAGTCCTTTTCAACGTGTTCTCCTGACTTCTTTCGTTTATAATAGACCCTGATTGTTTCGTCTCTGGTTGGGTCAGACAGATATAGACGTTTGTCGTCAACGAGCTTGCTTAACAGATATGCAGTTTTTGTTGATATTACAAATTTCCTGTTGTTTTCTTTGGCTACTGTGTAGAGGCTTTGGAACCTGTCCATGTCTCTGCTGTAGTGGGTTGCAAACACGATTTTGTCAGTTGAAGAAACAATGTCGTTGCTACCCTGCTTGACTTGTTGCTCAGAGTTGTTCTTCCTTTTTTCAGTGGATGCCATGCGGGTTCCCTCGCAAATCATAGCGACTGGTTCGGATTCACATGCTTTTTCGATGAACTCTTCTGTCATTTCGCCTCTTGGTCCGTGAACTCTCAGGTCTCCAGTGTAAACCACCGTTCCTTCTGAAGTGTGAATCAAGTAGCCATAAGCAGCTGGGATAGAATGGTCTACGTGAACTGGCTCAACGGTGAGGTCTCCAACCATAATCTTGTCGCCTGTTCTGAACGTTCTGTAGTTGTGTTCACAGTAGTTGCAGAAGCTGCTGGTTTCTTCTTGGGCTTCAATAAATAGTTTGGTTCCTACTCCGAGATAAACTGGAATTTGCGGGTCTATGAATTTTATGTGTTCTATGTGGTCGAAATGTGCATGGGACAGAAAAACTGCATCTATCCTGGGTTCAGTGTATTGAAGATTTGTTGGCTCAAGGTTTTCCTTACTATAGACTCCCTGCAGTTTTGGCAGTAGACCTAACTCAAAATAATCTTTTAGTCCGTTGATTCTTCTTGCTGAAAGCCATCCAGTGAAATAGTCAGAGCCGAAAGTGAAAGAGTGCCCGAAATCCAGAAAGACTCTGGTTTTTTGTCTTCAAGCAGAATTTTGTTGCCGCCAATCTCGTTTACTCCGCCGTAAAATGTAAGTTTAGTCATTGTTGTCGCTTCTAATCTCTGATTAGCATTAGGTTCTAATAGAACTTTATGACCTACAGGTAAATGCACTGAAGTTCAAGCTGGCTTGTTTTTGGATTATCATTGCTAGAGATTTTGAAAAAGGAAAATCTGTTTAAACATCCGTTTCTATCCTTATTCGATTGTATGCAAAGAATTAGGGCAATAATATTCGACTTGGACAACACGCTAATTGATTTCATGCGCATGAAGGAAGAGTCATGTAAAGCCGCTGTCAAAGCTATGATTTCAAGTGGGTTGAATATGGGTGAAGAGGAAGCTTATGAGCAGTTAATGAATACATATTTTGATTTAGGTCTTGAGTCAGACTGCGCTTTTACTGATTTCCTGCGGGGTGTAGGTCAGTTTAATCACAAAATCTTAGCTGCGGCTCTAAATTCTTATTTGAAGATGAAAGACAATCTCGTAGAACCGTATCCAGATGTGGAATTAGTTCTCAAGAAATTAAAAGAGATGGGAATAGTTACTGTCATTGTTACGGATGCTCCTAAGACGAAGGCGTATCAGCGTTTGTTAGCAATCGGAATAGAGGCGTACTTCAGGTTTGTTGTAGGCTTCGAAGATACTGGGAACGGCAAGCAAACGGGTTTGCCTTTGTTGCTGGCGTTGGATAAGCTTCGAAAGGAAGCACCAGATTTGGTAAATTCAGAAGTCTTGATGGTGGGCGATTCAATTGAAAGAGATATAGAGCCTGCCAAGAAGCTTGGTTTTAAGACGGCTCTCTCTAAATATGGTCAAATTGGTGCAGAATCCACTGAATCGATAGATTATGTACTAAATGCCGTAAGCGACTTGTTGGAATTTATTTAGCAATCTCACCAGCAAAAGATGTCTAGCGTGCAACCGCCCCTTTCTTTAAGGGATTAACGGTTTATCAAAAAAGTGGACCTGAAATTTTGTTAAAGGCGGAGTTCGTCTGAGTGCAGATTTCTATATGTTTCTTGGGAGTGCAAAGCCATCAGTTTATAAGTGCATGTGTACATGTTGGGTGTAACGTGTAGAAAGCGATTTTTGCACAGCAAAAAATAGTAGGAGTTGAAATAGCGAATGTCGTATGGTAACAGAGAGATGCATAAGGCAGTCTGCGCTGATTGCGGTCAAGAATGTGAAGTTCCATTCAAGCCTGACGGAACCAGACCAGTTTACTGCCGAGAATG
>CAZPND010000008.1:0-34386 GCA_964587975.1 uncultured Candidatus Bathyarchaeia archaeon
GGATGCGGCATATGAACCCGAAATGGGTTATGGTTATTTCGTCAAGAGATCGTCGCGAATAGTGGCCGCTTTTGTCTATCGTTTCGCTGATATTATTGCGCCTGTTGACAGTTCGCTTGCGAAAAATCTTGAACATTATTTACCGTTTGACATATGCGATAAAATTGTCGTACTGCCAACTGGGTACAATCCGCAGAAATGGTCGGCGCGTTCAATTACCAAGAAACGCCTTGTCTTGACAGTTGGGGCGGTTAATTGGTCAAATTATCTAAGAAAAGGATTTCAAACATTCATAGAGACAGCGCGTGCGATGCCAACCGTTCGATTTGTTCTTGTCGGGAAATTCGCGGATTCATGCGCAGATAAGCTTAAAGAAAAAGGCTTGCCTGACAACTTGGAATTAGTAGGGTTCGTTTCCGATGCTGATCTATTGCGCTATTATCAACAGGCTACAGTATATTGTCAACTTTCAAAGTTTGAGGGATTGCCGAATGCCCTGTGCGAAGCTATGTTATGTGAATGTTTTCCAGTAGGAACACATGCTTGCGGAATTCCATCAGCTATTGGCGAGACAGGAGTTTACGTCCGCTATGGTTGCGTTTCTGATTGTGTCCGCGCCATTAAGCTCGCCCTTTCCCTTGGGAAATGTTCTGGAGCAAGGCGTCGCATTATCAATAAATTTCCTCAGGGCGGGCGTAAGATGGGTTTGGTCCAAATTATCACGGGTTCCAAGCTAAAACCAGAAGCTGTTGAATTGGGTGTGCTAAGCCACATAGAACGTCCCTCTGAGTGTGAAGCATTACATTGATTACAAAAAATTACGTTGGCATTTAAAGGGGCATAGTCTTAAACTTGCTTTGGTCGTTGGTATGCGGTAACTTGGCTACTTATTAGTAGCGGCGGGGCTGTTCCAATCCGCAATCGAACGAAAAAAGAATTAGATGATTGTTTCGTTTTTACGTTCAGTTGTCTTATGTTTCTACGCTGGTTCTTCTTTTGGCGTATTGGATGTGTTAAAGACCAATTATTTCCGACATCACGGTGCCTGGGAAACGTTTATTATTTTATGCAGGGATGTATGCTCATGAATAGTTGCGTTGTTGACAAGTTCGATTTGGTGATGTGGACCAAGAACAGCGCAAAGTTGCTGCCCGTTGTGCTTAAAAGAATCGAACAGGTTATCCCCAAGCGCGTTATCGGAAAAAAAATCTTAATAGACGACCACAGCACAGACAACACCGTTGAAATCGCAGAAAAGTTTGGTTGGACGGTTCACCCCAACCAGGGAAGCGGACTTTTTGACGGGTTTGACACCGCATTAAATCTCGTCTCCACTGAATTTTTCATCTCCTTTGAACACGACATCATTTTAGCAAAAGACTGGTGGACAAAAATTTCAAAGTACACCCAAGATGACACGATGGCGGTAGTTCAAGGAGTCAGGGTGTACACTCACCCCGTTCTAAGGAAATTACTGGAATTCATGACCGAACGTTACGGCGATGAGATCCCAAATTACTCCATAGACAACAACCTGTACCGAACCGCGGTAATCAAGAAACTCGAAACCCCAATACCCTGCAACGAAAAAAACGCGTCCATAGCTCTGAACAAAAAAGGGTTCCAATGGATCTTCGATAACGATGTGGTGTCGGAACACATTCGTCCTTCACTGCTGCATTTCATCTTACACGAACATAAGATGTACACTCGCCTCCTGAGCAGATCCGAGAAAAAGAAGCTGCTCTCCAAAATGTTCAGGTTATTCATAACAAGCCCGTTCAGGGCTCTCCAAGTAAGCCTAAACAAGAACTGCCCCCAAATATTCGTAGTCTACCCTCTTGACCGCCTTGCAATCTTGATGGCCTGCCTAAAAGTCAACGGCTGAGCAGCGCCAAGTTTCACTTTTCCCTGCATAAAGCTGCTTTATATAAGGGGGGTATAGACAAATTTCACAACAGCTCACACAATCCCGTAAACAATAAATTCCGCGAACCCCGCAGTCATATGCAGAGATGATTTTTATGCCCGAAATGAATTTTGAGGGAACCGCCACTTGGAAAAGCGGATTGGAATGCGAACTAACCGTTAAAGACAAGAAAATCGCCACCGTCAGCCCTCCTCCAGCGTTCGGCGGAAAAGAAGGCTACTGCGTCCCCGAAGAAATTTTCGCAGCCGCCTTAGCCTCATGCATGAACACGCTTTTCCTGTTAATCGCCAGAAACTCCAGTCTAAGCCTCAAGAACCTTGACACAAAAGCCGTAGTCACCATGAACGTTGAAAGCCTGGAAAAACTGATTTTCACCCACATCCACTTCGCCATGGACGTCAAACTGGAAACGGACAACGTGCGTGAACGCAAAAAAGCAGACATGGTGTACCAGATGGCGGAGAAGATTTGTCCGCTTAGGCAGTCATGGGGCGAAGATGTGCCGATAAGCTTCGAACTCAACTATCAATAAAACAGAAAACGCAAACGCGAAAAACAGTTTTCCCACAATATCCCTTCATTTTTTAATGTAAATCAGATTGCAAACATGTGACTACATATAGTTTTCCACTCGCCCTTTTCTCCAAACGCTTAGCTATATAGCATTGCGAAAAATATTTATGAGCTACACGTAAAGTCTGAAAGGTCTGACAGCCAACCTGATGTGGCTCAAAGGGCGATTACAGGGAGAAAACTTGATGCAGCAAAAAAGCATAAACAATCGGCTAGAATTGGAGTGGAGAATCACTGTACAGGCGCAAAATCAATGATGCCCTAAACGCGCTGTCATCGAAAAAACCATTAAAGTACACCATGTACCTTGCCGCAATCATAATCTTCCTCAGCTTAATCCTGCTCCCGCCAATCATCGGAATCTTCACAAAAAGCGACACCCTCCAACAAGTTTTCAACCAACCCTCACTCATGAACCGCGCACTCATCGCCGTAACAAACTCCTTCATAATAGCCCTCCTCGTCTCCGCATTAGACGTTATAGCAGGCGTCCCCTTGGCATGGATCATCACACGGGGAAAATCAAGATGGCTAAACATCCTAGACACTTTAGCAGACATACCATTTATCGTCCCAACCGCCGCCCTCGGCTACTCCCTGCTGCTTTTCTGGAACGGCCCCCAAGGCATATCCGCCCTGTTCGGCGGTTCACTGATCTCTCCAGGATGGATGCTCATCGGCCTGCTTCAATTCACATTCTCCTACCCCATCGTAGTGCGAGTCATGGTTGGAGCCCTGTTCGACTACAAAATGGAGTACGAAAGAGCATCCAGAACATTAGGCGCATCACCTTTCACCGCGGTTCGAACAGTCACGTTGCCCATACTTAGACCAGCACTTATAGCCTCATACATTCTCTCATTTGCCCGGTCTCTTTCAGAAACAGGCGCCACATTCATTGTCGCCGGACTCTTCGAGAACGGCCCAGTGTTTCTTCAGAACGTGAAGAACGAGTATTCCGCAGGCATCGTCACTCAAGCCACTTACGAAGGCGCAACCGTATTCGCAAGCCTAATACTCATCCTAGTGTCCCTCTCGATTTTCGCTTTCATCCGCGCATTCGGTCCGCGATTGCGACTGCCCATCAAGGGAATCTGGCCAAGCTTCGAAAGAAAGCTAAGCTACGCGAAAGCTGAAGCTTCAAGAAACTCCGTCACGCTAGTAGTTTTCTTCATTATAATCCTGTTACCGTCCCTGTTCGTGGCCCTGCCAGCTTTCCAAGCTCTGTTCAACGGCACTATTTCAAACGCGGTTTCAGGCTCAGGCATATGGAGCGACTACTGGCAGAGCTTGGCTTTATCGTACGCGTTGGCTGGAATCGTTACGCTGCTTAGCTTTGTGATCGGGTTACCTATGGCGATGATGATTGCGCGAAAAAGACTCGGAAAGTTCACTTCAACAGTATTTGATATTCTAATCAACGTTCCCCTAATCGTGCCTTCCATTGCTCTGGGTGTTTCCTTGAAGTTCTTCTGGCAAAGCTTCGCTTTCGTCCCTGAATTCCTGCTTCTCGTGTTCGCGCACTTGGCGATTACCTATCCGTATTTTGTGAGGTCAATGACCGCGGCGTTCGAACGCATAAGCCTCGACATGGAAGAAGCCGCAAGAACCTTAGGCGCTAAACCGTTCGGCGTGTTCAAATCCATAATGCTACCTTTAACGAAGTACTCGATTCTTTCAGGAGCCATAATGGTCTTTACACGAAGCATAAGCGAAACCGGCGCAACCTTGGCGGTTGTTTCAACGTTGCAGACAGCACCTGTAGTTATCGTTAACTGGGTGAAACAGGTGGTTCCCGCCACGCCTTCGGAAATCGGATTAGCCTGCGGCATCCTCATATTGCTGTCTCTTGCAATCTTGTTGTTGCTGAGATTTCTAACCAAAGGAAAAGGAAAATACTGACATGCCATTTTATAACGCGCACCATCATAATGTAAAACCGAAAGGAGAAAAATGCCATGCCTGAAGTTCGCGTGGTCAACCTAACCAAGAAGTTCGGGGACATAACCGCTCTAAACAACGTTAGCCTAACAATCCACGACCAAGAATACTTTTCTCTGCTAGGTCCAAGCGGATGCGGAAAAACCACCTTGCTGAGGCTAATCGCAGGATTAATTGAACCCGACAGCGGCGAAATCTACATCGGCAACAAGCGAGTTGATGATGTACCCCCTGAAGACAGGGAAATCGGGTTTGTTTTCCAAACCTTCGCGCTTTTTCCCCACATGACCGTCTGGGAAAACGTGAACTACGGTCCCAAAGTAAAAAACTTCAGCGAAAAAGAGTCTGGAACCATAGTGCATGAGGTGCTTGAGCTGGTTAAGCTTCACGAACGTTTAAGCGCGTACCCAAACGAGTTAAGCGGTGGCATGATGCAGCGGATAGCTGTGGCACGGGCGCTTGCGGCTGGCGCGAAGATTTTGCTTTTGGATGAGCCGCTGGGACAGTTGGACGCGAAAGTGAGAAACGAGATTAGGTATGAAATGAGGAAGATGGCGAAAGACCTGAACCTGACAGCCATCCATGTCACTCATGACCAGGCTGAAGCGATGTCCATATCCGACAGGATTGCGGTGATGAAAAAAGGACAAATCATGCAGGTGGGAACACCGCAGGAGCTTTACATGAAGCCTAATAGCCTCTTTGTGGCAAATTTCATCGGAGAATCAAACTTCCTAGAAGGCTCAATAGCGGATGTAACAGGAGACAAATTAGTTATAGAGCTTCGGGGCGGGGCAAAAGTGCACGCTTTCGGAAAAGGATTAACGAAGGATGAAAGGGCTGTGGTGGTTATAAGACCTGAAATTCTAGCCGTTGAGAAGAAATCTTATCAGGGAAAAAACGTGCTTCGAGGTGCGGTTGAAAAAATCACTTTCGAAGGCACCTTCATAAGATACGTGTGCAGACTTGAAAGCGAAGATATCGTGGTGGTGATTAAGCCTTCCTTGACGGAGAAGTGGTTTGACGTTGGAGCAAACATCACCTTAAGCTTCGAACCGGAGAAAGCACATGTCTTTTCGTATCCTGAAGCGGGCTTGACGGAGGAAATATCAGTCTAGCAGCGGCTTCTCGTAGCTTACGCTCTTGGACACTCCATGCAAGGTTTTTTCCCAGTAGAACGGCTTAGTAATCAACTGCAGCAAACCTCTCCAAGCTGCTACGCTTATCAGCACCCAGTACAATGGCATCGCTAAAGCTAATGGCGCGGAAAGGTAGTTTTTCTTATGCACGCAGGTGATGAGGTACAAGAGCAAGTAGGATACGTTGCCCACTACCAAGTTGAAGATGCATATGAGCTGGATGGGCAGAAAAACGTAGCTGCTGAAAAGCACGGGCGTTGCCAGGCTGATTGCGGCTATGAGCCACAGGAACGGGTTGATTATGGGCATGAAAATTGCGCCGCCGAAAGTTAGCTGGAACAGAAAGAATTTTTTCCAGCCGAGTTCTTGAAGCAGCTTCTTTGGATAGCGCATGTGAACGAGGTAAGTTTGAACGTGGCCTTTGTACCATCTTGACCTCTGGCGAACCCAACCTGAAACGTTGATTGTGGCTTCCTCATAAGTGTAGGAGTCAAGCATCTCGGTTTTGAGGTCGCGTCGGGAAATCCTCATGCCGAGGTCAGCGTCTTCCGTAACGTTATACGGGTCCCAACCTCCGAGTTCTCGAAGCTGATTGGTTCGAAAATGGTTGCTTGTCCCGCCCAAAGGTATGGGCGCACCGGTTTTATCCAACCCTGACAGATAATAATCGTACCAGTACGAGTACTCTATCGAAAACCATTTTGAAAGTATGTTTTCATCCGCGTTGTAAAAGTTCAGTTTGGATTGGAGGCACGTCATTTCTTCAGATGCCCGCGAGAATGCCGCAACCGCTTTTTTCAGCTGGTCCTGATCAGGATTGTCCTCTGCATCGTAGATAACGCAGTATTTTCCTTTAGCCCTGAGCAAACCGTAGTTGCAGGCGCGTGGTTTCGTGGTGATATCTGCTTCAGGTATGACAACAGGTTCAAAGATTTTCAGAAAAGCTCTGTACTTTCTGGGTGGTATGCCCGCTACCTTGGTTTGCGGGTTTCCAAATAACCCGAGTTTTCTTGCCTCGGTTATTGTTTCTTCATCTTTTTCTTCCATCAGAATCTTGACGTCAAGCTTATCCTTTGGGTAATCCATCTCGTACATGTTTCGCATAACTTGAGGCAGCACTGCGGCTTCATGGTAGACCGGAATGAGAACCGTGTAAACGGGAAGTTCTTTATTTTCAGCTTCTTTAATTTCATCGTACGATACAGAAGCTATGTTTGATCCTTGAAAGCCTCTTAACGAAATGTACAGCTTCATCGGGTTCATGAGGAAGTAAACGACGTTTACTGCAGCGAAAAGAAAAGCAAAAACGAAAGCTGAATTAACCAAACATGATACGATGATGGCGAAGATTACTCCGATTATGAAGTATTTTTGTTGTGGAAAAAGCACTTTATGCGCGGATTCATCTGGGTTTCTGTAATATAAGTCCAAGAGAGCCTTCTTCACGTGGATTTCACTGTACACTTTTTCTATCGCCATGTCAATGGATTCTGAGGACGCCACGCACCATGTAACTTGCCGCGCACCCAGCAAGCACTGCAGTATCATGATTGCCTTGTGATTCAACGGGTTTGCCAAGGCTATTTCAGCGGTTGTTTCTGTGATCTTCATGGGCAAGATGAGGTATTCTTCTATGACGCGGTAGGGAAGAACTGTGAGAAAACGGCATTTGCTGCTAACCTTACATAACTTTTTAATCTCCACACGCTTCAAAAAAGGCAAATTTAATTCAGCTGCAAGAGCCTTGAAAAACGCTTCAGGCACGTTCACTTTCGCCTTTCTCAGAGTGGGAATTATGTTCTCTGCCTTAACTTCAGAAGTCCCCAAGATTTCCGTTTCTTTAACGCCATGTTTCTTCAGCAAATCTATGACTTGTTGTTTGCTGATTTTGGCGACATCCGCGTCTCTTTGGCATTTATCCAAGATTGCGTCTATTATGATTTTTCCAGTCTCTGCGCTGCTGTTTTCCATGGTTTTTTCCAGACTGTCCCTATAAAGTTTCAGTGCGGCTAAGTGGGTTAACTCTTATGAACCGCAAATTCTGATTAAACGTCTCGAAAAAGTATGAGTGAAAAAGCTCGTGTTGACGCGACTCACTTCTTTCGTCTAACAATAAAAACGGCTAGCACAATCGCAATCAGCGCCACTGCGCCAATCACGACAGCGTAGAACACTGTTGGGTCTAACCCGAGCATTTGAGGCTGCCACAGGTTCGTCTGGTCCACTACGCTGTGCATCGTGTACTCTGGATACTGCGAGACGCCTTCAACTAGAACGCCTGTGGTTTGGTCCCAGTAATACGTGGTCTCAGAGGTAGCCGCAGTAACGACGCTTCGCGTGAAGCCTGCATAGGTTTTCTCTTCAACGCCGCTTATGGTTATGTTGCCCACGTTTTTGTCGAAGAAAACGTCGCCGACGTTCAGGTTTGCGGGAATGATGAAGTCGTCTCCAAGCTGACCTGTCTCAAGGTTTAAGGTTGCCGTTTGAGGTTCTAGTGTGCCATCGGAGAATTTCACCGTTATGTTAAGGCCAATCTGGGTTCCCTGAACAGTGTCTACTTCCATTCTCGCCCATGTTACATCATGTTGCTCAGCGGGAGTGCCAGTGACAGTTACGTTGTATTCTATCCAGTCGCCAGTTTTTACACCTACGGAAACCGCACCTAAAACAACGCCCGCAGTAACGAGGAAAAGCAGCGAAGCAGCAGCTAAGATGAACTTTTTGCGCATACGTACCCAAAAGTATTGTTCGCTGCCGTGGGGTTTAAAGTTTGTTAAAAACTGTTCCGAAGAGCCTGCTCATATTTGGAGCCTATTAGGATCCTAATAGCAGATCATTGCAGAAACTATAGTGGGGTAGGTCACGCAAGCGCCTTGCAGCCTATTTAAAGGGGAGATGGCAGCCACCCAGAGCATAAATGTGGACGCAAGCGGGGTCCGCCACAATGTTTAGTTATGAAAACAAGCCAATCAGTTGTTATGCAATGCGTGAATAGAGGTAAACGATGTTGAAGCGAGAGAAGGATGTTGAACCGGAGGAGACGCTGGACCCTGACGACTGGGAATCCACGCGAAAGCTGGGTCACAAGATGCTGGACGACATGGTGGATTATCTGAAAAACGTTCGAGAACGACCTGTATGGCAGCACCTGCCCGAACATGTTAAAGCACACTTCAGCGGTCCTGTCCCACAGCAGCCTCAGCCACCCGAAGAAATTTACGAGGAATTCGTGGAAAAAGTGCTGCCTTACCCGATGGGGAATATTCATCCTCGGTTTTGGGGTTGGGTCTTGGGAACGGGAACGGTTATGGGCGCGTTCGCTGAACTGCTGGCCGCTTCTATGAACACGAACACGGGTGGCGCCGCTAACCACGTTGCTAACCACGTTGAGAAACAGGTGATTGACTGGGTCAAAGAGTTGTTGGGGTATCCCGCGTCTGCTGGCGGCGTGTTGACCAGCGGCTGCTCAGCAGCAAACATCATAGGATTGGCGGTTGCTCGAAACGCAAAGGCAGGTTTTGACGTTCGCCGCAAAGGTCTCCAACCCACTTCGCAGAGGTTGACGCTTTACGCATCCCAAGAAGCGCACAGTTCAATCCAGAAAGCCGTTGAACTGCTTGGACTGGGCAGCGAATCGCTTCGCCTTCTGCCTGTAAACGATTATTTCCAAATTAACCTTGAAACCTTGAAAGCAACAATCACAAAAGACAGGGAAGACGGCTACACACCTTTCTGCATCGTAGGAGCGTCAGGAACAACCAACACGGGAAGCATCGACGACCTTAACGCTCTCGCTGACCTTTGCCAACAAGAAAAACTGTGGTTCCATGTTGACGGCGCATTCGGCGCATGGGCTACCCTAGCGCCCAAAGCAAGGAACAAGGTCGCTGGGATTGAACGGGCTGACTCGCTGGCGCTGGACTTGCACAAGTGGATGTACATGCCTTACGAGATTGGTTGTGTTCTTGTGCGAGATGAGGAGCAACATCGGAAAACTTTCTCGTTGATGCCTGACTACCTTGTTCACGGGGAAGGCGACCTCGGTTTGGCCGGAGGGGATTTTCCTTGGTTCAGCGATTACGGTTTTCAGCTTTCACGTGGTTTCCGCGCGCTCAAGGCGTGGATGTCCATGAAAGAGCATGGCAGCCGCAAGTACGCGCGTATGATTCAGCAGAACATAGATCAAGCCTTTTACTTAGGCGAACTTGTTGAGGCTTCGCCAGAACTGGAGCTTTCGGCGCCGGTCACGCTTAACGTGGTGTGTTTTCGCTACGTTTCTCCTGCACTGGATGATGCTGCGTTGGATGAGGTTAACGGGCAGATTATGGTTGAGCTACAGGAGCAGGGCATCGCCGTTTTAAGCGGAACCGTCATCAACGACAAACGTGTTCTACGCGCGGCAAACACCAATCACCGCAGTCGCCGCGAAGACTTTGAAGTTCTCGTAAAAGAAGTGTTGCGGATTGGAAAGGAGCTGACAGCAGACCCTGCATGATAGCCTGAAACTTTAGTGTTTCGGGGGTACTTTCGTGTTTTATGAAATGGTTTTGGACGCTGGGTTTGGATGTGTCTTTTTGCGGTAATATATCGGTTTTTGGAATATGTCGGCGGGTAAAATAATCTATATATTAAATATTGCGACGTAAGATGTCGATGAGTAATACACATCAACAGTTGAACACAAATACACAAGGTCGAAACAAATGGCAAACGCAACATGTACCCTACAACTCGACGGCAAAAAACAACAAACGCCCGAAGAGAAATTCAACTTCGCCATAACCGAAACCGTCGATGAAAGTTTATCTTCGTTCAAGAATCTGGACAGGGAAACTGCGTACCTTCATCTGGAAAAAACCTTCCAAATTACAAAAAAAGAGATTCCCCTCCAAATCGAAAGCTTCGTGGATGCGATTGAGCAGATGTTCGGGGTTGCTTCAAAACTGGTTGAAATCACGATGATTGAGGGGTTCCACAAGAGATTTCCGGAATTTGTGTTCTTCCCAAAAAAGGGCGACGTGGATTTCAAGGAATACGTGGTCAGCCTGCGCGCTTTCTTGTTGCGCACTTTATAAGTTAACGTTTTCAGTTTTTTCCATGAAAATACCCGTTTTTCGTAGATGTGTTGAACAGTTACTTTGCAGGGTTTTTTCATGGGCGGAACGCAGTTTCGATTTAGAATTTGGCATGTTACATGTTGAGTTTTGTGTTGTCGTGTCTTTTCGTGTGTACAGGTTGATATGCCTGTAATATGCATGAACATTTATATCATTGTTTATGTTGTATAAAGACTCGAGATACAGCGTTCCCAACAGAACTGTTGAACAAAAAACAAAAAAATGGAATGATAAAAAATGGGCAACATACAAAAAGAAGTTCAAGCAAAACTGGCAAAAGGGTTACTGGACCTTATTGTTCTACAGTTCTTGAACACGCAACCCATGCACGGCTACCAGATAATCACGAAGATCCGCAAAAGCTTCGGCGTCTACTTCGGCCCCAGCACCATCTACCCGCTACTCGCCAGCCTGGAGAAGAAGGGCTACGTGAACAGCGAATGGAACATGGCAACCGAAAGACCCAGAAAAATATACAAACTCACAACCGAAGGTCAAACGATGTTAAACTTCACTGAAAGCTCGCTGAACCTGTTGTGCCAGAAAATCGGAACAAACGTTGCACCACAGATGAACGTTGAAGCGGGATCAATGCAGCACTTCCAAAAGAAAGCACGCTTCATGCCGACACTGGCGAAATAAGCCGCTCTTTTCCCTTTATTTTGCACTAATACCTTCGCATAAATAAGAAAAGGATGTTCTGGTCAAACCCGCGTGTACTGGCTGGTTTCCAACACGTCTTTCAACGTGTTTTTGAAGGTTTTGGTTATGTCTTCAAGATAGATAGCCCTGCTTTTGATGCCCTTTTGAACAGCGCCCGCCGCTATAAAACACGCGCCTATGGTTTCGCTTATAGGCGTAGGTTCAGGAAAAACAATCAAAGACATCCCTATCTTTATGAGCCGCGACTTGTTGCCTTCACGCCACAGTTTCTTTGTTGACCGAGCAGCGTTTGTGGTGCCTTTAACCGCGTCAAATAGGTCGATGTAACTTTCGCTTAGTTCGTTCATGGCTTTGGTCGCGTTTTTCACTTGCTCGGGTTTCATGGGCATAACCTTATTCTGGATATAGTGACGTGATAACACAAAAGCTTTCGTGTGCCAAAGCCTGTTTTTCCACCGTTTTTTCGCTTCTGCGGCATACCGCTTTGTATTAAACCACATGAAAATCGAAGACGCCGCGGGTGACGCTTTCGCATCAAACTGTCAATTTCGCGACGGGCTCAAAACCTCAGAAAAAACTGTCAGCCCTCAGTAGTGTCGTACTGCATGATTGAGAACACGTCGTATTTGTCGCCGATGGCTTTTCTCCCGTCAAGATACTCCAGTTCTATCAGAAAGCCTATGCCAACCACTTCGCCGCCCAGCTTCTCAACCAAATTAATGTTCGCCTTAATGGTGCCGCCTGTCGCCAGCAAATCGTCAATAAGCAACACTTTTTGTCCTTTCTCAACGGCGTCTTCATGAACCTCTATCGTGTCGCATTCGTACTCCTTATTGTAAGTCAGGCTCACGCACTTGAACGGCAGTTTCCCCTTCTTCCTCACGGGAACAAACCCGACGCCAAGCTCGTAGGCTAAAGCGGCTCCTACGATGAAGCCCCTAGCCTCGTTCGACACGATAACGTCTATGGCTTTGCCCCGGTAATGGTCAGCTAAAAGCTTAATGCATTCTCTGAAGCAAGTTTTGTCCTTTAGAAGAGGAGTTATATCCCAGAAAACCACTCCCTTGAACTCGGGTATTCTTCGCACTTTTGATTTCAGATCCAATTTGCACTTTTCAACCTTGCTCATTTTCACATTTCTCCCTTACAGGAACGCGCCCTTCAACGCGTTTTTACATTCGCAACCGCGTTCTTTAGGCAAACGTGTAGCTGCTTTCAGGATTATTTGTTTCACTTTTTCAACACTCGCCTTCATTGTGGATACGACCTCGTCTGCGCAGACTGGATGGTCCTTCCACACGTCATAATCCGTAACTGTGGAAATTGAAGCGTAGCATATTTCAGCTTCTCGCGCCAGAACACACTCGGGCACAAGCGTCATGCCAATTATGTCTGCGCCCCAGCTTCTGAAAAGTTTAGACTCAGCTTTGGTTGAAAAACGTGGGCCTTCAATGCAAACGTACGTTCCCGTATCATGTGCGCGGACACCTATGTCTTTGCCTATAGCGATAAGTATCTGCCTAATTTCGGGGCACATCGGCTCCGCCACGGATATGTGGCACACCTTGTTGCCCGTGTAAAACGACTGTTCCCGCTTGGTGGTTCGGTCAATAAACTGGTCAACAAACACGATGTCGCCTGGCTTGTAATCTTCCTTTAATGAGCCGACGGCTGAAGGCGCAAGAATCCGCGTAACGCCTAGCTTCTTCAAAGCGAAAATGTTAGCGCGAGAATTAACGTCTGTGGGTCTTATGGTGTGCTTCTTTCCGTGCCTCGGCAAAAACGCCACGTTCCTGCCTTCCAACTCGCCTATCGTTATTGCGTCAGAAGGCGCGCCGTACGGCGTGTCCACGGTTACTTCTTTAACGTTTTTGAGCATTTCGGGGTCGTAGAGGCCTGTTCCGCCGATTATGCCGATTTCAGCTTGCATGGAAGTTTACTTCGCCCGTTCCACTTATAAAAATAGCGACTGACGCGTCAAGCAGCGGTTTGCGGACGCTTAATAAAAGAGCCACCATTCAATATTCTCAAGGAGAATGGTTTTGTGCAAGGCGAATCCAATAGAGAACGGAAAGCGAACAGGCTCATACGCGAAAAGAGTCCTTACCTGCTTCAGCACGCCTACAACCCCGTGGATTGGTATCCGTGGAGCGAGGAAGCTTTTGAGAAGGCTAAAGCCCAAGACAAGCCCGTTTTTGTTTCCATAGGCTACGCTTCCTGCCATTGGTGCCATGTCATGGAACAGGAAAGCTTTGAAGATGAAGAAGTGGCGACGCTGATGAATAGGGCGTTCGTCTGCGTAAAGGTTGACAGGGAAGAAAGACCCGACCTGGACAGCGCTTACATGGCGGTTTGCCAAGCGATGGGGCGAAGCTGCGGCTGGCCCCTCAACGTCATTATGTCGCCGGACAAAAAACCGTTTTTAGCAGCCAGCTACATCCCCAAAACAGGCAGGTTCGGTATGGTGGGCATGGTGGACCTTGTTCCTCAGATTGAAGAAATCTGGAAAAAACGCAGGTCCGACCTGGAAAACCTAGGCGACGATATCAAACGCAGAATAGAAACCTTTGAGAAAAGAACGCAGGGCGAAGAGCTGGGCAAAGACGTTTTGGATGAGGCGTACGAGAAGCTTGTCTTAAGTTTTGACGAGCAGAACGGCGGATTCGGCCGCGCTCCCAAGTTTCCCGCGCCGCATAACCTGCTTTTCCTGCTGAGATACTGGAACCGAACCAAACAGAAAACCGCGTTGACAATGGTTGAGAAGACCCTGCGAGCCATGCGCCTCGGCGGCATCTTCGATCAGTTAGGCTTCGGTTTTCACCGCTACTCGACAGACGCTGAATGGCTGGTTCCGCATTTCGAAAAGATGCTGTACGACCAAGCAATGTTGGCGATGGCTTACACTGAAGCGTTTCAAGCCACAGGCGCGGGCAAGTTCAAAGTAACTGCTAAGGAAGTTTTAGAGTACGTGCTGAGAGACTTGGCTTCGCCGGAAGGCGGTTTTTACGCGGCTGAAGACGCGGACACGGAAGGTGAGGAAGGCAAATTTTACCTTTGGACTGAAAAGGAAGTCAGAAAAGCTTTGTCGCCTGAAGATGCAGATTTGGCTGTTAGATTTTTCGACGTCAAAGCCACGGGAAACTACATGGAGGCTGTTCAAAAGCGAAACGGAGCGAACATACTTCACTTCGCAAAACCATTGGAGCAGCTAGCCTCCGAATCACAGTTGACTCTCGACGAGCTTATCGTGAAGCTGGGAAAAATCCAGAACGCGCTTTTCAAAGCCAGAAATCAACGGGTTCACCCAGCTAAGGACGACAAGATTCTGGTGGACTGGAACGGCTTAATTATTGCCGCTTTGGCAAAAGCCAGCCGCGTTTTCAATAACCCGCGGTACCTGCAAGCCGCAGTCAAAGCCGCTGATTTCATCCTGAAAGAAATGAGGGGTGAAAACGGAACGCTTTACCATCGTTATGCAAAAGGCGAAAGGGCAATAGAGGGCTTTCTGGATGACTACGCCTTTCTTGCGTGGGGACTGACGGAGATTTATGAAGCGTGCTTCGAAGAGGCTTACTTGCAGGCTGCACAGGAGCTAACCAAGACGATGATCTCGCGGTTTTGGGATGAAAAGAATGGGGGCTTCTACTTCACCGCAAAAAACGCGGAACACGTGATGCCGAGAAGAAAACAGGCGTATGACGGCGCGTTGCCTTCGGGCAATTCCGTGGCGCTGCTGAACTTGGCGCGTTTGACGGCTTTAACTGGAGACTCAGCGTACGCGGATATGACCAGCCAAATCGGCAAGGTGTTTTCTGAGGACGCGCAGAGAGCGCCGGCTGCGCACACGTTTTTACTCGTCGGCTTGGACCTTGTTGCTGGACCAGCCTACAACGTTATTTTGGTCGGTGACAAGCAGGAACCGGGCATGCAGAGTATGCTTGGCGCTTTGACGGCGAAGTATCTGCCGAACGTGATGGTTTCGATGCGGCCGCAGGGCAAGGCGGGTTTGGGCTACGAGAAACTTGAGGGCAAAGTCACTGCGTACGTTTGCCGTGGCCAGACGTGTATGCCTCCGACGAACAAGAAAGAGAAGATGCTGGAGCTTCTCGGCTGAATCAGTAAATCCTGATGGCTTAGGTCGGCGGTGGCCGTGTTCCGACCTTAAGCTGAAGTGTCATGGTTTGGCCGTCTCTGATTATTGTCACGTCTATTGTCTGGCCGGGCAACGTACGCTCTTCCAGGAAGGTTGAAAGTTCATCTGTGCCCGTAATTCTTGTTCCGCTGAACGCGATTATTATGTCGCCTCCGATGGTGACGGTTTGTCCGGCAACTGTGGCCTGCCGTGTTCCGCCCTGAAGACCTGCCTCGTCAGCGGGTCCTCCGCTTGCCACCTGCGCGATTAGCCACCCGTAGGTTACGTTCACGTTCATTGTTTGTGCGAGTTCGTATGTCATGTCGGTTCCTGACGCGCCAAGCCACGGATGCTGGTTGTAGGTGCCCTCGGTTACCAGGGATTCGATTTCGCGCAAAATTGCGCTTGCAGGGATTGCGAAGCCTACTCCTTGTGAGTCGCTTACGATGGCGGTGGTTATGCCCACCACTTGGCCTTGGTAATTCAGAAGTGGGCCGCCAGAGTTGCCGGGGTTTATGGGGGCGCTCATTTGTATGACGTTTGCTATGGGGTAGCTTGACGTTTCATCCGTTATTGTTCTTCCCAAGGCGCTTACTATGCCTGAGGTCATTGAACCCGCTAATCCGTAAGGACCGCCCACTGCTATCACGGCGTCACCCACCTCTAAAGTTGATGAACTTACGATTTCAAGAGGTTTATACTCGGTTTGTGACGCATTCGTTGAGAGAACGGCGAGGTCAGCGTAAGGGTCTGAACCGAGAACAGAGGCTACGTAGCTGTTGCCGTCTATGAACGTCACGGTGATATTCAACACGTCTTGGGCCACATGGTAGTTTGTGATGACAATCATCTGCCCGGTGAAGTTGTAGACGAAGCCTGAACCCTGCACCTGCGAATAGTAAGCTCGTCGGAAAACATCATATTGCACAGTCAACCCTCGAATCACCACAACGGAGTCTTTAACTTCCGCATACAACGGGGCAAGCGAAGCATTTTCCCCTACTATGTAAGTTCCGTTCGGGTTTGCTACGTTCTGTGCGGATTGGAGATTTGACACTTGCCCTTGAAGAGCTGAAACCTGATCTTGCAGGTCGCTTACGCTTCCTGAAATAGTCAAGTTGCTTATGGAGTAGCCTATGAGCCCTCCAGCTACCAAGCTGGCTATTATGATGATTACGATGATCGCGGTTGAGAAACGGGGTTTTCTAATTTGTTGTTCAGTCGTCAATTATATCCTCCTTTGTGGTTGATCGGTTTTTCTTGCAACAACGCGCGCACTTTACTTCTCGAAATGTTTCTAACCGCTCTGGTTAAGACACTCAACTAATTCACCTTTGAAAGCAGTGCCAAAAACGGGACAACCAAAAAGAGAGGTTTTCGAGAGGAGGTTGCGTTTCTTGACGCGATTGACGTTGGCGACGTCGGTTTTATGACCCTGATGGCGTTTATAATCTCCATCTCCCTTTTTGGTTGTCGTTTCTTGGTGTAGCCCGAGAGAATATTAAACGATTTTTCAGAATTATACCCTAATCTTGCCCTAATCAAATCACGTAAAATGATCACTGGGTTACCCATTTTTTTAAAAAAATGTTTGTTCCTGGATTAGAGTTTAAATTTGAAGAAAAAAGGAATAGGTGAGATGCGCTGTCTTATACGCGTTTGATAGGTGAAGGCTGAGCTTGGTTTATTGCTTGTCAATCACCGTTCTAGTCAGGATGATTATTTGGGTTACTTTTGCGCCTTCAATGTCCACCGTTACAGTCGCATATCCGGTTGTGTCTTTTTGCAGGATTAACACTGCGTTAGTTGCTTTTGTGACAACGTTGCCTTCTGCGTCGATTACGGTTTTGAGTATGGGCCTTATGGCTGTGGCGTTGTAGCCTTGGGTGATGAGGTTTTGCACGTCTGAGTCGTTTTCGGCTATGCTGATGACGGTTTGTTTGAACTCTTCGCTGACTTCAATGGGGCCAACGCCTCCGAAACCGCGTCTGCCAAAGCGCATGCCGTGACCTGCGAAGCCTAGGCAATCGTTGTTCCAGCTGGGAAGAACCAGTTCGTTTTCTTCTTGAGTGGCGGTTTGCGTCGCATCAGACGTTTGAGTGGGGGTTAGCGATGTGTCTCCGGTGTCAGCTGCTTTTACCATCTGCGGAATCAATACGATGCCGCTGACTATCGCCGCTATAGCTATAACCGAAAATAGTGCTAAAGCCTTGCTTTTTCCGTTTATGATCAATCACCTCCATTTGGCCTTGTCTGCTCTCTTTTTAGCGGCAATGTATTAAGCGATTTTTCAAGATTATACCAAAATCTGTTCCCAATGTTTACAAACTTACGTTGATTGAGGTTGAGAAGTTGAGGGAACACGTTTATTACTCAAATCAAAATAGGTTATCTAAACTCCTCAAAGTATCACGTGGCGGTTAAATTGGCCAGTAGCGCGCGTTCGTTAAAGTATCTTCTTGGATGGCTCATTGCAGGCACGAGAGGTGGTGCAACTCGGGCCAAGATAATTGAGATACTGAAGGGCACTCCGCAGAACGCGAATCAGCTGGCAAATCAGCTTGGAATGGATTATAGAACCATTAGGCATCATCTGAAGGTTCTTGAGAAAAACAAGATAATCACGGCAGTAGGTGAAGGTTATGGAGTTACGTATTTTCTGTCCCCAGTAATGGAGGAGAACTACGCTTTGTTCGAGGAGATTCTGAAAAGAATGTGGAAAAAGTAGAATAAGGAGAAAAACAAGATGAAAAATCAAATGGAACCCCAAATGGACAAAAAACCGAGACTTTGGTTACTCGTAATCGTAATTGGGCTGATAGTGATAGGTATCTTAGCGGCAGTTTGGGCTTCACTATCTTTTGACATTATCACTTCATCACGTTTTCCTTTTAGACCTTTACCGCGGCCTGAATTCAACCCAGATGACTTGGAGTTCTATTATATTGCAAGAACTGTGGTGTCCACGATCAATATCGCTCTTCTCGTGTTCCTCATAGCAACCTACGCAACTATTTACGCCAAGACAAGGTCCCAATTTACCATTGGTCTGCTAATATTCGCGATAATTTTTCTCATTAAAGACCTCACCGAAAGCCCCTTTATAACTGGAGCGTTTGGTTTTAGTGTGTATGGTCTGGGACCGTTTGCTTTGTTGCCTGACGTGTTTGAGCTTGCGGCGTTATCGGTACTGCTATATTTAAGCGTCAAATACTAAGAAGATTATGCGAGCAGACATGAAGAAGAAAGCGTTCATTTCAGGTCCCATTCTGGGCATGGAAAGCAACCAAGGCTACCGAGACATTATTACCAAAATCTGCGTGGATCTGGGGTTTGAAGTGATTGATCCGTGGCACCGCGAAAAAATCCTGTATGAAACTGAAGAACTTTGCTGGTGGACTAACGTTCCCGCCGTCGGTTTTGTTCAGAGAGATTTGGAGGACGCTGAACGCTGCGACATCATGATTGTCTATCTGCCCAAGCTTTCCGCAGGAGCGTGCATGGAGCTGTTTTACGCCAAACGTAAAGGCAAGAAGATCATAGTGGTTTCTGACATGGAGTATTTGAGTCCGTGGATTATGGTGCACTCGGACGCTATAGTGAAAAACTTCAACAAGCTTGAAGACGTGTTGAAGAAAATCCCGTGAATCACGCGCAATGTTCCGTTTGATTTTTTATTGTTCGTAACAAGAATGGGCTCTGGTTAGTGTTTGCGTTTCCTGAAGTATGCCAGCAGACCTAAACCGATAAAAGCTGCTGAAAAAGCCAGATGCTGCGGTAACAAATTCTGTGGGGAAAGGTTCTGGTTGAGGGTTAGGTGTTGAGGATGGTGTCGGCTCCAGAGTAGAAGAAGATGGAGACGGACTTGATGGTTTTGGCTCCGGAGGTGGAGTTGGGGAAGGCGTAGGCGTTGGTGTTGCTGTTGGTGTAGATGAAGGGAGGGGCGTTGGAGTTGGGATATGGGTTGGCAAAGATGGCACTACCACGTCGATTGGATTCATAAGTGGAAAGCGATCGGTGTCGTTAGCATCTAAATTATAGTGATCATCGACATACGGTGTATCTCCAATACCATTGCCGTCAACGTCTTTGCCGTTGTAGTCGCTCCAGTAGTTTCCCACGGTTCCGTTATCCCAAACATTAACCAAGGCGGGATACAATAATTCGCTTGAATTAGACTTGAAGATTGCCTCGTTGAGAAAATTAAGTGTATTGTCAACGAAGTTGTTATGGTAAATGAGGTTGACAAGTCCCGGCGGTATGGGGTTACCTGCCCAACAAGAAATTCCAATGTGATTATCTGCGATGTGGTTTCCTGTTACTGTGTTGTTCGCCCAATCAGAGAAGCGAATGCAACTTCCCGCATTTGTAGTTATGTAGTTTGCAATTACGGTAGTGTTGCTGGTCCAAACCCAAATGCCATTACCATTAATGTTTGTCACATTATTCCCAACTACCACGTTTCCCTTGCTAAAATCAAGAATTGAGATGCCTGTGCCATCCTTCATGTTGAAAATCGTGTTGTTGGCAATTATCGAGTTAGTTGCATACTCCAAAACTATTCCTCTAGCCCAATCATCCGCATTTTCATCCTGCATGATAACCACGTTTCTTATGATGACGTTACTGATTAATTCTGAATCTGGTTCTGTTGAACCAACCCTTATCGCACAACTTCTAGAGCCACAAATAACTGTGTGACCTCCACCATCAAAGATGATATTACTTTTTTCAATAATTATCTCGCCAAAGACGCTGCAGTTAATATGTAGACGTTTCCATTTTTAGTAACAGAAGCCGTTGACGGGGCGATGCTTCCGTCAGCTTTGATGGTTATGGTTTCAAAGCTTTGAGCAGACGCCAACTCTACAGACCGAGGTACAGTTGCCGCTATAAGCAAAAATGTTGAGATGAAAGCTATGGTTACGAGCATGTTTCTTTTCAATCTCAGTCCCAATTAACACTGGTCTTTTCCGTGTTAAAAGAGTTTTTATCAAGATTTCTTGACTAACCCCCAGTTCTTAGTCAAACTTTCTTGACAAACAGCATATTTGCCGCCTATTAGGATCCTAATAGCCAATCATTGCAGAAAACTATAGAGGGGAGGTCCGTATTGGCGCAGAAACCGCCCAAAAACATACGGAATCTCAACCACAAAGCACAACAGCCACAAAGCCCTTTTTCAGCCAACTAGCAGTTTAATCTATTTATAGGGGGGTATAGACAAAAAATCGCACGTCAGTCCAGCGCAGTTGCCTCCTAAAATCTCCGACGTTAAATGGGCAAAATGTCATTAGAAACGGTTGTCTGGACAGAAAGCATTCAAAACTCCTTCTTACGCCACTGAAGACATGCTAATTCAACAACTTAAAATTTTGAAAACAACTGCAAACCAAGAGAAAACGGGCACAAGACAGCCAAAGCTAACCGCTTGATAAAAAGGCTTAGAACGCCTTTACTTGGCTGTTTCCGCGCTATTTCCCACTAATTAAAGCTGAAAACGCTTGTTTTCACAGTAAGACCTCATTCCACATCGCGTTACCAATAGGAGACGCAGAACGCCATCTTTAGCAAATTTTAAATACAAATTGGCGATAATTATAGTTTCGAGGTCAATATCGTGCCTAAAGCTGCCAAAGCGAAGAAAAAGAAGGCTGCAAAGAAGAAATAAAGCCTATTTAGAGAATTATTTCCCTCCCATTTTTCTATTTTCCATAAAAAATTCAAGTTCACGTCCCAGTCACGAAATCGGCAAAAGAATCTTTTTATATTAAGGCGATTACTGTTCTCGTAGCTAGGAGACTTGAGTTATTATGGCTGTCAAAGCAACATCTGAATATATTAGCTTGTTAAATCAGGCGGTTTCAAGAGAAATCCAAGTTTCAATCCAATACATGCTGCAACACACAAAAATGGAAAAACTAATCCAAAAAGTGATCCCTGAGAACATGCTCCTCGACAAAACCACCTACGAAGCAGTTGGAAAATTCCTGAAGGAAATCGCCATCGAAGAAATGAAACACGCCGCAGACATCATGGAACGCATCTACTACCTTGGAGGATCAGCAACCACAAAAGCAGATAACCCAGTCGTGGGAAACAGCTTAAGCGAATTCGCAAAACTCGACGCTAAAGCAGAAGAAGAAGCGCTTGTGCTATACCGCAACATCATCAAGGCTGCAAGGGACATCGGAGACCGCACAACTCGGCAGTTATTCCAGAAAATTTACAAGGCTGAGGAAGAGCACCTTTTCAAATTCCAAGAATACATGAACATGAAAGACGAAACAGAAGTTCCAGAAGCAACGCCGTTATCAGAATGGCGCAAAATATTCACTGATGACTATTTCGTTTTGCTTAACAAGGCGGTTGCATCTGAAATCTCGGCGATAATCCAGTACACTAACCAGCATGAAAAAGCCAGTTTGATGGCGTTGCGAGGAAAAGTTTCTGCGCTTGAAGTTGTCACAGAATCTAACAAAGCCAAAGTCATCAGCGACCTGTTGAAAACTGTTTTTCTGGTGGAGATGGAGCATCTGGAAAAGATCAGCGAACGAATTTACCTGCTTGGAGGCGAATGCACGGTTGTTCCAGACCCGATTCCACAGGTTGGAGCAAACCCTGAGGATTTCATAGTGCTAGACCGACAAGCTGAAACCATCGCGATAGTGCTTTACAGGCAAATCATCGCTGAAGCGCTGAAACGCGGAGACACCACGACACGGCGAATGTTTGAAGACATAGTGATGCAGGAAGAAGAACACTACTGGTCATTCGATGACTATCTGAAATAACATCCTTCCCCTTTTTGTTACCTGCCCTATTTTTTTCCAGCAACATTAATATTAGCCGTTTCTTGAGCTGACCCTTAAAAGTTAAGCGCCACTCTAAATCTCCAATATAGAGTTCCCCTTCATAAAGTTATAATTTAATATAATCGTTTGTAGTTTTGATGAAAATTGAGCGAACAAAAAGACCTTGAAAAAATGCAAGCGAAACGAGCGGAGCTTGAAGCAGAATCACGTTCTCTGAAAGAAGAACAGAAGAAACTGGAATACAGCGTAAAAGTCCTTGAAGAGCAAGTCGTAATTGAACAACTCCATGATAACAACAAAGCTGCCAAAGACACGATATCTCAGTTGGAAGCTAAACTTAACGATCTGGAAAAAAGGCTGAAACATCCGGCACAAGCACCACCACAAGCACCGCCGGAAAACCCTGCGCCGCTACCACCACCAAAGGAAACTATAACCGAAGTTGAAGTTGCGGCTCCTCCCGAAAAGAAAGAAGCAGCACCTGAACCTGCTGAAGTGACGCTTGAAGATTCTGAAGACAGCGGTGTTACCGTTACAGCCATAGATGACGAAGCCTTAGTTGAGGCTCAAGAAGCCCAAAGCGACAAGCAACAGGAAAAGAAGAAGCACAGATTTTTCTAAACATCACGCTTTAACTAGCGCTTTTGCATACTCGAAAACCATTCAGGCTCCGTTTTCTTAAATCATAGTTTGGCAAAGGTAACACTCTCGAAATTTTTTAACGCGCCTTAACACGGAACTGCAAGGTTTTTCCATTTTTAACCAGTTAGAAACAGCGGCACTCTAGCTAATTCTCTAGTTCTGGCGTGGTTTCAAGCACCATTGGCACTAGGGTCACGTTATCTTTTTCCTGGGGTGAAGAAGCAGGTTCAGACTTCCCGGATTCTCTTTGGCGGCCAATCCAGTACAGGTTTCAACCGAAAATCCACAGAATCACGACAACAGGAAGAAGCAACACTATAACGGCTCTGCTGCGTTTCTTTTTATTTTTCGGGACTTTCAATGATGCATCTGACCTACGTTAATTTGGTCTGTTTTAAATTAAGCCTTGTTTATTTGAAATGCAGATGCAAAATTCAATTTGCACGGTGAGAATGGGGAAAAGCGCTTTTTTGAGCGGTGTAAGTTGAAATAAAAAAAGGGATTGGTGAGAATTTATTTCTTCTTTGGTTTTGCCTTAGCTTTCTTTGCGGGTTTTGCTTTAGGTTTCGGCTTTGCCTTTGCCTTAGCTTTTTCAGCCTTAACAGGCTTCATTGGTGTCTCGCAGCAAATCAACTCGACTGCTTCACAACCGCAAGGATCCTCAACCACGACGACAAGTCCGCATTCTTCACACGTGTATTTTTCACCCTTTTTAGTTGCCAAAAGTTTTACACCTTCATAGATTGCTGTAGCATATCTTATCTATCCATTCTAATAAAATTATCCAAAAATGGCGATGCGGCACTATCGCTCTTGAAAGCTACCCCCTCCCTTTTAAATAGTTACTACATTAAGAAATTGGAAATCGTGAAGGTTTTTGTTTCATGTCGACGTGTCATTTCCGGGTTTAACAGAGTCATTTAATTTTGTAAGATGTGGGTTGAGAAAGAAGTGGGTTTTTATTATTGGAGCTTTGGTCGTTTGGTATGTTTTTAGCTTTCGCTTTTCTTTTCGCCTGCTGGTGCAGATGGAAATTCTTTGAGTTTTTCAGCCATATCCTTTAGTTTCTTGTTTACTCTGTAATTCACGGTTCCTTCCTCGAAGGTTCCGTCTTGTTGTTTTTTGCCGGCTTTGGTTCCCGTGAGAACTTCGATGCCTTCGTTGATGTTTTTTGCATAGTAAATGTGGAATTTTCCCGCCTTTACGGTGTCCACTATTTCTTCTTTCAGCATAAGGTTTTGCATATTGCTTTCGGGTATCATTACGCCCTGTTGCCCCGTGAGACCCTTTGCTTTGCAAACTTCAAAGAAGCCTTCGATTTTCTCGTTTACGCCGCCTATTGCTTGAACCTCACCTTTCTGGTTAACCGAGCCTGTCACCGCTATGTTCTGTTTTATCGGCAGCCCAGAAAGCGCGGAAAGTATCGCGTATAACTCGGTGCTTGAAGCGCTGTCACCCTCCACTCCTCCATAGCTCTGTTCAAAAACAAGACGTGCTGAGAGACTAAGCGGTTTATCCTGCGCGTATTTCTCGTTTAAGTAGCCGCTCAGGATTAGAACGCCTTTAGTGTGTATGGGACCGCCCATTTTTGCTTCTCTTTCAATGTCGATTACGCCTTCTCGACCTAAGCCTATGCTTGCCGTCACACGAGAAGGATTGCCAAAAGCGAAGTCGCCGAGTCCCATAACGGATAACCCGTTCACTTGTCCAACCGTCTCTGCGTCCGTGTCAATAAGCAGCACGCCTCGGCTGATCATTTCTTGAATTTTTTCTTGGATAAGCTTAGACCTGTAAATTTTCTCTTCAATGGCTTTTTTAACGTGCTTTTCTGTGACCACATCCGATTTCTCTTGTACGGCGTAAAAGTTGGCTTCGCGGACGATGTCGCCGACTTCAGAAAACCTCGTGGACAGCTTTTTCTGATCCTCAGCAATCCTTTGGCTGTATTCTATCAGTTTTGCTAATGCTGACTGTTCCAGATGCTTCAGGTTTTCTTTCTTGCACAGAGTACAGACGAAAGCCGCGTATTTCTTCACGTTCTCTTCTGTCCGCTCCATGGTTGTATCAAATTCAGCTTTCACCTTGAAGAGTTCGCTGAAATCAGTGTCCAAGATAAATAATTGCTGATAGAGGTACGGGTTGCCGATGAGAATCACTCGGATATCCAGAGGAATCGGCTCAGGCTTCAGGCTTTTGGTGCTGATGAAACCGTAACGTTCCTGCGGTTCTTCGATGACAATGTTTTTGTCGCGGATTGCCCGTTTCAAGGCTTCGTAAGAGAAGGGGTTTCGAAGCAGGTCCTCAACTGGAATGATTAAGAACCCGTTATTAGCTTTATGCAGGGATCCGCTGCGGATCATGGTGAAGTCTGTGATTAAAGCACCGAACTGCGCTTCCTTTTCCGTCCTCCCGATAAGGTTTTGATAGGTGGGGTTGGTTTCCATTACCACTGGCGCGCCTTTGCAATCTGAATTGTCAACGACCACGTTTACTTGGTACTTTCTGAATCTACTCTCCCTCATCCAAGGCACA
Source organism: uncultured Candidatus Bathyarchaeia archaeon (assembly GCA_964587975.1). Taxonomy (GTDB): domain Archaea; phylum Thermoproteota; class Bathyarchaeia; order Bathyarchaeales; family Bathycorpusculaceae; genus SG8-32-3. Next base: position 25,485 of record CAZPND010000008.1, read on the forward strand.
GGAAAAGGCAACCGCTGTTGATCTTCACCCCGCTTAATGAACTGAGACAGATTATCCAAAATGTCATTCTGCACAGCCTTCAAGTAACCAGTAATCTCCGAGTTATCGGAATATTTCTCGATGATTGCCTCCATTAAGTGGCCAATGGCGTAAAGAGCAACTTCTCTGTTAAGCTTCTTAATCTCCTCACGAATTTTTCTCTCCATGTCTAAAAACTGGCGCATCGTGTTTCTCAGTTCCGCCTCAAGCTTTTCCCGTCTCTCTTGAATCTTCGATTTTGCCTCCTGAGGCAAACTCAACAATTCTTCCTGAGAAAGCGGCTTACCATTCACAACTGGGATAAGCAGCAGACCGATGGGCGTGCTCTGAATAACGAAGCCCTCTTGCTGTGCCTTCGCGTTAAGTTTATCAATTAAATCTTTCCTCTGCTTTTCCAGACCGCGGACTGTTGCGTCTCTTCTTGAGGCGTAATCGTCACTTTCAAAAGCTTTAGGAAGCGCCGTTCGTATGTTTTCAATAAGATTTTTCACGTCGTCTCGGAACGTCTTGCCTTTTCCCGCCGGCAACTGGATCGCCTTGGGTTCGTACTGGTTAGAAAAATTGTTCACGTAACACCAGTCAGGCGGCACAGGTTTATCCTGGGCTACTTCTTCCACGAAGTTTTTGACAGCCGTTTTTCTGCCAGTTCCCGGATAACCTGTCACGAAAATGTTAAATCCGTGGTCCTTAATGCCTAGTCCGAACTTTAACGCTCTGACCGCTCTTTCTTGACCAATTATCTCGCGGATAGGAACCAAATCCTCAGTGGTTTCGCAGCGTATGAACTTGGCTTCACAAATTTTTCTGAGACTCTCTGGAGGTAACTCATTTACCAAAATTAACCCAAACTCCTTAACTGCTAACTTAACGCGTCAGTTTTATAGTATTCGGTTCACGGAAAAGCTTGAACAAACCGTTGTATGACTTCTTTGTTTCTGACTTCGGGATGAAAAAGCACGCCGTAAACGTCCTTACGCTTATGCTTTATCGTTTGAACGCAATTTGCGGATTCAGCCAACACCTCAAATTCAGCGGAAGGTACTATTGCGTAATTATGCAGCGTGTACACTTTGAAACTTGAAGCAAACAAAAGATTCTCCTTCAGCGTCACAATCTCGGTCATGCCTATCTCACGACACTTCACCAAGCGCCCGCCGAAAAATAGACCAATAGTTTGCATTCCAGCGCATATACCCAAAACGGGTTTGCCGCAGTCTTTCAACCACCTGAACCGCGATATTTGGCTCAGAGTCACCGTGTTCTTCAACGCGCTGCCTGAAAGAACAATCTTATCACAACCGTTCATGTCCTTTTCGTTAACCTCAAAATAACGCTTAACAGTGCATTTCTCCAGTTCTTCAGCGACGGCTAGGATGGGCAGGACAAACTCGGAAAACCCAAAAGAATTCTCTTCGGAGTTCATGTCAACAACAAGAATCATTTTTCCGCCAACCGCGCCTGCTTAATTCTGAAAACGCCAGAGTTGCCCTTCGCCTCCACCTCAAAGTCCAGAACCTCGATTTTCCTTTTGAACAACGGAGCGTCTAAAACGGTGGTTTCTATTTCGCCGCCTTCGCCTGAAGGGCTTAACCCGTACTCTCTGCTGAGAACCAAAAGCCTCGCTATAATGTCTTCGTCTACCTGTTTTCCCAGCCACTTTTCATCAAGAGGATAAGCGAAAACACCCGAAATTATCGCCTTGAAACCTTCAGCCACGATTTCTTCCAGAAGCGCTTTCTGGTTTCTCTTCCACAGCGGGTTAAAACACCAAACGCCTAAGCGGTTGCATGTCTGCTGGATTCGCGCGGCCTGGTAAACAGACTCCACCGCTCCCGTCACGACTCCTTCAATTTTGAAAACTTTGATTGCCTGCGCTATCGCCGCTTCCAGGTCTTTTAACTCCTTTTCAGGCTCACCCGCCGTCAACTTCTTTATCAACGGCAAACCTAAGGCTTCGGCTTGAAGCGCGGTAAGGTCTATGTTTGGCGTATGAAACATGAAGCTTTCTTTGTTCTCGGAGACAAGCGTGATTAGGCACATGACTTCCTCTTTTTCTGCGGCTTTGTGCAGCGCAAGTGTTGAGTCTTTGCCGCCTGAAAACAGAACCCCTAGTTTCATTGTTCACCCTTCAACTGAAAACCTGCTTATATACAATACTCAGCAACTCATGTAGAAACGCCTAAGGTTCAGGTATAAAAGTAGGCTGGAATCCGTTGCTGCTGTTTCCATAGCTATACTTTGACGTTGCAGATATTATCTATTCCCTTAAGGGCGTCTATGATTTTCTGAGGCACCTTCTTATGCAACACGTAAACGGAGAGCGCGTAGCCGCTTTTTCCAATCTGCCTAGAGTAGTTAGCCCGTATGTTTATGTCGTTGTCAGCTAACACCTTGTCGATGTTGGCGAACACGCCGGGAACGTCTCGATGATGAATAAACAAGGTGTAGACGGGTCTTTCCTCAAGCTCAATGCTTTCGCCAGCGTTAACCGCGCTTGTAAAGTCTCCGCCGAAAAGGTATCGGGCAACCACCCGCGCGATTTCCGTTGAAGTTTCCCTCTGAGCTTCTATGGTGGAGGCGCCTAAGTGCGAGCTGAAGACGACGTTGTCAAGCTCCCTCAGTTTGCTTTTGAACTCGGCGCCTTCTTTTCTGGGTTCTTCGGTGTAAACGTCCACGGCGGCACCCGCTATTTTCCCTTCTTTCAACGCCTTGTACAGCGCCTCTTCGTCAACGTTGTGACCTCGTGAAGTGTTGATGAGGTACGCGCTGGGCTTCATCATAGAAAGCTCTTTCTCGCCCACAATCGTGGCTTTTCCGCCCGTGTGGATACTTATGTAATCCGCTTTTGAAAGAACCTCTTCTTTAGACACGTACTTCACGGTTGACTCCGCACACGGGCAAATGTCGTAACCGATGACTTCCATGTCAAAGCCGCGGCGCGCCAGCTCAGCCACTCTTTGCCCAATTTTCCCGCAGCCTAAAATCCCCAGGGTCTTGTAAGAAAGCTCGGTTCCTTTTAACTCCGATTTCTTCCACTTACCGCTTTTCAGCGAATAATGAGCCTGCGGAACGTTTCGCGAAACGTTCAACATTAGACAAATAGCCAATTCGGCAACCGCGTTAGTATTTCCAAAAGGCGCACACTTCACGATGACGCCGTTTTCAGAAGCAGCAGCCACGTCAATGTTGTCGTAGCCGACGCCGGCTCTGCCCACGATTTTCAAGTTTCCCCGTGCGCCCGCCTCAAGAACCTGCCGGGTTACCTTTGTGCCACTTCTCACGATTAACGCGTCAAATTGGCCTATGTCCGCGATAAGCCCGGGTAAATCCCTTTTTCGCGTGTCAGTTTCTATGCCTAAGGCTTCGAATACTTTTATTCCTTCTTTCTCCAAGCTATCGTTCAGCAATACTTTCACTTTTGCTCCACTCCTTCGGATTTAAGTAAATTTATGCGCTGAATTACAAATCCTCAATATCATTATTCTTAAGCTTTTTTAATGTATTTCAAGACTTCTTCCACGCTTTGGAAGCCGTACTTCACCTGATTGAACTCTTTCTTCAAAGCGATGACGTCTTCCTTCACTTCGGCAGGGGCGCGTTTTCCTTTAATCACGCTGAGCATGAGGTCGCACAAGTGCTTGATGTCGCCTTCCCTGAAGCCGCGTCTGGTTACGTCTTGGAACCCGATTCTTAAGCCTGAGGGGTTGTCACGGTCGTCTTGGTTGTCGTAAGGCAGGAGGTTCTTGTTCAAGATTATGTTGGCATCTTCGAGGTCTTGGGCGATTTTCTTGCCGCCTCCGAAATCGCAGATGTCAACGGCTAACTGATGTGACTGTGTGAATCCTTTTGAGGCGCATAAGACTTTGACGCCGTTCTCGCACAGGTACTGCCCCGCCGTTTGCGCGTTCTTCACAATCTGCCTCGCCAACTCAGCCCCGAAAACCTTCATCTCCAAAGCCGCAATCCCCAACGCTGGCAACCTGCCCAAATGAGTATTCGAAGCGCTCAGTGGAAACACTGCAAACTGAATTTTCTTAACCGCCTTCTCCAACCGCGGACTCGACGGGCTTCCCATGATTACGCCGCCTTGAGGTCCAGGAAACGTCTTATGCGTAGACGACGTGATGAAGTCAGCGCCTTCACGAAGCGGGTCTTGGAAGACACCGCCGGCGATAAGCCCCAAAACATGTGAAGCATCGTAAGCAACGTAAGCGCCAACTTCGTCGCACACATCCTTCAACTCCTTAATCGGATGAGGAAACAGAAAGAGACTGCCCCCAAACGTAACGATGCCCGGCTTAGCAGCCCGTATGACATCAATGGACCTGTCAACGTCAATGTTAAACTCTTCAATGTTGTAAACATGGTTAATGTTCTCTAGCCCAAGAACGTTACCAGCCAAACCCGTGTAATCGTGAGAAATGTGTGCCCCACAACTAAGCGGCGTTACAACCATTTTGCGGTTCTTCGCTGCCAACGATAAACCCTTGAACGTTGCAAGATTCGCGTGTGTTCCTGAGACGATGCGCACGTCTGCCCAGTCGCATTTGAACAGGCTTTTCATCAAATCTGTGGCGTAATTCTCGATAAGTGACATGTACTTCTGACCTTGATAATACCGCTTCTTAACGTGTCCCGCAAGGTCGTTTTCACCTTCAGCATACCTGCCTTCCAGGTCTGAGGAGAGGCTGAGCATTTGCTTGACGGCTGGAGACTTCAGTCCTTCGCTTGCGATTAGGTTTATGCATTCTGTGTCGCGGTATTTTTCGTGGTTTTTACTGGCTTCTATTAATTTGAGGACAAGGTCTGAGAAGTCTTCCATTTTCGTTCTTTCCTTCTAATATTACCGAAAATAGTTTTGGCTGTATTTAGCCGTTACTGGACGCTGATGCTGTTTGATAAGGGTTTGGGGCGGGCGCGGCTTGGTGCTTTTAGGGTTTTGATGGATGATATTTTTAGGTGCGCCTAAAAGTTTATTAGTGCGCTCGGCACCTCATATAATTTAGGTGTGCCTAAAAATAAGGTGGGTAAACATGGCACGAAGAAGTGTTGAAGACTACCTCAAAGCAATATACGACCCCTCGCAAAACGGAAAACCAGTAAGCACCACAGAAATCTCGCGAGCACTGAAAGTCGCTCCCGCCAGCGTAACCGAAATGCTGAAAAAACTAGCTGAAAAAGGCTACATTGAACACTCCCCCTATCACGGAACGACCCTTACAAGCGAGGGCAAACGAATCGCCGAAAAGACGGTTCGCAAGCACCGCTTACTGGAACGATTCCTGCACGACGTTTTAAAAATTGACAACACGAAAGTCCACAAGCAAGCATGCGAAATGGAGCATACACTGGCAGATGACGCTGAAGAGTCGCTATGCCGCTTCCTAAGACACCCAGACCGTTGTCCAGACGATGGAAAAATAATCCCGCCGTGCGACCTCAAGATAGGCAGCTGCGCTGAATGCATCCAACTACACAGCAAAGGCTTGGAGGAAGTAGGGAAACACAACCAAAACCTGGTTTCAGTAAGCAGCCTCAAAAAAGGGCAGTGCGGCAAAATCTCCTTCATCAGAGGCGGCTACAACATGCTTCAGCGGCTTTTAGACACGGGACTTACACCCGGCACCGAAATATGCGCTGTAAGAGTCGCGCCGCTCGGAGGACCCGTGGAACTGTCGGTCAGAGGTTCAAAACTGGCTCTGGGAAAAGGTGTTGCCGCGAAGGTTTTTGTTGAATTAGAAAATCAGATAGTCGCCAAGTAAGCTAGGATGCTATGTCATCCGCTCGCGTCGTGGAACGACAAAATCAGCAGAAAACACGCCAAACATTAGCAAAGCCTTGACTGAAAAGGTGACGAATAATGGAAAGAAAAAACACAAAAAAAAGTGAAGTAGCATTAACTGCGCTAAAAAAAGGAGAAAACGGAACAGTCAGTTCCATAAAAACGGGACATGGACAAGGTAGCATATTTGAAAAGAGGCTTATGGATATGGGTCTTACGCCGGGTATACAGGTTAGTGTTGTGAAATCCGCTCCTTTTCATGGGCCCATTGAAATTCGTGTGCGGGGTTCAAGGCTTGCTCTTGGCAGAGGCATGGCTGAAAGGATTTTCGTGGAGAAAGAAAAGAAATGAAAAAGAAACTGCTTATTGCCCTCGCTGGAAACGCTAATGTCGGCAAATCGGTGATTTTCAACTATTTGACTGGGCTGCATCAGCACATAGGCAATTGGCCTGGAAAAACAGTTGAACGCGCAGAAGGCACACTTCAGTTTAAAGGGTACACTATTGACATCATTGATTTGCCTGGGATATACTCGCTTTCCACTTATTCTTTGGAAGAGCTGGTTTCAAGAAAGTACATTGCAGTTGAGCGGCCAGACATGGTGATAAATGTTGTTGACGCTTCGGTTCTTGAGAGAAACCTCTTTTTCACTTTGCAGCTGATGGAGCTGGAGACCCCGATGGTCATAGCGTTGAACCAGATAGATATGGCGAAGGGCAAAGGAATTCAAATAGACATAGACAGCTTGGAGCAGCTTTTGGGAGTACCCGTCATACCGACTGTTGCCATAAAAGGGGTCGGCATTGACAAGCTTTTGGAGAAAGCCATAGAAACGATTGAAAAAGGACCAGCAAAGCATGGGCAAGTGATGTATGGAGAGGAAGTTGAAGAGAAAATCGGCGTGCTTGTTGAAAAGATGAAAAACGTGCAGTTCATGTATCCGCCGAGATACGCGGCAATCAAGCTGCTGGAGGGGGATGAAGATATAGAACGGGAAATCGAAAGGTTATCCCCTGAAATAATCCCTCTCGCCAAGAAGCTTGCAGGCGAAATTGCGAAACTTCATGGGCACGGCTGCTCAACCGTGATAACTTCGGAACGGTATGAAGCCGCTGGATGCATAGCTAGAGGGGCGCAGAAGTTGGTGCCGCCGATAAAGCCTACTTTAGCAGAGAAGCTTCACAACTTTACAACTCACAAAATCACCGGGTACCTCATGCTGGCTTTTTCGCTGCTATTAATTTTCTCTTCCATCTTCGCCTTTGGAGATTTCACCTCGGGTCTGCTAAGCACTTTGCTTTACGGTTTGGAGCCGTTCTTTGCGAGCGTGTTTGGAACAGGAATCGTTGGTACGCTCGTTTGGGGCGGGGTTATGGAAGGGATCATAGCAGGAGTCACAATAGTTCTGCCCTACATAATTCCGTTCTACATCATACTGTACTTCCTAGAAAACTCTGGATACCTAAGTCGCATAGCGTTCCTTATGGATAACGTCATGCACAAAATTGGGTTGCATGGAAAAGCCTTCATCCCCATGATGCTTGGCTTTGGCTGCAACGTTCCAGCCTGCTTAGGGTGCAGAATAATGGAGACGCAGAGAGAAAGATTACTTGCCGCGTTTGTTACCACACTGGTGCCTTGCGCCGCAACCACGGTTATCATACTGGGTTTGGTAGGCAAGTTTCTAGGCATCCAGTGGGCGTTAGCGCTTTACCTTTTTAACCTGCTGATAATTTTCGCCATAGGAAGACTTGCGTTTAGAGTCGTCCCTGGTGAATCAACAGCTCTCATCATGGAGATGCACGACTACAGGTGGCCTCACATGAAGACTATTTTGAAGCAGACGTGGTTTAGGGTTGCTGAGTTCATAAAAATAGCGTTTCCCCTGATAATTGTGGGCAGCTTTGTGTTGAAGTTGGCGGAGGTGTCAGGCGTGCTGGATCCTTTAGCAGGGGTACTTAGTCCTGTAACGGTGGTTTGGCTTGGTTTGCCCGCTATTACAGGGATAACGTTGATATTTGGTGTGCTGAGAAAGGAGTTGTCGCTGGTTATGCTTGGCGCTCTTCTGGGAACGACCAATTTTGCCCTGGTCCTAACGCCTGTTCAGATGATAGTGTTCACTTTGGTGGCGATGCTGTACATACCGTGCATAGCTACGATTGGGGTTTTAATCAAAGATTTCGGGTGGAAGAAATCCCTTTTCATAACGGTGTTCGAGATAACCTTTGCAGTGCTTGTGGGTGGAATTGTGTTTAGGCTACTTACGTTGTTCATGTAATCTAAGAGAGAATATTAGACGGACCAAGCCGTTGGCAAATTGATTAACGAAAGGTTAGGCGTGAAAACTTAGTTGCGGAGACTTTGCTACTGCAAATCAGTTGGCTGCATTTCAGAGTTTAAGAATTCAATGTTACTGAGCGTGCCGGTTTTGCCAAGGCTCAACTGTTTTTCGCCTTTAAACGTTGATGTTCGCGCATTCTCAATTTGAACGGTGTCTCCAGCCGAGACGGCGTCTATCTGTTCGTTCCATAAACAAAGCTTTATTTCGCCTGTTCCATCCGCTATCACCGCTTTAGCCAACGTGGCGTAATTTCCATATCTTGTAAAAACCTGCTTCGGCTTGGTTACCTCTAAAACTTTAGCCTTCAAAGTAACATGGTTCATTCCATGCCTTAAATCTCCAATCGAGTAAGAAGCAGGAAGCTTGGCTTTCTTTGTTATATGCTTACGAACCATGTCGGATTCCATGAAGTTTCTAAGAGGATTACCCTCCTGTGAAAGAAACTCTTCAGAGACTGGCAACTGCGCTACCACTTCGGAATCTTTCGTGATCAAAAAGAATACTTTACCTTTTGCTTTGCCGCGGCATTCGATTGAAAGATCGCCACATCTGGATTTTTTGTTCTCTCCTGCTGAAAGCAACGCGCAAAAAAGCGCGTCCGAATCAACGTCATGCTTTGCAGAAATATAAGCGAGATATTCGCCTGAAGACTTTTTACGTTTCAAGTTTATTCACTTCTCCCTCACAGTTTTAGGTAGCCTTTGTTTCTGAGCCACTCCGCCTGATTCCGCCTGTACCG